>NZ_JBICXG010000004.1:0-436834 GCF_043200175.1 Streptomyces sp. NPDC048462
GTTGATAGGCCAGATGTGGAAGCCCGGTAACGGGTGGAGCTGACTGGTACTAATAGGCCGAGGGCTTGTCCTCAGTTGCTCGCGTCCACTGTGTTAGTTCTGAAATAACGAACGGCCGTGTTTTGTTCCGGTGTTGGTTAATTTCATAGTGTTTCGGTGGTCATTGCGTTAGGGAAACGCCCGGTTACATTTCGAACCCGGAAGCTAAGCCTTTCAGCGCCGATGGTACTGCAGGGGGGACCCTGTGGGAGAGTAGGACGCCGCCGAACTCCTTTTAATAGTTAAGCCCCGTGCCCTTGTGGCACGGGGCTTTTCTGCGTTCCCGAACGGGCACCCGGTACCTGGTGTGCCTGCCGGCCAAGGCCCGTCCGGGCCCGGACGGGCCTTGGCGAGGGCCGGGTGATGGCATGTCAGGCAGTTTTGCGCACCCTCCGATTCAGGGTATGCTTTAGCTCGTTGCCGCAGGGCAGCAAGGCCCCAATAGCTCAGTCGGTAGAGCGTCTCCATGGTAAGGAGAAGGTCTGCGGTTCGATTCCGCATTGGGGCTCGTACAGACGAAAGGCCCCCACCGTGTGGTGGGGGCCTTTCGCGTATCAGGTAGGCCCAGAATTCTGAGTGCGCGCCGCAGCCGGAGATGACATGCTCCACGCATGTCGCTCATTGACGTGTCTTCCGAGGTCTCCATCGCGTACGAGAGCTTCGGGGACCCCGAAGACCCCCCGGTTCTGCTCGTGATGGGTTTCGGGGCACAGATGCTCGCCTGGCACGAGGACTTCTGCCGGGCGCTCGCAGACCGTGGCCGCTACGTGATCCGGTACGACAACCGCGACTGCGGGCTGTCCACCAAGTTCGACGATTACCCCGTGGACATGGGCGCGTTCATCGCGGCCGTCACCTCGGGCGACATCCCCGCCGCCCTGGCGATGGTTCCCTACCGGCTACGCGACATGGCCGATGACGGTCTCGGTCTGCTCACCGCGCTCGGCATCGAACGCGCGCACGTGGTCGGTGCCTCGATGGGCGGGATGATCGCGCAGACAATGGCAATCGCTTGCCCGGAGCGGGTGCTCTCCCTGACGTCGATGATGTCCTCGACCGGCGAGAGCGAATACGGGACAGCCGGCCCGGAGGCCCAGGCGGTCCTGTTCAGCCCGAAGCCCGCAGACCGTGAGCGATATGTCGCGGCGGCGGAGAAGGAGCTCGTGTGGGCCTCCAAGCGGTACGGCGATGCCGTGGCGCTGCGGGAGCTGGCGGCCGACAGTTACGACCGCTCCTACTACCCCGCGGGAATCGGGCGACAGCTCGGCGCGATGGTCCTCAGCGGTTCACGCGCGGACGCGCTCCGAGAACTGCGCACGCCGACGCTGGTGATCCACGGACTGGACGACACCCTGATCGACCCCGGCGGCGGGAGGCGCACCGCAGAGCTGGTACCGGGCGCCGAACTGCTGATGATCCCCGACATGGGCCACGACCGCCCCCGTGAGCTCTGGCCCCGCCTCATCGACGCCTTGGTGGCGCACACCGGCTGAGCAGGCCGTTACCGGCACCCGTTGCCCCGCGCGCCGTACCGGTCCTACCGGTCCGCAGAACCGCCCGGCAGAGCCCGACCCGCCTGGGGCTCCGGGACGCGCATCGCCAGGATGGCCATGTCGTCCGAGGCCGGGTCCGCGGCGAACCGCTCGACCGCCCGCAGAATACGTGCCGCCACCGCGCCGGCCGTCAGGCCGGTACAGGTGGCCAGTACGTCCGCCAGACCGTCGTCGCCGAGCATCCGGGTGCCCTCACGGCGTTCGGTGACGCCGTCGGTCACGCACAGCAGGACATCGCCCGGATCGAGAGTCACCGTCTGCTCGTACAGCTCCAGGTCCTCGATGACGCCCAGCAGCGGCTGCGGGTCGGCCGCTGCCTCGACCGACCCGTCCTGGCGCAGCCGCAACGGCAGCGGGTGGCCCGCGCAGACCACCTTCAGCAGCGCGCTGCCGTCCTCCTGGGGCCACAGCTCCCCGTACAGCAGGGTCAGGAAGCGGCTGCGGGCTCCCTCGTCGAGGATGGCGGCGTTGAGCCGCTCCAGGACGGCGGGGCCGCCGAAGCCCTCACGTGCGAGCAGGCGCAGGGCGTGGCGGGCCAGGCCCGTCACCGCTGCGGCCTCGGGACCCGTTCCGCAGACGTCACCGATGGCGAACCCGTAGGCGCCGTCCTGGATCGGGAAGACGTCGTAGAAGTCGCCGCCGACCTCGTTGCCCTCGCCGGCTGCCCGGTAGATGACCTCGATCTCGACATTGGGCACGTCCGGCAGGCCCGGCGGCAGCAGGCTGCGCTGCAGGGACTGGCTGATCGCCATGCGCTCCGAGTAGAGGCGGGCGTTGTCGAGTGCCAGGGCCGCCCGGCGGGACAGGTCCTCGGCCAGTTCCAGGATCTCCTGGCGGAAATGGTCGTCGGACGGTTTGCCCAGCGTGAGCATGCCGATGACGCGGTTGCGGGCGACCAGCGGAAGGACCACCGTCTCCCCGCCGACCGCGGCCGCGGTCGCGAGCGTCGTACGGATGCCCGCGCCCAGGCTGCCCGCGTCACCGAGGCCGATGCTGCGCATGGAGGTGCGCAGGGCCGCCTGATGGGCCGCCTCGGAAGGGGCCGACCAGGAACGGGCGCCGGGAGCCGGCACCGGGTCGGGCGGGGCGATCTTGGAGAGCAGGGCCTTGAGGCCGTCGATGAGCTCCTCGTCCTCGTGCAGCACGTACGAGAGGTACGGGTCCGAGGACTGGTCGGCGATCGTGTAGACGGCGCACCAGGTGGCCAGGGTGGGGACCGTCATCTGGGCCATCAGGGCCAGGGTCTGGTCGCGGTCGAGCGTGCCCGCCAGGAGGTCCGATGCCTCGACGAGGAAGGAGAGGGAACCGCGCCGCAGCCGTTCCAGTTCGCCCAGGCGGGCCGACTCGACGGCCAGCGCGATCCGGTCCGCCGCGAACTGGAGGCGCAGGGCCTCCTCGTTCGAGTACCGGCCCGCCGCCTCCGCCGCGACGCCCAGGGAGCCCGTCAGACGGCCCTCGACCTTCAGTGGGACGGTGACCACCGAACGCATACCGGTGTTACCGAGGAGCGGGACGGCGCCCGGGACGGCGTCGAGGTCCTCGTGGACCGCGGGCATGCGGGCCGAGCCGTACCGCCCGGTGCCGGCCTCCACGGGGACGCGGGCGAAGCGCTGGCGGGCTGAGGGCAGGCCGGTCGTGGCCCGTACCTCCAGCTCGGTCTCGTCGTCGGTGGCCAGCAGCAGGAACGCCGCGTCTGCGTCGAGCATGTCGCGGGCCCGCTCCACGGTGCGCTGGAGCAGGCCGTCGAGGTCGTCGGGGGCTGGGGAGCCGATGAAGACCTCGAAGGGGTCCGTCTTGCGGCTCTCCGTGCCGGCGTCGGTGACGGGCGTGCGCACCGGTGACTGGAGCACCGCCCGCTCGTAGTCGCGGACCAGGAGGCAGACCGTCGACGGTTCGCCCTGGGTGTCCCGTACGCGCAGGTGGGAGCCGTAGACCGGGATCGTGCGGCCGTCGGCGCCCCGGATGCCGTAGCTGCCCTCCCAGCGGGAGAGACGGAGCGCGTCGGCGATGCCGGTGTTGGTTCCGGGGGTCTGCGGCCAGGCGGTGAGGTCGGTGAGCTGCTTGCCGACGACCTGGTCCGCCGCGTAACCGAACAGGTACGCGGCGTCGTCGTTCCACGCGGCGATGGCGCCGAGGCTGTCGATCTGGACGACGGCGACCCGAACACGTTCGTCGGTGACCGGGAGCAGGCCGACGGGGAGCAGTGGGCCCGCGGAACGGATGCCCACCGGGCGGTCGGGGAGGTCGAGCTGGAACCAGACGTGCTTGTGCGCGGGGGAGTACTCGACGCCCCAGCGCGAGGCGAGCGCGGCGCACAGCAGCAGACCGCGGCCGCCCTCCCGGTCCGGGCTGCCGAAATCGGGACCGGTCGACTGGAGCGGGATCTCCCGTTCCGGATAGTGGTCCGAGATCTCGACCCGGACGCCGTCCTCCGTACGAAGGCACAACACATCTGCGGCGGTGCCCGCGTGGACCACCGCATTGGTGACCAGCTCGCTGGTGAGGACGACGGCATCGTCGACGACGTCCGTGTATCCCCATCCCTGGAGGGTGTCGCGGACAAAGGCGCGGGCGGTCGCGACGGAGCGCCCGACCGGGTCGAAGGTGGCAGCCGCGCGCGCCGTGATCACAGCACTCCCCATATGGTGTCTCGTCGCTTCCCCGAGTCCTGTGCCCGTTTTTAGTTGCTTCGATTCGCTTGCCAGGCTAGACGCTCCGTTCGCGTACCGGGTACACGAGGGCGGACTTCTGGCAAGGACGGACGGATACGGGCCTGTGACCGGACAAGTGTGGGCTTCCCAACAGAGGTATGTGGGGCAACCATTGGACGTTCCACCCCGACCGGGTCCGGCCTGGTAGGTTTCAACGATTTGACGTCCGCATAGTCACCCGTCAACGGTGGGCTGTGGCGGTGAGCCATTGAGGATCTGGGCAAGCTCCCAGAGAAGCACCGAGCGATACGGTCAACCCTGCGGGAGGGACACGGTGGAGTCTGGCGTGGCGGCGCGGGGAACAGGCACGCGCACTAAAGGCGGACAGTCCGTGAAGAAGCAGCGCAATGGAACCATCGAAGTCGACGCGGCAGCGCTCAACAGACTGCTGGCCGGTCTGGTGGCCATGCGTGACGGGAATTTCCGCAGGCGCCTGACAGTCTCCGGCGACGGTGTGATGGCGGAGGTCGCCGCCGTCTTCAACGAGGTCGCCGACCGCAACGTCCATCTCACGGGTGAGCTCGCCCGGGTACGACGGGTGGTCGGGCGCGAGGGCAAGCTCACCGAGCGGCTGGAGACCGGCGCCTGCGAAGGGGCCTGGGCCGCCGCGATCGACGCTTCCAACGAGCTGGTCGACGATCTCGCGCGACCGGTGTCGGAGGTCGGGCGGGTGCTGTCGGCGGTGGCCGACGGTGACCTGGAGCAGCGGATGGAGCTCCGCTCGCACACCACCGACGAGACGGTACGGCCGCTGCGCGGCGAGTTCCTGAAGGTCGCCCGTACGGTCAACAACCTCGTCGACCAGCTGGCGGCGTTCACCGAGCAGGTGACGCGGGTCGCGGTCGAGGTGGGGACCGAGGGCAAGCTGGGCGGGCAGGCCCAGGTGCGCGGCATGTCCGGGTCCTGGAAGGACCTCACGGACTCCGTGAACACCATGGCGTACCGGCTGACCGCGCAGGTGCGGGACATCGCCCTGGTGACGACGGCGGTCGCCAAGGGCGACCTGTCGCGGAAGGTCACCGTCCATGTGGCCGGCGAGATGCTTCAGCTGAAGAACACCGTGAACACCATGGTCGACCAGCTGTCGTCGTTCTCCTCCGAGGTGACCCGCGTCGCCCGCGAGGTGGGCACCGAGGGCGAGCTGGGCGGGCAGGCGACCGTGCCGGGCGTGGCCGGTGTGTGGAAGGACCTGACCGACTCCGTCAACACGATGGCGGGCAACCTCACCTCCCAGGTGCGCGGCATCGCCGAGGTGACGACGGCGGTCGCCAACGGCGACCTGTCGCAGAAGGTCCGGGTGAGCGCGCGCGGCGAGGTCGCCCAGCTCGCCGAGACCATCAACCAGATGACCGAGACGCTGCGCACCTTCGCCGACGAGGTCACGCGAGTGGCGAGCGAGGTCGGCGGCGGGGGTGTGCTCGGCGGCCAGGCGCAGGTACCGGGTGCCGCCGGGACGTGGAAGGACCTCACCGACTCGGTGAACACCGTCTTCCGCAACCTGACGACCCAGGTGCGGGACATCGCGCAGGTGACCACGGCGGTGGCCAGCGGTGACATGACGCAGAAGGTCACGGTCGACGTGGCCGGCGAGATGCTCGAACTCAAGAACACCGTCAACACGATGGTCGACCAGCTCCAGTCATTCGGTTCCGAAGTGACCCGGGTGGCCCGGGAGGTCGGCGTCGAGGGCCGGCTGGGCGGCCAGGCGGAGGTGCCCGGTGCGGCCGGTACCTGGAAGGACCTCACGGACTCCGTGAACACGGCGTTCCGGAACCTGACGGGCCAGGTGCGGGACATCGCGCAGGTGACGACGGCGGTCGCCAACGGCGACCTGTCGCAGAAGGTCACCGTCGATGTCGCGGGCGAGATGCTCGAACTGAAGAACACCGTGAACACGATGGTGGCGCAGCTGTCGTCGTTCGCGGATCAGGTGACGCGGATGGCGCGGGACGTGGGCACGGAGGGCCGCCTCGGCGGCCAGGCGCGCGTCGACGGCGTCTCCGGTACGTGGAAGGAGCTCACCGACTCCGTCAACTTCATGGCGGGGAACCTGACCTCCCAGGTGCGCCAGATCGCCCAGGTGACCACCGCGGTCGCGCGGGGCGACCTGTCGCAGAAGATCGACGTGGACGCGCGCGGCGAGATCCTGGAGCTGAAGAACACCATCAACACGATGGTCGACCAGCTCTCCGCCTTCGCCGAGCAGGTGACCCGGGTGGCCCGCGAGGTGGGCACGGACGGGCGGCTCGGCGGCCAGGCGCAGGTGCCCGGCGTGGCCGGGGTGTGGCGGGACCTGACCGACTCGGTGAACGGCATGGCGGGGAACCTCACCGCTCAGGTCCGTAACATCGCGCAGGTCGCCACGGCGGTGGCGCGCGGTGACCTGTCGCAGAAGATCGACGTGGACGCGCGCGGCGAGATCCTGGAGCTGAAGAACACCCTCAACACGATGGTCGACCAGCTCTCGAACTTCGCGGAGCAGGTGACCAGGGTCGCCCGCGAGGTGGGCACGGAGGGCATTCTCGGCGGTCAGGCCGAGGTGCAGGGCGTGTCCGGTACGTGGAAGGACCTCACGCAGTCCGTCAACGGCATGGCCAACAACCTGACCCTCCAGGTCCGCAACATCGCCGAGGTCACCACCGCGGTCGCCAAGGGCGATCTCTCCAAGAAGATCACCGTCGACGCCAAGGGCGAGATCCTCGAACTGGTCACGACCGTCAACACGATGGTCGACCAGCTGATGAACTTCGGTGACGAGGTGACGCGGGTCGCCCGGGAGGTGGGTACCGAGGGCATCCTCGGCGGCCAGGCCCGGGTGCGCGGGGCCACGGGCATCTGGAAGGACCTCAGCGAGAACGTCAACCTGATGGCCAACAACCTGACCAGCCAGGTGCGGAACATCTCCCGGGTCTCCTCCGCCGTCGCCAACGGCGATCTGACGAAGAAGGTCACCGTCGAGGCTCGCGGTGAGGTGGCCGAACTGGCGGACACCGTCAACACGATGGTGACGACCCTGTCCTCGTTCGCGGACGAGGTGACGCGAGTCGCCCGCGAGGTGGGTACCGAGGGCGAACTGGGCGGCCAGGCACGCGTCCCCGGGGTCGCCGGTACCTGGAAGGATCTCACCGAGTCCGTGAACTCGATGGCGTCCAACCTGACCGGTCAGGTGCGCCAGATCGCCACCGTCACCACGGCCATCGCGAAGGGCGATCTCACCAAGAAGATCGACATCGATGCCCGCGGTGAGATCCAGGAGCTGAAGAACACCATCAACACGATGGTCGACCAGCTGTCCTCGTTCGCCGAGCAGGTCACCCGGGTGGCCCGCGAAGTGGGTACCGAGGGGCAGCTGGGCGGCCAGGCACGGGTCCGGGGCGTCGACGGCACCTGGCGCGACCTCACCGAGTCCGTGAACGAGATGGCAGGCAACCTGACCCGTCAGGTGCGCGCCATCGCGGCCGTCGCCACCGCGGTGACCCGCGGCGACCTCAACCTGAAGATCGACGTGGACGCCGCCGGCGAGATCCAGGCCCTTCAGGGCAACATCAACACGATGATCGCCAACCTGCGCGACACCACGGCGACCAACAAGGAGCAGGACTGGCTCAAGGGCAACCTCGCCCGGATCTCCGGCCTGATGCAGGGGCGGCGCGATCTCGACGACGTGGCCTCACTGATCATGAGCGAGCTGACCCCGGTCGTTTCCGCGCAGCACGGCGCGTTCTTCCTGGCCATGGCCACCGGCGACACCGACGCGCTGGGTGCCGAGGGCGACAAGGAGGGCGCGTACGTGCTCCGGATGCGGGGCAGCTACGGCTACTCCGCCGGCTCCATGCCGACGTCCTTCCGGCCCGGTGAGACGCTCATCGGCACGGCCGCGGAGGAGAAGCGGACGATCCAGGTGGACAACGTCCCGCCGGGCTACCTGAAGATCTCCTCCGGCCTCGGTGAGGCGCCGCCCGCGCATGTGATCGTGCTGCCGGTGCTCTTCGAGGGGAAGGTGCTCGGAGTGATCGAACTGGCCTCGTTCCAGCCGTTCACCCATATCCAGCGGGACTTCCTCAACCAGCTCGCCGAGATGATCGCCACGAGCGTCAACACCATCAGCGTCAACACGACGACCGAGAAGCTGCTGGAGCAGTCCCAGGAACTGACCGAGCAATTGCGCGACCGTTCCCAGGAGTTGGAGAACCGGCAGAAAGCCCTCCAGGCGTCCAACGCGGAACTGGAGGAGAAGGCCGAGCTGCTCGCCCAGCAGAACCGCGACATCGAGGTCAAGAACACCGAGATCGAGGAGGCGCGACAGGTCCTGGAGGAGCGCGCCGAGCAGCTCGCGGTCTCGATGCGCTACAAGTCGGAGTTCCTCGCCAACATGTCGCACGAGCTGCGTACGCCGCTCAACTCGCTGCTCATTCTGGCCAAATTGCTGGCGGACAACGCCGAGGGCAACCTGTCACCGAAGCAGGTGGAATTCGCCGAGACGATCCACGGCGCGGGGTCCGATCTGCTGCAGCTGATCAACGACATCCTCGATCTGTCGAAGGTCGAGGCGGGCAAGATGGACGTCAGCCCCACCCGGATCGCGCTGGTTCAGCTGGTCGATTACGTGGAGGCGACATTCCGGCCGCTCACCGCGGAAAAGGGCCTCGATTTCTCCGTCCGGGTGTCGCCGGAACTGCCGGCGACGCTGCACACCGACGAACAGCGGCTGCTCCAGGTGCTGCGCAACCTCCTGTCCAACGCGGTGAAGTTCACCGACAGCGGTGCTGTCGAGCTGGTGATCCGGCACGCGGGGGCGGAGGTGCCGAACGCCATCCGCGAACAGCTGCTGGAGGCCGGTTCACTGCGTGACGCCGACGCCGACCTGATCGCGTTCTCGGTGACCGACACCGGAATCGGGATCGCATCCAGCAAGATGCTGGTGATCTTCGAGGCATTCAAGCAGGCGGACGGCACGACCAGCCGCAAGTACGGCGGTACGGGCCTCGGCCTCTCCATCAGCCGGGAGATCGCCCGCCTGCTGGGCGGCGAGATCCACGCGGCGAGCGAGCCCGGCCGGGGCTCGACGTTCACGCTGTACCTGCCGCTGCACCCGAGCGAACTCCCGCCGCAGGGCTACCCGCAGATCGGCCCCGGGCCCATCGAGATGCACGGTGCCCCGGTCGGGGGCGGGCGGCTGCCCGAGGCCGGTCAGGGGCTCGGAGAGAGCTTCCAGGACTTCGGACGGGAGATGGACCGCCAGGGGGGCGGCCACGATCAGAGCGGCGCGGCAGGGCTGTTCAGGCGCCGCCGCAAGGCTCTGGACGGCTCCGGGCAGCAGCCCGCGCTGCCGGCGGCCCCCGCGGCCTCCCAGGCCGCCCAGAGCGCCCCGCAGGAGCCTTGGACGCCTGCGGTCCAGGAGGAGCCCGAGGTCCGCAGGACCTACCGGTTCAGCGGCGAGAAGGTGCTGATCGTCGACGACGACATCCGGAACGTCTTCGCGCTCACCAGCGTGCTGGAGCAGCACGGGCTGGCGGTTCTGTACGCGGAGAACGGGCGCGAGGGGATCGAAGTCCTCGAACAGCACGACGATGTGACGGTCGTGCTGATGGACATCATGATGCCGGAGATGGACGGCTACGCGACGACATCCGCCATCCGCAGGATGCCGCAGTTCGCGGGGCTGCCGATCGTCGCGCTGACGGCCAAGGCGATGAAGGGCGACCGGGAGAAGGCGATCGAGTCCGGAGCCTCCGACTACGTCACCAAGCCGGTCGACCCTGATCATCTTCTTTCCGTCATGGAGGGATGGATGCGCGGAGAGTGATCGCCGATTGAGCGAATCAATGATGATTTGTTGATCGAGTCTGTCCGAAGTGGTGTGGGAGCGCGGTTTCCGGGGAACCTTTTGGTCTCTCGCCGCGTTTCTGGTATGTGCACAGTGACATCGCGGTGACAGGGTGTGGTGACGGGCGGGGTGCGGCTACCATGACCGGCACAAGGACGGACGGCGTAAGGGAGTCGTCCCTTGGGGCGGCGCCCGGTGCAATTCCGGGGCGAGGAGGACGGGCCATGGTGCCGAAGGCCAAGATCCTCCTGGTCGATGACCGGCCGGAGAATCTGCTGGCGCTGGAGGCCATCCTCTCTGCGCTCGATCAGACACTGGTGCGGGCATCGTCAGGGGAGGAAGCGCTCAAAGCGCTGCTCACGGACGACTTTGCGGTCATTCTGCTGGATGTGCAGATGCCGGGCATGGACGGTTTCGAAACCGCCGCGCACATCAAGCGGCGGGAACGGACCCGGGACATCCCGATCATCTTCCTCACCGCGATCAATCACGGTCCGCATCACACCTTCCGGGGTTATGCGGCCGGCGCGGTGGACTACATCTCGAAGCCGTTCGACCCGTGGGTGCTGCGTGCGAAGGTCTCGGTCTTCGTCGAGCTGTACATGAAGAACTGCCAGCTCCGGGAGCAGGCGGCGCTGCTGCGGCTCCAGCTCGAAGGCGGCGTGCCCGCCGGTGCGAACCACGAGAAGGAGCCCGCCGGCCTGCTGGCCGAACTCTCCGCACGGCTCGCGGCCGTCGAGGAGCAGGCCGAGGCGCTGTCCAAGCAGCTCGACGACGAGTCGGCGGACGCCGGAGCGGTGGCCACCGCCGCCCATCTCGAACGGAAGCTGACCGGGCTGCGCCGGGCGCTGGACGCCCTGGAGCCCGGCACCAACGGCGGACCGGCCCCACTTCCCTCGTAACGCGTCGGGTCCCCGCCCGTACCGCCCTTTCCCGTCCGGTGTCTTCACGCCCCGACGGTGGCAACTGGCCTCCGGGGTGGGCCGGTCGGTGGTCCGGGTGCGGTGCGGGACGGATGAGGGCGCGTCAGTTCGGGTCCTCCGCAGGGCGACACGGTCGGGTGAACGGGCACGCGCACGTGTTCACGGCCGCGGACACCGGTAACCTCGGCCCATGGCCTCACGTACGTCCGGCAAGGGTTCCCAGGGCACGGCGGGCACCGCGAAGCGCGTCGGCGGTGGCCCGGGTCCGGCGAAGAAAGCCGCGCCCGCGAAGAAGGCAGCTGCCAGGAAGGGCGCGCCCCCGAAGAAGGCGGTGGCCAAGAAGGCGGCCGCTCCCAGACCGGCGCCCTCGCCCACCGGCGGTGTGTACCGCCTGGTGCGCGCTGTGTGGCTCGGTGCGGCACACGCCATCGGCGCGATGTTCCGCGGCATAGGGCGCGGCGCCAAGGGGCTCGACCCCGCGCACCGCAAGGACGGTGTCGCACTGCTGCTGCTCGGCCTCGCGCTGATCGTCGCCGCCGGCACCTGGTCGAATCTGCGCGGTCCCGTCGGCGACCTCGTCGAGATGCTCGTCACCGGGGCCTTCGGCCGGCTCGACCTGCTCGTACCGATACTGCTGGGCGCCATCGCCGTACGGCTGATCCTCTATCCCGAGAAGCCCGAGGCCAACGGCCGGATCGTCATCGGACTGTCCGCGCTGGTCATCGGGATCCTCGGTCAGGTCCACATCGCCTGCGGATCACCCGGGCGCGAGGACGGCACCGAGGCCATGCAGGACGCGGGAGGGCTGATCGGCTGGGCCGCGTCCAAACCGCTGATCTTCACCATGGGCGAGGTGCTCGCCGTCCCGCTGCTCCTGCTGCTCACGGTCTTCGGGCTGCTCGTTGTCACGGCGACCCCGGTGAACGCCATTCCGCAGCGGCTGCGGCAGCTCGGTGTCTGGCTGGGCATCGTCGACCCCGTGTACGACCCCGACGCGCAGGACGAGAGCGACGACGAGCGGTACGACGAGCAGTGGCGCGAGGCGCTGCCGGCCGGCTCCCGGCGCTCCCCCCGGCGTTCCGCTGCGCCCGAGCCGTCCGAGGTGTACGACACCGATCAGGTCGAGGCCGAAGCCCTCGCCAAGCGCCGCAGCCGGCCGCGCCGGCCCTCCGCGCAGCCCGCGATGAACCGCACCATGGACGCGGTGGACGTCGCCGCCGCCGCTGCCGCCGCGCTGGACGGCGCCGTGCTCAACGGCATGCCGCCCTCGCCCGTCGTCGCGGACCTCACCCAGGGCGTCTCCGTGGACCGTGAGCGCACCGGCACCCCGGTGCCGGGGGCCAGGGAGGCCGAGCCCGCCCGGAGGCCCGGGGAGAAGGCGTCCTCGCCCTCCGGTGGCGTACCCGACCTGACCAAGCCGGCGCCCGAGCGGTCGGAGTCGCAGCCGCTGCCGTCCCGCGCCGAGCAGCTCCAGCTCTCCGGCGACATCACGTACTCACTGCCCTCGCTCGACCTGCTGGAGCGCGGCGGCCCCGGCAAGACCCGCAGCGCCGCCAACGACGCGATCGTCGCGTCGCTGACCACCGTCTTCACCGAGTTCAAGGTCGACGCGGCCGTCACCGGTTTCACCCGCGGGCCCACGGTGACGCGGTACGAGGTGGAGCTCGGCCCGGCCGTGAAGGTCGAGCGGATCACGGCGCTCGCCAAGAACATCGCGTACGCCGTCGCCAGCCCGGACGTCCGGATCATCTCCCCGATCCCGGGGAAGTCCGCGGTCGGCATCGAGATCCCCAACAGCGACCGCGAGATGGTCAACCTCGGTGATGTGCTGCGCCTCGCGGACGCCGCCGAGGACGACCACCCCATGCTGGTCGCACTCGGCAAGAACGTCGAGGGCGGCTACGAGATGGCCAACCTGGCGAAGATGCCGCACGTCCTGGTGGCCGGTGCGACCGGCTCCGGAAAGTCCTCCTGCATCAACTGCCTGATCACCTCCGTGATGATAAGGGCGACCCCGGAGGACGTCCGGATGGTGCTGGTCGACCCCAAGCGCGTCGAGCTGACCGCGTACGAGGGCATCCCGCACCTGATCACGCCGATCATCACCAACCCCAAGAAGGCCGCCGAGGCCCTCCAGTGGGTCGTGCGCGAGATGGACCTGCGCTACGACGACCTCGCCGCGTTCGGGTACCGGCACATCGACGACTTCAACCACGCCGTGCGCACCGGAAAGCTCAAGACTCCGGAGGGCAGCGAACGGGAGCTGTCGCCGTATCCGTACCTGCTGGTGATCGTCGACGAGCTGGCCGACCTGATGATGGTGGCTCCGCGTGACGTCGAGGACTCGATCGTCCGCATCACCCAGCTGGCCCGGGCCGCCGGTATCCATCTGGTCCTCGCCACCCAGCGGCCGTCGGTGGATGTCGTCACCGGTCTGATCAAGGCGAACGTGCCCTCCCGGCTCGCCTTCGCGACCTCCTCGCTCGCGGACAGCCGGGTCATCCTCGACCAGCCCGGAGCCGAGAAGCTCATCGGAAAGGGCGACGGGCTGTTCCTCCCGATGGGGGCGAACAAGCCGACCCGTATGCAGGGCGCCTTCGTCACCGAGGACGAGGTCTCCGCGGTGGTCCAGCACTGCAAGGACCAGATGGCCCCGGTGTTCCGCGAGGACGTGGTCGTCGGCACCAAGCAGAAGAAGGAGATCGACGAGGACATCGGCGACGACCTGGATCTGCTCTGCCAGGCCGTCGAGCTGGTCGTCTCGACCCAGTTCGGATCCACCTCGATGCTCCAGCGCAAGCTGCGGGTGGGGTTCGCCAAGGCAGGCCGGCTGATGGACCTCATGGAGTCCCGGAACATCGTCGGACCCAGCGAGGGATCCAAGGCGCGCGACGTCATGGTGAAGCCGGACGAGCTCGACGGGGTGTTGGCGCTGGTTCGCGGGGAAACCGGTTCGTGAGGGTTTTGCGGGCAACCGTTTCGCCGGGTCGTACGTCAAGTTGAAGGGAGGGACAGCAGGATGTCCTTCCGCGGGGCTGTCCGGCGAATCAGGCTCTGTTCGAATCTGATGGCGTACAAAGTGCTCCCTCCCGGTTGCCCCACCCTTTCTCACCCCCCCTAGACTGAACATCCAGCAGGTGGCTCACGCTCGAAAGGCGCCCCCGTGTCCATCGGCAACTCCCCCGAAGACGACCGGCCTTCGATCGGTCGAGTGCTCCAGCAGGCTCGTATCGCCGCAGGTCTCACGGTCGAAGAGGTCAGCACGTCCACCCGGGTGCGCATCCCCATCGTGCACGCGATCGAGGACGACGACTTCTCCCGCTGCGGCGGTGACGTGTATGCGCGCGGCCACATCCGTACGCTGGCACGTGCCGTCGCCATCGATCCGGAACCGCTGGTCTCGCAGTACGACGGCGAGCACGGCGGCCGTCCCTCGCCCACGCCGGCGGCTCCGCTGTTCGAGGCCGAGCGGATCCGTTCCGAACCCCGGCGGCCCAACTGGACCGCCGCCATGGTCGCGGCGATCGTCGCCGTGGTCGGGTTCGTCGGCTTCACGTTCTTCAAGGGCGGCGACGACTCCCCGACGGCCGGCCAGGTCGCCGAGGGCCCGACGTCGGCCAAGACCAGCCCCAAACCGGCGAGCAGCAAGCCCGCCGACCCCAAGCCGGCCCCGTCCGACAGCGCCATCGCCGCGGCGCCGCAGGACAAGGTGACGGTCAGGCTCAGCGCCACTCAGGGCAAGAGCTGGATCTCCGCCAAGGACCACAACGGCCGGCTGCTCTTCGACGGGCTGCTCCAGCAGGGCCAGTCGAAGACGTTCCAGGACAAGGAGCGGGTCGACCTCGTCCTCGGTGACGCCGGGTCGGTCGAGCTCTTCGTCAACGGCAAGAAGGTCGAGGACCAGTTCCAGCCCGGTCAGGTGGAGCGGCTCTCGTACACCAAGGGTGACCCCGAGGTCGGCTGACCTCGCTGCTCCACGGTGCACGCCCTGCGGCGAGCGCCCGGCCATCACGCCGGGTGCTCGCCGCTTTGTCACTCCCTGTAACCGTGGAACCTGCACGCGGGGGCCAGTGCCGGGACAAAGTAGTCTTGAGCCCATGCCCGAACGCCGTACCGTCGCCCTTGTCACTCTTGGCTGCGCCCGTAACGAGGTGGACTCGGAGGAGCTCGCAGGCCGCTTGGCAGCGGACGGCTGGGAGCTCGTCGAGGATGCCTCCGATGCCGATGTCGCCGTGGTCAACACCTGTGGATTCGTCGAGGCCGCCAAGAAGGACTCCGTCGATGCCCTGCTCGAAGCCAATGATCTGAAGGACCACGGCCGAACCCAGGCCGTCGTCGCCGTCGGCTGCATGGCCGAGCGCTACGGCAAGGACCTCGCCGAGGCCCTGCCGGAAGCGGACGGAGTCCTCGGATTCGACGACTACGCAGACATCTCGGACCGCCTCCAGACCATCCTCAACGGCGGAATCCACGCCTCGCACACCCCGCGCGACCGCCGCAAGCTGCTCCCGATCAGCCCGGCCGAGCGCCAGGACGCCACCGTGGCCCTGCCCGGCCACGCCCAGGAGGCCGTACCGGCCCCCGCCGACCTCCCGGAGGGCGTCGCCCCCGTCTCCGGCCCCAGGGCACCCCTGCGCCGCCGACTGGGCACCAGCCCCGTCGCCTCGGTGAAGCTGGCCTCCGGCTGCGACCGCCGCTGCTCCTTCTGCGCCATCCCGTCCTTCCGCGGCTCCTTCATCTCGCGCCGCCCCTCGGACGTCCTGGGTGAGACCAGGTGGCTGGCCGAGCAGGGCGTCAAGGAGGTCATGCTCGTCTCCGAGAACAACACCTCCTACGGCAAGGACCTCGGTGACATCCGGCTGCTGGAGACGCTGCTCCCGGAGCTCGCCGACGTCGACGGGATCGAGCGCATCCGGGTCAGCTACCTGCAGCCCGCCGAGATGCGGCCCGGCCTCATCGACGTACTGACCTCGACGCCGAAGGTCGCGCCCTACTTCGACCTCTCCTTCCAGCACTCGGCCCCCGGCGTGCTGCGCGCGATGCGCAGGTTCGGTGACACGGACAGCTTCCTGGAGCTGCTGGACACCATCCGGAGCAAGGCGCCGCAGGCCGGTGCCCGCTCCAACTTCATCGTCGGCTTCCCCGGCGAGACCGAGGCGGACCTGGCGGAGCTGGAACGGTTCCTCACCGGTGCGCGTCTCGACGCCATCGGCGTCTTCGGCTACTCCGACGAGGACGGCACCGAGGCGGTCGGATACGGCAACAAGCTGGACGCCGACACCATCGCGGAACGGCTGGCGCACATCTCGCAGCTGGCCGAGGAGCTGACCTCCCAGCGCGCCGAGGAGCGCGTCGGAGACACGCTCCAGGTGCTCGTCGAATCGGTCGAGGCGACCGAGGACGAGTCGCGTGCCGTGGGCCGCGCCGCCCACCAGGCTCCCGAAACGGACGGCCAGGTGCTCTTCACCGCACGCGAGGGACTCGTCCCGGGCCGTATGGTCGAGGCAAAGGCAGTGGGCACCGAGGGAGTCGACCTGGTGGCCGAATGCCGTGAGCTTGCGGAGGTGGCCAGATGACCGGAGCGCCGGCATCCGCGACAGGGGGCTCCGGCGCTACGCCGGTCCGCGGCGGGAAGCTGGGCACTGCGGCCGTCAACCAGGCCAGCCTGTGGAACATCGCCAACCTGCTCACCATGGCGAGGCTGGTGCTGGTCCCAGGCTTCGTCATGCTGCTGCTCCACAACGGCGGATACGACCCTGCGTGGCGCTCCTTCGCCTGGGCGGCCTTCGCCATCGCGATGATCACCGACCTGTTCGACGGGCATCTGGCTCGCACCTACAACCTGGTCACCGACTTCGGGAAGATCGCCGACCCGATCGCCGACAAGGCGATCATGGGCGCCGCGCTGATCTGCCTGTCGTACCTGGGCGATCTGCCCTGGTGGGTCACGGGCGTGATCCTCTTCCGCGAGCTCGGCATCACCGTGCTGCGGTTCTGGGTGATCCGGCACGGGGTGATCCCGGCCAGCCGCGGCGGGAAGATGAAGACGCTGTCGCAGGGCATCGCCGTCGGGATGTACGTCCTGGCGCTCACCGGACCGCTGGCGACGCTGCGGTTCTGGGTGATGGCGGTGGCTGTCGTGCTGACGGTCGTCACCGGTCTGGACTACGTGCGCCAGGCCATCGTGCTGCGCCGCCAGGGGCTCGCGGCGGAGCGGTCGGCCGCGGCGCAGGAGGCCGTCGAGGCGGCTGCGGAGGCGCCCGGGGGCGCGGACAGGGTCTCCGGAGCCCCGGGGACCCGTGGAGCGGCGGAGGCCGAGCGGTGACAGTCGCGGCCCGGGTGCTGCGACTGCTCGTCGAGCGGGGGGAGACCCTGGCAGTGGCGGAGTCCCTGACCGGCGGCCTGGTGGCCGCCGAGTTGACGTCCGTACCCGGTGCCTCGCACTCCTTCCGCGGGTCGGTGACGGCCTATGCGACCCCCCTCAAGAGTGAAGTCCTGGGTGTGGATCCGGCCCTTCTCGCGTCGCGCGGCGCGGTGGACCCCGAGGTGGCCCGCCAGATGGCCGCAGGCGTACGCCGGGCCCTCGGATCCGACTGGGGGCTGGCCACGACCGGAGTAGCCGGCCCCGAGCCGCAGGACGGCCGGCCGGTGGGAACGGTCTTCGTCGCAGCCTGTGGGCCTGATGGTGAGGCGAAAGTGGCCACACTGCGGTTGAACGGCGGACGAGCGGACATCCGTAATGAGAGCGTACGGAGCGTGCTCGATCTGCTCTGCGGCGAACTCTGCGGGTACGCGAGCGCACAGCATACGGAACAGATCGGGGGGAATTGATGTTTGCAGCCCTGAGTGAACACGACATCGCTCCCCGCACGGCCGCGGCGCTAGGCGGTACGGTGGGGCGTGAAGGATGCGGCTACGCGGTCCGAGGAGGGAGCCACCGATGATTCTGCTCCGTCGCCTGCTTGGTGACGTGCTGCGTCGGCAGCGCCAGCGCCAAGGCCGTACTCTGCGCGAAGTCTCCTCGTCCGCCCGAGTTTCGCTCGGCTATCTCTCCGAGGTGGAGCGGGGGCAGAAGGAGGCATCCTCCGAACTGCTCTCCGCCATTTGCGACGCGCTTGACGTACGGATGTCCGAGCTCATGCGTGAAGTGAGCGATGATCTGTCGCTGGCTGAACTGGCCGAGTCGGCAGCAGCCGGCGACCCGGTACCCGTACCGGTGCGCCCCAGGCTCAATTCCGTCTCTGTTTCTTCGGTGGCGGGTGTGCCGACGGGACGGGTGACCATCAAGGCGCCTGCGGAAGCGGTGGATGTCGTCGCCGCCTGACCCGCTCGGTTCGGTCTGAAACCGGAGCCCCGGTCCGCCCCTCGGGGGGAGGCCCGGGGCTTCTGCGTGTGTTGTCCGCGTAATGGCGGGCAGGCGGTCTGTGTGAGACCGGGGAACGATCTCGACCAGAGACTCCCCGGATGACCGTTTTGCTTCGTTTGTGCCATCGTGGGTGGTGCTGAACGGAACGGATACAGATCGGAGACGTGCATGTCTGTGGTGAAGAGCCCGCTGTCCGAGGCCGACCTCAAGTCTGTCGGCGGTGCGCTCCAGGGCGCCCTGGTGGATCTCGTCGACCTCTCGCTGGTCGCGAAGCAGGTCCACTGGAACGTGGTGGGGCCACGCTTCAGGTCCGTGCACCTTCAGCTCGACGAAGTCGTCGACACCGCCCGCCAGCACTCCGACACGGTGGCCGAACGGGCCTCCGCGCTCGGCGTCAATCCGGACGGGCGGTCGGGGACGATCGCCAGGACCACGGCCATCGACTCCGTGCCCGAGGGCTGGGTCAAGGACGTGGACGCGGTACGGACGCTGGTCGACGCCCTCGGTGTGGTGATCGGCCGGATGCGGGAGCGGATCGAGGTGACCGGCGACCCGGATCCGGTCAGCCAGGACATTCTGATCACGCTGACCGCTGATCTCGAGAAGCACGCGTGGATGTTCCAGGCCGAGAGCGCCTGAGCCCGCCCCCTGCCCCCCATCCGAGTTTCCCCTTCATTCGAGGAGTCACCATGACCGACGGAAGCCAGAAGGACAAGATCACCGGCAAGGCCAAGGAGGCCATGGGCAAGATGACCGGTGACCGCCGCAAGGAGGCCGAAGGCAAGGCGGACCAGGCGAAGGGCAAGACCAAGGACGCCATGGGCGGCGCCAAGGAGCGTGCCGAGGGCGTCAAGGACTCCCTGACCGACGACGACAAGAGCTGAGTCCCGGACGCGGAGCCCCCACCGGAAACGGTGGGGGCTCCGCTCTGGATGCGGCCCCGGCGGAGCCGGGTGAGACTGCGAGGGTGTGCGACTGCGCCGTGCGCGCCGGTACTGCACCGGTGCGCTCTCCCGTTGGGTGATCAGACCGGACATATTGCCGGGAGGTACTGGGCTCGGCCGGAGGAGGCAGCCATGGTACGGCGATGGGTACCGGCGCTCGTTCTCAGCGGTGTGTGGTGGTGGGCCGTGCTGCGGCTGCTGCTGGAGCCGGCGCACGCCGGAGTGGTCGAGGGAGCGGTGGCGGCGGGCGGCTGGGGGCTGAGTCTCCTGCCGGTGCACGTGGCCGCGACCGCCAGGCCGATCGGCATATTCGACGCGGGAACCGGCCTGCTGCGACGGTGCGCCGCGGGGGTGCGGTCCTGGTGGGCCGGCGCGGTGGCTACCAGGGCATGGCGACGCCGCCGTTCGGGCGGAGGATCTGACCCGTCATGAAGGCCGACGCGTCGGACGCCAGATGCAGCACCGTGTGCGCCACGTCCATGGGCTCGCCGACCCGGCCCAGCGGCGAGATCCGGACCATGGTGGCCTCCGCGCGCCGCTGCTGCTCCGCGTCGTGGCGGGCGGTCATGGGAGTGCGGACCCAGCCCGGCGCGACGGCGTTGACCCGAATGGCGTGCGGCCCCAGTTCGGTCGCCAGGGTCTTGGTCAGCTGGACCACCGCCGCCTTGGCCGTGCTGTAGCAGAGCAGTCCGGGGCTCGCGGAGTCGACCGCACCCGAGGCCATGGTGATCAGCGACCCGGGGGCCCCGCGCGCGAGCATGGTGCGGGCCACTTCCTGGCAGGCGTACAGGACGCCCTTGAAGTTGACCGAGAGCACCCGGTCGAGGTCCTCGTCGGCGGTCTCCAGGACGCTGCTCGTGTGCATGATCCCGGCGACGGCGGCCAGGATGTCGAGATCCCCGGCGGCCGCGACGGCGGCCCGGACCTGATCGCGGTCGGTGACATCCAGCGGGTGCGTGTGGGCTTCGCCACCTGCCGCGTTGATCAGCTCCAGGGTCTCCCGCAGGCCCTTGGCCTCGAGATCCGCGCAGTGGACGGCTGCACCCGCCTCCGCGAGCAGAACGGCGCAGGCGCGGCCGATGCCGCCCGCCGCGCCGGTGACGAACGCGGATCGGCCGGTGAGGTCGTACGCGGCAAGGGACATGACCGGACCGTACGACTGAATCTGACGGCCCGTCAACTATGGGGTGGGGCCGGATTGACAGCGTGGACACCAGTAGGCGGGGCGGGCGTCCTGCTCCGCCGTACGGATGGGCGTTCCGCAGCGCAGGCAGGGGCGGTGGGTCCTGCCGTAGACCCAGAGGTTCTCGCCCGTGCGGCCGGTGCGGAACGGCTGCCCCGTGGTGGTGCGGGGGCGTGCGCCGGTGGTGGTGATCCGGACCGGGCGGGCGCGGTTGGCTTCGAGGAGCTGGTGGGCGGTGCTCACCAGGAGCGCGGCCGTGGCGGCGGGCAGATCGCCGATGGGGAGCCAGGGGGTGGCACGGGCCAGGAAGCACAGCTCGGTCTTGTAGATGTTGCCGATGCCGGCCAGGTTGCGCTGGTCCAGGAGAGCCTCGCCGAGCGGCCGGGCGGGGTCGGCCAGGAGATTGCGCAGCGCCTTTGCGGCGTCCCAGTCGGGGCCCAGGAGGTCGGGGCCGAGATGGCCCACCGCCTGCTCCTCGTCGGCGGTGCGCAGGAGTTCCAGGACCGGGAGGCGGTAGCCGATGGCCGTGTGGGCGGTGTTGGCGAGGACGGCGCGGATCTGGTGTGCGGGGCCGCCGCGCCAGCGTTCGCCGGGGCCGTAGATCCGCCAGGCGCCGTCCATCCGCAGGTGGCTGTGGAGGGTGAGACCGCCCTCGAAACGGGTCAGCAGATGCTTGCCGCGTGAGAGGGCGCCGAGCACGGTCCGGCCGGTGAGGTCGGCGGTGGCGAACCGGGGGACGCGGAGGTCGGACCTGGTGAGGACCTGACCGGCGAGCGCCTGGTGCAGACGCCTGGCGGTCTGCAGGACGGTGTCTCCTTCGGGCATGCCTCCATGATGCGCGGGATTCGCGGCAGTGGGCGGGATGGGAAGGTCCGTGGTGTGCGCGGTGGGTGTGGGCTTTCGTGGGAGCGGGAGCGGGAGACGGTGGTCGGGCTCGGGCTCGGAGGCCGGCTCAGGCGCGTAGGCGCAGGCCTCTCGGGGTGGCGAGGAAGCCGGCCGACTCCAGTGTGCGGCCCAGCGGCGAGGTCAGTGCCGAGGCGCCGTTGGTGCGCTCCACCGTCACCGTGCCGAGTGCCCCGGCGCGGGCGGCCTCGGCCAGAGCGGCGGCGGCCGCCCGCAGCGCGGGGTCCTCCGGATCGGTCGGCCAGGCCAGCAGCGTCTTCCCGCCGCGCTCCATGTACAGCGTCAGCTCGCCGTCGACCAGGACCACGAGGGAGCCCGCCTTTCGGCCGGGTTTGTGCCCGGCCCCGTCCGGTGGCTCGGGCCAGGGCAGCGCCGCTCCATAAGCATTGGCCGGATCGGCCGCCGCGAGGACCAGGGCGGTGGGAGCCAGGCCCGGTTCCTTGCGGTCGCGGGCGGTGGAGGCCGCGCGGAGGCGGTCGACCGCGCCGTCCATCGCGAACTGTGCGGCCCCCAGCCCCTCCACGACGTAACCTCGGCGCGCCTGCCCGTTGTCCTCGAAGACCGACAGCACGCGGTACGCGGCGGAGAAACCGCCCTCGACGCCCTCGGCCTGGACCGCGCCGCGCGTCACCACACCGTGCCGGTCCAGCAGGGTGCGGGCCAGTGCGTGGGCCCGGTGCGTGGGTTCGGGTTCGACGGCGGGCAGCAGCGACCAGCGGCCCGAGACCGTGGGCGGGCCGTTGCGGGAGGTTGGACGGGCCGAGGCCGTCAGCGAGCCGTAACGGCCGCGCGGCACGTTCCTCCGGGCGCGGTGCGCGGTCGATCCGGCGGTGCGGCCCGAGCCCAGCAGGGAGCGCAGCGGTGCGAGGGTGTCGTTGGTGAGCCGGCCCGACCAGGTGAGGTCCCAGAGGGCGTCCGCGAGCTGCGGATCGGTGCAGTCCGGGTGCGTGGTGGCCCGGACCTGATCGGCGATCTGGCGGAAGAAGAGCCCATATCCGCCGTTGAGGGTGGTGAGTACGGATTCGTGCAGCGCGCTGAGTTCGAGCGGACGCGGGGGAGCCAGCAGCAGGGGGGCGCTGTCGGCCGGATACAGGGAGAGCCAGCCGTCCTTGCCGGGGAGGGCGCCCGCACCGGCCCAGACGACCTCGCCGGTGGTGGTGAGTTCGTCCAGCAGCGCGGGGGAGTAGCCGGAGACGCGGCCGGGCAGCACCAGCTTCTCCAGGGCCGACGCGGGCACCGGAGCACCCTGCAACTGCTCGATGGCGCGGGCCAGTCCGTCGATTCCGCGCAGGCTGTTGCTGCCGAGGTGCTGCCACTGGGGCAGGAAGCCCGCCAGGGCGGCGGGCGGGACCGGCTCCAGCTCATGCCGGAGCGCGGCGAGCGAGCGGCGCCGCAGCCGGCGCAGCACCGTGGCGTCGCACCACTCCTGGCCGATGCCGGCGGGGTGGAACTCCCCCTGGACGATCCGGCCGGAGGCAGCCAGGCGCTGCAGCGCGCCGTCGGTGACCGCCGTGCCGAGACCGAAGCGGGCGGCCGCAGCGGTGGAGGTGAACGGGCCGTGCGTACGGGCGTAGCGGGCGAGGAGGTCGCCGAGGGGGTCCTTCACCGGTTCGGTGAACGCCTCGGGGACGCCGACGGGGAGGGCCGTGCCCAGCGCGTCGCGCAGCCGGCCGGCGTCCTCGATCGCCGCCCAGTGCTCGTCACCGCCGATCCGGACCCGGATGGCCCGGCGGGCCGATGACAGCTCCCGCGCCCACGGCTCCTGCGCCCCGCGCTCGGCCAGCTCGGCTGCGGTGAGCGGGCCCAGGACCCTCAGCAGGTCGGCGACGCCCTCGATGTCCTTGATCCGGCGGTCCTCGGCCAGCCACTGGAGCTCCCGCTCCAGCTCGGTCAGGACGTCCGCGTCCAGCAGCTCGCGCAGCTCGGCCTGGCCCAGCAGCTCGGCCAGAAGGTGCGAGTCGAGGGAGAGCGCGGCCGCCCGCCGTTCGGCGAGGGGCGAGTCGCCCTCGTACAGGAACTGTGCGACGTAGCCGAACAGCAGCGAGCGCGCGAAGGGTGAGGGCTCCTGGGTCGTCACCTCGACCAGGCGGATCCGGCGTGCTTCCAGATCGCCCATCACTTCGGTGAGCCCGGGGACGTCGAAGACGTCCTGGAGGCATTCGCGGACCGCTTCCAGGACGATGGGGAACGAGCCGAACTCGGAGGCGACCTGGAGGAGCTGTGAGGCCCGCTGGCGCTGCTGCCACAGAGGGGTGCGCTTGCCGGGGCTGCGGCGGGGCAGCAGCAGTGCGCGGGCCGCGCACTCGCGGAACCGGGAGGCGAACAGGGCGGAACCGCCCACCTGGTCGGTGACGATCTGCCCGATCTCGCCCTGGTCGAAGGCGACGTCGGCGGCGCCGACCGGGGGCTGATCGCTGTCGAGGGCGAGGTTCGGCGGGGCGGCTGCCCCGCCGCCGGATTCGGGTGACCGGTCCTGGTCCACCGGATCGAAGTCCAGGAGATCCAGGCCCATCATGTCGGCGTCCGGCAGCCTGAGGACGATGCCGTCGTCGGCATGCATGACCTGGGCGTCCATCCCGTACCGCTCGGCGAGACGGGCGCTGAGCGCCAGCGCCCAGGGGGCGTGCACCTGGGCGCCGAAGGGTGAGTGCACCACGACGCGCCAGTCACCGAGCTCGTCCCGGAAGCGCTCGACGAGGATCGTCCGGTCGTCCGGCACATGACCGCAGGCCCGGCGCTGCTCGTCGATGTAGGCCAGCACGTTGTCCACGGCCCAGGTGTCCAGGCCGGCGGCCAGCAGTCTTTCCCGCGCGGCCCCGGGGGACAGCCCGCCGAGCTCGCGGAGGAAGGCGCCGAGGGCCCGGCCCAGCTCCAGCGGGCGGCCCAGCTGGTCGCCCTTCCAGAACGGCAGCCGTCCCGGAACGCCGGGCGCGGGCGAGACCAGGACCCGGTCGCGGGTGATGTCCTCGATCCGCCAGGACGTGGTGCCCAGCGTGAAGACGTCCCCGACCCGGGACTCGTAGACCATCTCCTCGTCCAGCTCACCGACCCGGCCGCCGCCCTTCTTCGGGTCGGCGCCCGCGAGGAAGACCCCGAAGAGCCCTCGGTCGGGGATGGTGCCACCGGAGGTGACGGCGAGCCGCTGGGCGCCCGGGCGGCCCGTGACCGTGCCGGCGACGCGGTCCCAGACCACGCGCGGGCGCAGTTCCGCGAAGGCGTCGGACGGATAGCGGCCGGCCAGCATGTCGAGCACGGAGGTGAACGCCGACTCGGGGAGCGAGGCGAAGGGTGCCGCCCGGCGGGTCACGGCCAGCAGGTCGTCCGCCTGCCAGCTGTCCAGAGCGACCATCGCGACCAGTTGCTGGGCCAGCACGTCCAGCGGATTGGACGGGATCCGCAGCGCTTCGATGGCCCCCTCGCGCATCCGCTCGGTGACCACCGCGGCCTGCACCAGGTCACCCCGGTACTTCGGGAAGACGACACCGGTGGACACCGCCCCCACCTGGTGTCCGGCCCGGCCCACCCGTTGCAGCCCGGAGGCGACCGACGGTGGTGACTCCACCTGGATCACCAGGTCGACCGCGCCCATGTCGATACCCAGCTCCAGGCTCGAGGTGGCGACCACCGCGGGCAGCCTGCCCGCTTTGAGGTCTTCCTCGACCTGGGCCCGCTGCTCCTTGGAGACGGAACCGTGGTGTGCCCGCGCGAGCAGGGCGGGCGCACCCTTCGCGGCACCCGACTCGGCCATGATCTCGGCAGGTGAGTGGGCATCGGGCATCGTCTCGCCGGTGGCCCGCTCGTACGCGATCTCATTGAGCCGGTTGCAGAGCCGCTCGGCCAGCCGGCGGGAGTTGGCGAACACGATGGTGGAGCGGTGTGCCTGGACGAGATCGGCGATCCGCTCCTCCACATGCGGCCAGATCGACGGCTTGTCCGCCTGGTCCGCGGTGTCCGGGCCGGCGGCGGGGGAGCCGCCGAGCTCGCCCAGATCCTCGACCGGCACGACCACCGACAGATCGAACTGCTTGGTGGAGACCGGCTGGACGATCTCCACCCTCCGCTGCGGGGAGAGGAACCGCGCCACTTCGTCGACCGGGCGGACCGTGGCGGACAGGCCGATCCGGCGGGCGGGCCGGGGCAGCAGCTCGTCGAGACGCTCGAGCGACAGGGCGAGATGGGCGCCACGCTTGGTGCCCGCGACGGCGTGCACCTCGTCCAGGATCACCGTCTCGATCCCGGCCAGTGCCTCCCGGGCCGACGAGGTCAGCATCAGGAACAGGGACTCGGGCGTCGTGATCAGGATGTCCGGCGGCCTGGTCGCCATCGAGCGGCGCTCGGCGGGCGGGGTGTCGCCCGAGCGGATCCCCACCCGCACCTCGGGCTCCGGCAGCCCGAGGCGCACCGACTCCTGGCGGATCCCGGTGAGCGGGGAGCGGAGGTTGCGCTCCACGTCGACCGCGAGGGCCTTGAGGGGTGATACGTACAGCACCCGGCAGCGCTTCTTCGCCTCGGCGGGCGGCGGGACCGCCGTCAGCTGGTCCAGGGCGGCGAGAAAGGCCGCCAGGGTCTTGCCCGATCCGGTCGGTGCGACGACCAGTACGTCCGACCCCTCACCGATCGCCCGCCAGGCGCCCTCCTGCGCGGCCGTCGGCGCGCTGAAGGCGCCGGTGAACCAGCTTCGGGTCGCGGCGGAGAAGGAATCGAGTGCGGAGCCGGTCATGCCCCCATCGTGCACCCCGCCACTGACAACGGCCGCGAGCTGCGAGAATTCGGGTATGGCGGCAACCGCGGGACCGGGGGAGTGGGCGAGGCACTGGCAGTACCCGGAACTGCCCGACCTCGACCTGCTGAGGGCCCGCTACGTCCGCCATACCTTCCCGCGCCACAGCCACGAGGGCTATGTCCTCGGTGCCGTCACCCAGGGTGTCGAGGACGTGGCGCTGCCCGGCGGCATCGTCCACGCGGGCCCCGGCTCCGTCGTGATGATCAACCCCGAGGTGCCGCACACCGCCACGGCCGGCGTTCCCGAGGGGTGGGTGTACGCCACGATCTACCCGTCCGCACAGGTGATCAACGACATCGCGGCCGAGACGACGAGCCTGCGGGGCACGGTCGGCTTCACGGAGACCGACGTGAGCGATCCGTACGCGGCCCGCCTCATCGGTGAGGTGCACCGCGCGGCGGAGGAGGGCAACGCACTCGCCGCGGACAGCGTTCTGCGGATCATGGTCACGCGCCTGCTCACCCGCCACGGCAGCGCCCTTCCCGCCCTCGAACCCAGGGCGGCGGGGGTGCGGGACGCCGAGCGGGCCCGCGCCGTACTGGAGAGCAGGATGGCCGGGCCGCCCACTCTGGAGGCCCTCGCCACCGAGCTGGGCACCAGCCCGTTCGCCCTGCTGAGAGCCTTCAGGAAGCAGTACGGGATGCCGCCGCACACCTGGCTCACCGACGCCCGGGTCCGCCGTGCGCGCCGGATGCTCGACGCGGGCACACCGCCCGCGGTGGCGGCCGCCGAGGTCGGCTTCACCGATCAGCCGCATCTCAACCGTCACTTCACCCGGATCGTTGGCGTGCCGCCCGGCGCCTACCAGCGCGAACGTGCAAGAACGTACAAGACCCATCCTGAATCGCGCGGGTAGCGTTCCGGACGTGGCAGAACAGACAACACCTCAGCGAGCCGGTGAGCCGGCCGGCGGCAGCGTGATCACCGCCGGTGCCAAGCCGGACGCGGCCGTCGTACGGGACGCGCTCGGCGTCGGAATAGCCGTCGGACTCTCCGGCTTCGCCTTCGGCGTCACCTCGGCCGGCTCCGGGCTGAGCCTGCTGCAGACCTGCGCGCTCAGCCTGCTGGTCTTCACCGGCGCCTCCCAGTTCGCCCTGGTCGGCGCCCTCGCCGCAGGCGGGAATCCGTACACCGCGGCAGCAGGCGCCTTCTTCCTCGGCGTGCGCAACTCGTTCTACGGCCTGCGGTTGTCGCAACTGCTGGCCCTTCCGCGCGCCGTGCGCCCCTTCGCCGCCCACTGGGTCATCGACGAGACGACGGCCGTGACGCTGCCCCAGCCCACCCGGCGGGCTGCCCGGATCGGCTTCACCGTCACCGGGCTCACGCTCTACGTGCTGTGGAACCTCACCACACTGGTCGGTGCGCTGGGCGCCGAGGCGCTCGGCGACACCGACGCCTGGGGGCTGGACGCGGCCAGCCCCGCAGTCTTCCTCGCCCTGCTCGCGCCGATGCTGAAGACCACGACGGAGCGCGTCACCGCGGGGCTCGCGGTCGTCCTTGCCCTCGGTCTGCTGCCGATGCTCCCCGCCGGGGTGCCGGTACTGGTGTCCGCGCTCGCGGCGCCCGTCGTCCTCTTTGTGAAGGGACGCGGCAAGGGGCCGGGCCCGCAACACCCCGAGCACCCCGAGAACGCGCCGAGCGCGAAGGGCCTGCGCACGACCACGCCGGAGGACGGCCGATGAACGTCTGGATCGCCATCGCACTGACAATCGTCGGCTGCTACCTCGCCAAACTCCTCGGCCTCCTGGTGCCCGCCGGAGCCCTGGAACGCCCCGTCGTGCAGCGCCTCGCCGCACTGCTGCCGGTGGCGCTCCTGGCCGCCCTGACCGCGCAGCAGACCTTCGGCGACGGACAGCATCTGGTGCTCGACGCCCGGGGCGCGGGTCTCGCCGCGGCGGCGCTCGCGCTCGTCCTGCGCGCCCCCTTCCTTGTGGTGGTGGGCGCCGCCGTGGCCGTCACCGCCGCAGTGCGCGCCCTCGGGTGAACGCGCGCGGCGGGCGGGCCCGGGTCAGCCCAGGTGCCGCCCGTGCGCGCGCAGCGTCTGCAACGCCCTGAGCGTCACCAGGGGCCGCCCCTCCAGTGCGGTCCCCGGCGCCCATTGCCGCCAGGTCACCGGCCAGCCGCCGTCCGCCTCCTGCCCGGCCGCGAGATGGTCCAGCGACAGTTCCATCTCCGCATCGGTGAACCACCGGCGGGCGAGCGACTCCGGGGCGCGGGCGTAGTCGTACGGGAAGTGCTGCTCGCCCGGTGCGTAACCGGCCGCCACCGGGTACTGCGCCCGCTGCTCCGGATCCAGCACGGCGAGCCGCTGGTCGCGCACCAGGCGCCCCAGCCGATCGGCCGCCGCCTCGGCCCGTGACCGGTCCGGGGCGCCGTCGAGAAAGGCGACGGCCGCCTCGATCTCGTACGGATGCGACACCTGAAGGGCGTCGACGGCGGCCCAGCAGAAGTCGGTGGCCCGGAACAGCCAGGCATGCCACACCGCGTTGCGGTGCAGCAGCCCGACAACGGGACCGGTGGCCAGCAGCTCGGCCGGCGGGTCGTCGACGATCGGAATGAAGGGCGCGGCCGGATAGCCGCGTTGCGAGGGGAGCAGGGCGGGCAGCGCCCCCTCCTTCGTGGACACGTCCGTAAGGAAGCGGCAGATCCGCTCCACCCGGATCCCGTTGCAGCGGCCGATGGAGTCGAGGACGCTCAGCGCGTGGGCCGTGTGCAGCGGCTGGCTGACGGGCCCGCGCAGATCGGGTTCGAGCGCGTGACCGTACCCGCCGTCCTCGTTGAGATAGGCGGCCAGCGCCGTTTCCACGGCGTCGGCGCTTCCGTTCAGGAAGTGATGGGCGAACCGCCGCTGTTCGAGGACACGGGCCGTGAGCCAGATGAACTGCTCGGCACGGTTGAGGGGATTTTCTCCGGTTCCAGCCATGGACCGACCGTAAGCCGGTACGAGCTCCCGGCAAGGGCAGGCGGCCCGGCTGCACTCTCAGGAGCGGGATACTGATGGCATGCGGTTGACGATTTTCTGGGAACGGATGGCTGACCACTTCGGCGAGGGCTACGCCGACTCCTTCGCGCGCGACCATGTGATGGCCGAGCTCGGCGGCCGCACGGTCCATGAGGCACTGGCCGCCGGCTGGGAGACCAAGGACGTCTGGCGCGGAGTCTGCACGGCTGTCGGCATCCCCGCGGACAAGCGCTGAGGCGCAGTTCAGCGCCCTCCTCCGGAGGCCGGTTGTCCGGGGTGCGCGCCGGGGTGTCGCAGCCGTAGGCGAGACTGGTTCCGTGGCACCGACAGACGAGACCGCTCAGACCCAGCCGCCCCTCACCCCGCCCGTCCCGCCGGTCGAGCCACCGGCCCCGCCGTCGGGTGCCGGGCCGGTCCGCATGCCTGCCTGGCTGCCGCGTGCGATGGTGCTGGCCCTGGCGCTCTACGCCTGCTTCCGGCTCGGCAGCTGGGCGTTCGACCAGCTCATCGGGCTGCTGATCAATGTGCTGATCGCCTTCTTCCTGGCGCTCGCCATCGAGCCCGCGGTGAGCCGCATGTCTGCCGCCGGTATGCGCCGGGGCCTCGCCACCTTCCTGGTCTTCCTCGCCGTCCTGATCGCGAGCGTCGGCTTCGTCGTGATGCTCGGCTCGATGCTCGCGGGGCAGATCGTCGACATGGTCGACGAGTTCCCCAAGTACCTCGACTCGGTGATCAACTGGGTCAACCAGACCTTCCACACGGAGCTCTCCCGGGTCGAGGTGCAGGACAGCCTGCTGCACTCCGACTGGTTGCAGAAGTACGTCCAGAACAGCGCGACCGGTGTGCTCGACGTGTCGACCACGGTGCTCGGCGGTCTGTTCCGGCTGCTGACGATCTTCCTGTTCTCCTTCTACTTCGCGGCCGACGGGCCCCGGCTGCGCCGAGGACTGTGCTCCGTCCTCCCGCCCTCCCGCCAGGCCGAGGTACTGCGGGCCTGGGAGATCGCGGTCGCCAAGACCGGCGGATACCTCTACTCGCGCGGCCTGATGGCGCTCATCTCCGGAATCGCGCACTACATCCTGCTGGCGGCACTCGGAGTGCCGTACGCTCCGGCGCTCGCGGTCTGGGTCGGGCTCGTGTCGCAGTTCATCCCCACGATCGGCACCTATCTGGCGGGTGCCCTGCCGATGCTGATCGCCTTCACCGTCGACCCCTGGTACGCCCTCTGGGTCCTCGGGTTCGTGGTGGTGTACCAGCAGTTCGAGAACTACGTGCTGCAGCCCAAGCTGACCGCCAGGACCGTGGACATCCACCCGGCGGTCGCCTTCGGCTCGGTGATCGCGGGCACGGCGCTGATGGGCGCCGTCGGCGCGCTGATCGCCATCCCGGCGGTGGCCACGCTGCAGGCCTTCCTCGGCGCCTACGTGAAGCGGTACGACGTCACGGACGACCCGAGGGTGCACGGTCGGCACCAGTGGCGGCTCGGCGAACCGCTGGCGGCGCGGCTGCGCCGCTTCCGGCATGCCCCGGAGAACGGCGGCGGGCAGGGGCCGGACGCGGGCGAAGGGCCGGAAGAGGGCGAGGGGCCGGACGCGGGCCAGGGGCGGGGGCGGCCGCGATCCTGAGGCCGGCCCGAGGGGGTGCGGGTACCGATTCCGGTCCGCTGCGCCCGTATAGCGGCGGCTTGGGTGCGATGCCTGATGTGCGGCATTGTTCCGCCATTGCCCGATGTCGCAGCGCTATCCTGAGGGCGAGTCGGTGTGGCGTGGCGCGCTTGACACCAAAATCGAACATCCGTTCTCATGTGATTCCGGCCGGCTTTTGCCGGGCTCGACCGTGGAGTTGTCCACAGGCCGGGAGGACGTCGAGGCCCATTGTCAGTGGCAGGGGTTAGCGTCTGAGACGTGAAGCGATCGACTCAAGTAAATCGGGTGGAACCCATGGCAGGAAACGACCGCGAGAAGGCGCTGGACGCCGCACTCGCACAGATCGAGCGGCAATTCGGCAAGGGCGCGGTAATGCGCCTCGGCGAGCGGCCGAACGAGCCCATCGAAGTGATCCCCACCGGCTCGACGGCACTGGACGTCGCGCTCGGCGTCGGCGGCCTGCCGCGCGGCCGTGTGGTGGAGGTGTACGGGCCGGAGTCCTCCGGTAAGACCACGCTGACGCTGCACGCCGTGGCGAACGCGCAGAAGCTCGGCGGCACGGTGGCCTTCATCGATGCCGAACACGCCCTCGACCCCGAGTACGCGAAGAAGCTCGGTGTCGACATCGACAACCTCATCCTGTCCCAGCCGGACAACGGTGAGCAGGCCCTCGAGATCGTGGACATGCTGATCCGCTCGGGCGCCCTCGACCTGATCGTCATCGACTCCGTGGCGGCCCTGGTGCCCCGTGCGGAGATCGAGGGCGAGATGGGTGACTCGCACGTGGGTCTGCAGGCCCGGCTGATGAGCCAGGCGCTCCGGAAGATCACCAGCGCGCTCAACCAGTCCAAGACCACCGCGATCTTCATCAACCAGCTCCGCGAGAAGATCGGCGTGATGTTCGGCTCGCCGGAGACCACCACCGGTGGCCGCGCGCTGAAGTTCTACGCCTCGGTGCGCCTCGACATCCGACGGATCGAGACGCTCAAGGACGGCACCGACGCCGTCGGTAACCGCACCCGTGTCAAGGTCGTCAAGAACAAGGTCGCGCCGCCGTTCAAGCAGGCCGAGTTCGACATCCTCTACGGCCAGGGCATCAGCCGCGAGGGCGGTCTGATCGACATGGGCGTGGACCACGGCTTCGTGCGCAAGGCCGGCGCCTGGTACACGTACGAGGGCGACCAGCTCGGCCAGGGCAAGGAGAACGCCCGTAACTTCCTCAAGGACAATCCCGATCTCGCCAACGAGATCGAGAAGAAGATCCTGGAGAAGCTGGGCGTCGGTGTGCGGCCCGACGCGGCCCCCGCCGAGCCCGGAGCGGACGCGGCCGGCGCTGCCGCGGCTCCGGCCGACGCTGCCGCCAAGCCGGTGACCGCCGCGGCCGGCAAGACCAAGCCGGCCAAGACGGCGGCGGCCAAGAGCTAGACCGTGACGCGTCGTACGGAGTGGCCGGGCACCGCCGCCGAGTCCGGCGAGGGCCCCGGCCCCGAATCCGCCGCCGGACACACCACCGGATCCGGGTCGGAATCCGATCTCCCTCACGAACCGGCAGCGGGGGCCGGCCGGGGCAGGGGATCGGGCTCGGGCTCCGGGTTCGGTGAAGGGGGCGGGCGCCGTTCCCGGTCCCGTTCCAGAAGCAGCGGCTCCCCCTCCTCGTCGAGGGCCGAGAAGGGGGAGCCGCGAGACCCGGTCGAGCAGGCGCGGGACGTCTGTCTGCGGCTGCTCACCGGGACTCCCCGCACCCGCAAGCAGCTCGCGGACGCCCTGCGCAAACGGGAGATCCCGGACGAGGCCGCAGAAGCGGTGCTGTCGCGCTTCGAGGATGTCGGGCTGATCAACGATGCCGCGTTCGCCGATGCCTGGGTGGAGTCCAGGCATCGCGGCCGGGGGCTCGCCCGTCGCGCCCTCGTCCGTGAGCTGCGGACCAAGGGTGTGGACACGACGGTCATCGACGAGGCCGTCGGCCGGCTCGACCCGGATCAGGAGGAGGCGACGGCGCGCGAACTCGTATCCCGCAAACTCCGCTCCACACGGGGGCTGGACCGGGACAAGCGGCTGCGCAGGCTTGCGGGCATGCTCGCCCGCAAGGGATACGGGGAGGGAATGGCCCTGCGCGTGGTGCGCAGGGCGCTCGAAGAAGAGGGCGAGGACACGGAAGGGCTGGACGAGCCCTTCTGAGCGGCCGGGCCGACCGGCCCACAGCTCACCGGCCCAGTGTTTCCGCCGGGCCCGCCCGGGGGCCGGGTTCCTCTTTACTGCCCGGCGCGGGCCGCGCGGCTGATGGTGGCGTCGATCAGTGCGACGGCGTCCGCGGCGGTGCGTCCGGGGTACCGGTTCCAGGGCCCGATCAGCCCGGTCCAGCCCTGCGAGCGGAGCTCGGTGATCAGCCAGGCGCCGGCCCGGTCGACGGTGGCCGCCGAACCGTAGCCGAGGCGGTGCGCGGTGAGCATGGCACCGCACACACAGCGGGCGCCTCTCGCGTTGCGCAGCCGGTACGGGGTGTTCTGCCAGCCCCACTCGGTAAGGATCTGCCGTGCGTGGGCGAGATGGGTGGAGGGCCGGACCTCGGGCTGTCCGATGCGGCGCCAGGAGTGGAGCCGGTCGGGCAGTACCGCACCGAGCCGCCCGGGGAGCGGACGCTCGCGCGGCGCGGCGGCGGGCAGGGCACGGACGGTGTCCGCGATCAGCTGATCGACCGGCACGGACAGCAGGTCGCGCCAGTCGGCCGGGGCCGGGCCTGACGCTGTGGCTGGAGCGGGCCGGCCCGGATCAGGCTCCGCCGGGGCGGGATGCCCGGGGTCGGGGGCCGTGCGGTCCCAGCCCGTGACGATCTGCCGCCACGCGTCCGTGTCATGGAGACGAGCGACCTGAACGTCGAGCTCGTCAGGGGTCAGGGCAGGGGGCAGAGCTGTGGTCGGCATCGGTGCGGGCTCCCCGTCGTAGCGGCCTTGTCGTTGAGCCGAATGTCCGTCCCGTACGGAGATCGCTCCACCGGAGCGAGGCCATCCGGGTGTGTCGCGACGCATTCGGGCCGAAGAGGCCCCGGGGCGCGGGCCGGAGCAGGTTCCCCGCTGCGGGGGAAAGCCCCCGCACCAAGACGGCGGGACGCTCCAGTGCGCCGGCATCCATGCACGGAGCAGTGTGTGACGCACGCCCAAACAGCACGACACGGTCTGGGAAGTGGACCCGGACACGGCCTGGTCAATGGGCCCGGAAACGACGGCGGCTTGGGCAACGACACCGCGGACGACAACGGAAAAGAGACGGTCGCGTCATGATGCTGCGCTACGCACTGCGGACGATCGGACACCGCAAGGGGGGATTCCTCGGCGCGCTGCTGGCCCTCATGTGCGCCGCCGCCCTCGTCACCGCCTGCGGCACCCTGCTGGAGACCGGCCTGCGCGGACGTATCGCCACCGAGCGTTATGCCGGGACACCGCTCGTCGTCTCCGCCGATCAGAACGTCCATCAGACCACCGTCAAGCACAAGGGCAACGGAAAGACCAAGGTCAAGCACAAGGCGAAGCCCGTCGCCGAACGTGCCTGGCTTCCCGCAGGCGACGGCGACCGGCTGCGCGCACTGGAAGGCGTCCGCGCGGTCGTCCCCGAACTGACCTTCCTCGCCCGGCCGCTCGGCCTCCCCGGGGGCGACGGAGCGGCCGGGCCCGTCTCCTACGGCCACGCCTGGAGCTCCGCCCCGCTCACCCCGTTCGCCCTCACCGCGGGCCGCGCCCCGGCGGCATCCGACGACGTGGTGATCGACCGTGGCCTCGCCCGGCGGGCGGGCCTGACCACCGGTGACCGGCTCACCGTGCAGTCCACCCGGGCCCCTCGCACATACCGTGTCAGCGGCGTCGCGGCCCCGGAAGGCGGCGACCGGCTGCGGGAACAGACCTCCCTGTTCTTCTCCACGGCGGAGGCCGAACGCCTCGCGGCCCGGCCTGGCCAGGTCACCGCGTTCGGGGTACTGCCCGCATCCGGCACGGACATCGGCCGGCTGAAGCAGCAGGTCGCGCGGGCGCTCAAGGGAACGACAGCTCAGGTCGCCACAGGCGCCGACCGGGGGCCGGTCGAATTCCTGGACGCGGCGGGCGCCCGGGTCAAGCTCGTCTCCATGGGGGCGGCCATGGGCGGCACCTCGCTGCTGGTCGCCGTGCTCGTCGTCGTCGGCACCTTCGCGCTCTCCATCCAGCAACGCCACCGTGAACTGGCCCTGCTGCGCACCATCGCCGCCACCTCACGGCAGATCCGCCGCCTGCTCGGCCGTGAGGCGCTGGTGGTCGGTGCCGTCGCCGGTGTCCTGGGCGCGCTGGCGGGACTGCCGCTCGCCGCGTGGCTGCGGAGCCGATTCATCGACATGGGGGCGATCCCGGCGACCTTGGAGCGTACGGCGGGCATCTTCCCGGCCTGTGCCGCGCTGGCCGTCACCCTCGTCGGCGCCTGGGCCGCCGCCCGGATCTCGGGCCGTCGCATCGCCCGGCTCCGGCCGGCCGAGGCCATGGCCGAAGCCGCGGTCGAGCGCGCCCGCCCCGCCCGCGCGCGGACCGTCGCCGGTCTGGTCCTGCTCGTCGGCGGCGGCGTGCTGGTCGCCGTACTGAGCATTCTGCGCACCGAGGCCGCCTCGACACCCGTCACCTTCCTCGCCGTGGTGGTGCTGGCCACGTCGGTCTCGCTCCTGGGTCCCCACCTGGTCCGGGCGGCCTCCGTCGTGCTGGGGCTGGTGCTCCGGCCTGCCGGGCCCATCGGGAAGCTGGCCAACGCGAACATCCGCGGGAACTCCACCCGGATGGCCTCCGTCGTCACCCCGCTCACCCTGCTCATCGGCATGACGTGCACGGTGCTGTTCATCCAGCCGACGCTCGGGGACGCCGCCCTGGCCCAGGCCCGGGAGGGCACCCGCGCGACCTGGGTGCTGGGCGCGCAGGGCTCCGGTGTCCCGGCCGCCGCCGTCGACGCGGTGCGCGCGACGCCCGGTGTCACCGCAGCCACGGAGGTCGTCCGGACCACGGTCCGGGTCGGGCTCGACAAGTACCCGGCCCAGGGCGTCACCTCGGCCGGACTCGCCCGCACCTGGGACCCCGGGGTGACAAGCGGTTCGATCGCCGCGTTCACCGCGGATCCGCGCGCCGCGGCGATCAGCGAACTCGCCGCCGACCGGCTCGGCCTCCACACCGGCAGCAAGCTGGACCTGCACCTCGGCGACGGAACGCCCGTCGCCCTCACCGTCGCCGCCGTCTACCAACGAGGCCTGGGATTCGGTGATCTGACGCTGCCGCACGACCTGGTCGCCCAGCACATGGACAACCCCCTGGCCGCCACCGTCCTGGTCTCCGGAGACCCCTCCCGCAGCGAACTGACAGCATCCGTAAAGAAGTTCCCCGGAATCGCGGTGCTGGCCCCGACGGCCGCCGACCGGCTCCAGGCGGACCGGCAGCAGAGCAACGCCGAGGTCAACTACCTCGCCATGGGTCTCGTCCTGGCCTTCACCGCCATCGCGGTGGTCAACACGCTCGCCATGTCGGTGTCCGAGCGGCTCAAGGAGTTCGCGCTGCTCCGGCTGGCCGGGGCGACGCGCCGCCAGGTGCTGCGGATGCTCCGTATCGAGACCCTGTCGGTGCTGCTGATCGCCGCCGTTCTCGGTTCCGGGATCGCGCTCGCCGTGCTGACCGCGTTCAGCATCGGCATGACGGGCAGTGCGGCGCCCGCCGTTCTGCCGCTGGTGTACGCGACAGTGGTGGGCGCCGCGGCGCTGCTGGCCCTGACCGCCACGGCACTGCCGGGCCGCATCGCGCTGAAGGCCCGCCCGGTGGAGGCGGTCACGGCGGGTCAGTGACCGGGGGCGGACCCACCCAGTTCCGGCGCCCCGGGCGGGGCTCCCGGTCACACGTCGACCGGGAGCCCCGCCGCGCGCCAGGCCTGGAAGCCGCCGGCCAGATCGGTTGCCCGGTACAGCCCGAGCCGGTGCAGGGACTCGACGGCGAGGCTCGACGCGTAGCCCTCGTTACAGATCACCACGACCTGCAGTCCGTGGCTCACCGCCTCCGCCGCGCGGTGGCTCCCCTGCGGGTCCAGCCGCCACTCCAGCTCGTTGCGCTCGACGACCAGCGCCCCCGGGATCAGCCCGTCCCGCGCGCGCAGCTCCGCGTAGCGGATGTCGACGAGCAGGGCCCCGCCGGCGGCCGCCGCGCGGGCCTCCTCGGGCCCGAGCCGCTCGTATCCGGACCTGACCCGTTCCAGCAGCTCGTCGATCCCCACCCGCTGCGTACTGTCCGGCTGTGTGCCGTGTGCTCCCGTGGCTTCGTGCGGTGTATGGCTCACTGCCAGTCCTCCGGGCTTTCGGTCTGTTCGAGGCGGAGTACCGCGCCCGTGCGGCTGTAGCGCCGGATCTGCGGAAGCGGCGGGTAGTACGCGTGGACGGAGACGGCGTGTTCGGCGGTGGACTCGTTCAGCACCTCGTGCACATGGTGCCTGCCGAACGCCCTGCCCTGACCCGCAGTCAGCTCCCTCGACCGGTCGATGTCCTCGGTCAGTTCGAGGGTCTTCCACCCGTCCGTCGGCAGCCGTGCCGCGAGCGAGTGTTCCTTGAGCGTGCCGCTCGCGGAGAGGAAGGCGCCGATCGAGTCGGCGTGGTCGTGCCAGCCGGTGCCGGTACCGGGCGGCCAGCCGATCAGCCAGGCCTCACTGCCGCCCGGTCCGTCGAGCCGGATCCAGGTGCGGCCCTCGGGGTCCAGAGGGAGCGAGGCGATGAGGGCGGCGTCCGCGGCGGTGCGGCGGACGAAGTCGAGCAGTTCCGCAGCCGTCGGGCCGGAGGCCGGAGTGCGTACGGAAACCGGGAGCTCGGAGGCGGGAGTTGCGGGCACGGGGACAGGAGAAACAGACACAATGGGCCGTCCTGAGAGTTCGCGTGGATGTCCTGCCATACGTCATGACGCACGGCGGAGCAGAAGAAGGCGATTCAGCAGGACGGGCGACACACGCAGCCCGCATAGCGGAGCAGGTCCATATGGACCCTCCGCCACAGGCGCACATCGGTGTCGGTCATGTTCCGGAGTAGACCATGTGCGCCCGCGGGGGTCAATTGATGTCTGCGGTGCGGTCGGAGCGTTCGGACGTGCGGGCCGCACCGCCGCGCGCCGCATCGGCCGCCGCGCGGAGCTCCGCGGGCCGTACCCCGCTGAACGACTCCGCCAGGTGACCGTCCGGCCTGACCAGCAGGACGGTGTGCGCGGACGCCCCCGGATAGCTCTCCGCCACCAGCAGCTCACCCTTCACCGGCAGGGCGTCCACCGCCTCGACGAGCCGGGGCATCACTCCGGCCCCCATCCAGTGCCGCCGGTCCCATACTCCAGTACCGGGGGCCACCAGGACGACCAGTAGCCGCCCCTGCCCCAGCCGTTCGCGGAGCCGCACACGGGTGCCGTCCGGAGCCGTCACCCGCACATCGGCCACCGGCGCACCGGGGGGCGTACCCACGGACGCATGCGCCTCGGCGCGCGGGGGCGCAAGGGGGGACAGCGCGTAGGAAGGGGGCGCACCCAGGGGGCCGCCGCCCAGATGCCCGTCGGTGAGCAGCGAATCGTGCCCCCGTGCGCTCCCCGGGACCAGGGTCCGCAGCCCTCCGCCGCCCCGCAGTATCGGCAGCGACTGGTCGGCGGCGCGCAGCCGTGCGGCGACCGCGGCCCGGCGCTCGGCCTGGTAGCTGTCGAGGAGCACGTCGGACGCGCCGTGGTGCCAGGCCAGCGCCAGCTTCCAGGCGAGGTTCTCGGCGTCCCGCAGCCCCTCGTCCAGCCCCTGGGTGCCGAGCGCGCCCAGCAGATGTGCGGCGTCCCCGGCGAGGAAGGCCCGCTTCACCCGCCAACGCCGGGCGAGCCGGTGGTGCAGCGTGTAGACGCCGGTGTCCAGCAGCTCGTACGGGGGTGTCTCGCCGCACCAGCCCGCCAGGGTGTCCCGGACCCGGGCGACCAGGACGTCGGGCGTGACGAGCTCGCCACGTGGCGGCAGCAGCCAGTCCAGCCGCCAGACGTCGTCCGGCAACGGCCGCGCGGTCACCTCGGCGCCGCCCGAGCGCCACGGCGGCAGCCGGTGCAGCACGGCCTCGCCCGGCCAGGGCAGTTCGGTGCGCAGGGCGGCGACGGCATGCCGCTCCACCGCCGTACGCCCCGGGAAGCGGATGTCGAGGAGCTTGCGCACGGTGGACCGCGCCCCGTCGCAGCCGACCAGGTAACTCCCGCGCCACCAGGTCGAACCGGGCTCCCTGGTGTGCACGGTGACCCCGGCCGGGTCCTGCTCCAGCGTGTCGACGCGGCTGTGCCGTGCCGTCCGTACGAGGCTCTGCGAGGCCACCGCGTCCCGCAGTCCGCGCACCAGGGCGTGCTGCGGGACATGGACCGGGGCGGCCGGCGGATCCCCGGACGGCGTGCCCTCACCGAGCGGCAGTTCACGTACCAGCTGCTTGCGCCGCAGGGACCGCCAGCCGGACCAGCGCAGGCCCTCGTCCTGGAGCGTCTTGCAGCCGAGCCGTTCCAGCAGGGCCGCGGTGTCCTCGCGGAGCACCACCGTGCGGGCAGGCCGCGTCTCCTCCTTGCCGGGGTCCTCGTCGAGGAGCACGGAAGGCACTCCCTGCGCGGCGAGGGCGAGCGACAGCACCAGGCCGACCGGCCCGGCACCGACGATGATCACCGGGTCCACGGCGCGGCCCCCGGAACGTGTGCGGTCGGACGCGTGGCGGCGCACGGGCGGAGCGGGCGGGCCGGGGCGGCCCCGGAGGTCGGGGACGGCGGCGACGGAGATGCGGCGGCGTAGGGGGCTCGGGGCGCGATCACAGAACGTATGCAACCTACTGCCGGTGCTTGCGTCAAGTGACGCCGGAACGCGGCGAGGGGGGGGGGGGGGGGGGGCCCCCCCCCCCCCCGGGCCCCCCCGGGGGGGGGGGGGGCCCCCCCGGCCCCCCCCCCCCCCCCCCCCCCCCCCCCCCACGTGGGCGGTGCGGGGGGGGGGGGGGGGGGGGGGGGCCCTACCCCCGCCCGCCCCCCCCCCGCGGGGGGGGCGGGGGGGGGGGGCGGGGGGCCGGGGGGGGGGGGGGGGGCCCCCCCCCCCCCCGCCCCTCGGGGACCTCTGTTGATCAGCCGTCAGGCAGCGTGTCCGTCATCAACGTTGAGCGACGGCGCACCGATCGTCTCCAGGTCGCCCCCCGGGCCGGTGCCCACGACCGCGCCCGTGCTCTTCTTCGCGCGCCGGAGCCGCTGCTCCAGCCAGCTCGCGAACGAGGTGAGGGTGAAGTTCAGCGCGATGTAGATCACCGCGATGATCGTGAAACACGCGATGGTGTTCGCACCGTAGTTCGCGGCCATCGGCCGGGCCGAGGCGAGCAGCTCGGGGAAGGTGAGCACCGCGCCACCGAGGGCGGTGTCCTTCACGATCACCACGATCTGGCTGACGATCGCGGGCAGCATGGCCGTGACCGCCTGCGGCACCAGAACGAAGACCATGGTCTGGCCCTTGCGCATGCCGATCGCCTTGGCCGCGTCCGTCTGCCCCGAGGGGAGCGTCAGGATGCCGGCCCGCACGATTTCGGCGAGCACCGATGCGTTGTAGAGCACCAGACCGGTGACCACCGCGTACAGCGGGCGGGTCTCCGTGTCGATGTCGGTGTACTCGGAGTACACCTGGTTCGCGATGATCATCAGGATCAGTACCGGGATGGCGCGGAAGAACTCCACGACCACGCCGGACGGCGCCCGCATCCACCGGTGGTCCGAGAGCCGGCCGATCCCGAACAGCGCACCCAGTGGCAGCGCGATGATCAGGGCGAAGAACGCCGCCTTGATCGTGTTCTGGAAGCCCGGCCATATGTACGTCTGCCACGGCTGGGAGCTGGTGAAGAACGGCTTCCACTTGATCCAGTCGAGCTGGTGCTTGGAGGCGAGACCGTCGTACACCCACCACACCACGGCCGCGGCGACGAGCACGAACAGGACGGTGTAGAGGATGTTGCGCCGCTTGGCGCGTGGCCCCTGGGCGTCGTAGAGGACGGAGCTCATCGCTTCACCGCCACCTTCTTGCTCACCCAGCCGAGGATGAGGCCGGTCGGGAGGGTCAGGACGACGAAGCCGAAAGCGAAGACGGCCGCGATCGAGATCAGCTGGGCCTCGTTCTCGATCATGCTCTTCATCAGGTACGAGGCCTCCGCGACACCGATCGCCGAGGCGATGGTGGTGTTCTTCGTCAGCGCGATCAGCACGTTGGAGAGCGGATTCACGACCGACCGGAATGCCTGCGGAAGGATGACCAGCCGCAGTACCTGGGTGAAGCTCAGACCGAGAGCGCGTGCCGCCTCGGCCTGGCCGACCGGCACCGTGTTGATGCCGGACCGCAGTGCTTCGCACACGAAGGCGGCCGTGTAGAGGCTCAGGGACAGCACCGCGAGCCGGAAGTTGATGTCCTTGAAGTCGCTGGCTCCCAGACTGGTGCCGAGTGTCTGGAAGAGGCCCAGCGAGGAGAAGAGAATGATCACGGTCAACGGAATGTTCCGGATCACGTTCACATAGCCGGTCGCGAAACCGCGCATCAGGGGGACCGGGCTGACCTTCATGCCGGCCAACAGCGTTCCCCATATGAGGGAGCCGAGGGCGGAGTAGACGGTGAGCTGCACCGTTGTCCAGAACGCCCCAAGCAGGTCGTAACCATCAAGAAAGTCGAACACGATCTCCCGCGCTTCCGCGTGTAGGAGGGCACGGCGCGCCGCCGTCAGTGGCGGCGCGCCCGGTCAGCCCTGCTTCACTTGACGACGTTGCCGATCTTGGGGGCGGGCTCGTTCTTGTAGTTCGCCGGGCCGAAGTTGGCCTTCACGGCCTTCTCCCACGAACCGTCCGAGACCATCTTGGTCAGCGCGTCGTTGATCTTCTTCTTCAGGTCGGCGTCGCCCTTCTTCAGGCCGATGCCGTAGTTCTCGTTGGTCATCTTGAAGCCGGCCAGCTTGAACTTGCCCTTGTTGGCGTCCTGCGAGGCGTAGCCGGCCAGGATGCTGTCGTCCGTGGTCAGCGCGTCAACGGCCTTGTTCTCCAGGCCGGTCAGGCACTCCGAGTAGCCGCCGTACTCCTGGAGCTGAGCCTTCGGGGCCAGCGTGTCGTGGACGTTCTGCGCCGAGGTCGAGCCGGCGACGGAACACAGCTTCTTGTTGTTCAGGTCCTTGGGCGACTTGATGGTGCTGTCGTCCGCGCGGACCAGGATGTCCTGGTGGGCGAGGAGGTACGGACCCGCGAAGTCGACCTTCTTCAGCCGCTCGTCGTTGATCGAGTACGAGGCGGCGATGAACTTCACGTCACCGCGGTCGATCGACGTCTCGCGGTCGGCGCTCTTGGTCTCCTTGAACTCGATGTTCTTCGCGTCGTAGCCGAGTTCCTTGGCGACGTACGTGGCGACATCGACGTCGAAGCCCGTGAACTTGCCGTCCGGGGTCTTCAGTCCGATACCCGGCTGGTCGATCTTGATACCGATGGTGATCTTCTTGCCGCCGCCCGAACCGGACTCGTCGTCCTTCTTGTCGGAGCCACAGGCGGTGGCGGCCATGGCGAGGGCGAGCACGGCGGCCGAGGCGGCGGTGACCTTACGAAGCTGCATGGTGAAATTCCCTAGAGTTGACGCGATGTGCGTGATCAGCCGGCCCGGAAACCGGCGCTGAAGGCTCCATCAGTGGTGAAGGATCTTCGACAGGAAGTCCTTGGCCCGGTCACTGCGCGGGTTGCTGAAGAACTGGTCGGGCACGGCCTCTTCGACGATCTTTCCGTCCGCCATGAAGATGACCCGGTTCGCCGCGGAACGGGCGAAACCCATCTCATGGGTGACGACGACCATGGTCATTCCCTCGCGGGCGAGCTGCTGCATGACCTCCAGCACCTCGTTGATCATCTCCGGGTCGAGCGCGGAGGTCGGTTCGTCGAACAGCATGACCTTGGGGTCCATCGCCAACGCCCGTGCGATCGCCACACGTTGCTGCTGGCCACCGGAGAGCTGTGAGGGGTACTTGTCGGCCTGCGTTCCGACACCCACCCGGTCCAGCAGCGAACGCGCCTTGTCCTCGGCCGCCTTCTTCTCCGTCTTGCGGACCTTGACCTGGCCCAGCATCACGTTCTCGAGCACCGTCTTGTGGGCGAAGAGATTGAACGACTGGAAGACCATGCCGACATCGGCACGCAGCCGCGCCAGCTCCTTGCCCTCCTCGGGCAGGGGCTTCCCGTCGATCGTGATCGCGCCCGAGTCGATCGTCTCCAAGCGGTTGATCGTGCGGCACAGCGTGGACTTCCCGGACCCCGAAGGCCCGATGACGACCACGACCTCGCCGGAGGCGATCGTCAGGTCGATGTCCTGGAGCACATGCAGCGCGCCGAAGTGCTTGTTGACGTTGCTCAGCACGACCAGGTCGCCGCCGGCCGCGGGTGCAGCGTCCTCGGCGCCCTTGGTCACTGAAACTCCGCTCATCGGCTTTTTGCTCCGTCCTCCTCGGTTGGCAAGGACCTTAGTGACGCAGTGCGACCAGCGTCATTACATCTGAGCGGAAATTGAGCATAACGATCCGGCCGCAACCGGACACTCCGCGTGAACGGGACGTCACGCGGGCCGTCCGGGCGTACCGGGTGCATAACGGAAACATCGATGCAACCGGCAGGCACTTGACTGGCGCACCGGTCATCGGAGTGGATGCCTTGGTACACCCCGACGTGAAACGCCTCGATACGGGGAAGTGACCAGGGGCGTACGCGACCGCACCGAACCCGCGACCCCGGAGAGGGGGCCCATGAGACTGCTGCTCGTCGAGGACGACAACCACGTCGCCGCCGCCCTGTCCGCCATCCTCGGCCGGCACGGCTTCAAGGTGGTGCACGCCCGCAGCGGCGAGGAGGCCCTCCAGGCGCTCCTCCCCACGGACGCGGAACCCTTCGGCGTCGTGCTCCTCGATCTCGGGCTGCCCGACCAGGACGGCTACGAGGTGTGCGGGAAGATCCGCAAGCGCAGCTCCGTACCGGTGATCATGGTGACGGCGCGGGCCGACGTCCGCTCGCGCATCCACGGGCTGAACCTCGGCGCGGACGACTACGTGACCAAGCCGTACGACACCGGCGAGCTCCTCGCCCGTATCCACGCCGTCAGCCGGCGCAAGCCCGCCGCCGAGGACACCGGGCCCACGCCCGTCGCCGCGCTGCGCCTGGGGCATGTGCACATCGAGCTGCCCACCCGGCGGGTCAGCGTCGACGGCAGCGAAGTCCAGCTCACCCGCAAGGAGTTCGACCTGCTCGCGCTCCTCGCCCAGCGGCCCGGGGTGGTGTTCCGCCGGGAGCAGATCATCAGCGAGGTCTGGCGCACGAGCTGGGAGGGGACGGGGCGCACGCTCGAGGTGCACGTCGCATCCCTGCGCGCCAAGCTGCGCCTGCCCGCACTGATCGAGACGGTGCGCGGGGTCGGCTACCGCCTCGTCGCCCCGTCCGCGTAGAGGCGTACGTCTCCGGTGCGCACCAGGCTGCTTCCGCTGCTCATCGTCCTCATGGCGAGTGTCCTGCTCGCACTGGGCTTCCCGCTGGCCGTCAGTGTGGCCGCCGCCCAGCAGCAGGGCGTCGTCATCGACCGCATCGACGACACGGCACGCTTCGCCGCACTCGCCCAGTTCATCACCGAACGCACCCACGGCTACGACGAGCGGCAGCGCACCCTCCAGACCGAACTGGAGACGTACGACTCGGTCTACGGCATCCGGGCGGGGGTCTTCTACCGTGACGACTCAGCGATGGCGAAGGCCCCGGCGACCTGGCGGCTGCCCGTCGAGGGGGAGGGCCGTGAGGCGTTCAACGAGGCGCTGCTCGGCCGTCGCAGCCACGATCCGCCGCAGGTCTGGCCCTGGCAGGACGGCCGGGTGGTCGTCGCCTCGCCCGTCGTGCGCGACGGTGACGTGGTGGCCGTCGTCGTCATCGACTCGCCCACCGCGCAGATGCGTTCCGACACCCTGCGCGGCTGGCTGCTGATCGCGGCGGGCGAGGCGGTCGCGATGCTGGTGGCCGTCGGCGCGGCGATCCGGCTCACCGGCTGGGTCCTGCTCCCGGTGCGGACCCTGGACGTGGCCGCCCACGACATCGCCAGCGGCCGGATGCGATCCCGGGTGGCGGCCTCCGGAGGGCCGCCGGAACTCAGGCGGCTGGCCCGCTCGTTCAACGAGATGGCCGACAACGTCGAGGACGTGCTGGAACAGCAGCGCGCCTTCGTGGCGGACGCCTCGCACCAGTTGCGCAATCCGCTGGCCGCGCTGCTGCTGCGGATCGAGCTGCTCGCCCTCGAACTTCCGGAGGGCAACGAGGAGATCGCCTCCGTGCGCACCGAGGGAAAGCGGCTCGGCCAGGTCCTCGACGATCTCCTCGACCTGGCCCTGGCCGAACACGCGGCGGCCGATCTCCAGCTCACCGACATCGGCGCCCTCACCGCCGAACGCGTCATGTCCTGGCGGCCGGTGGCCGAGGAGAAGGGCGTACGGCTCCGGGCGGACGGCACCCCCGCCGTCACCGCCTGGACGGACCCCATCGCCCTGTCCAGCGCACTCGACGCCATCATCGACAACGCGCTCAAGTTCACGCCCGCCGACGAGGAGGTCCGGGTCACGGTCGCCTCCGGCGGCGAAAGCGTCACGGTCGTCGTCGCGGACCGGGGGCCCGGCCTCACCGAGCAGGAGCTGGAGCGCGTCGGAGACCGCTTCTGGCGCAGCTCCCAGCACCAGAACGTACGGGGATCGGGCCTCGGCCTCTCCATCTCGAAGGCGCTCCTGGCCGCCGGCCGGGGCACCATCGCCTACGAACGCCACGAACCGCACGGCCTGCGGGTGACGGTGTCCGTGCCCCGCAACGCCCCGCACGGCTGATCCGGTCCGGCCGGACCCTGCGCGCAAGGTTCGGCAGGGCGGTGGAGCAGGCCGCTCAGGGCTTCACCGAGCGGTAGTAGCGCCTGGCCCCTTCGTGCAGCGGCAGCGGATCGGTGTAGATCGCGGTCCGCAGGTCCACCAGCTGCGCGGCGTGCACCTCGCGCCCGATCCGGTCCCGGCTGTCGATCACGGTCCGGGTGAAGGCCTCGGTCATCGCCGCGTCCGTACGGTCGGTGGTCACCAGCACGTTGGCGACCGCCACGGTGGGCACGGCCTGGCCCTGCTGCGCGTTGCGGTAGGCGTCGGCGGGCATCACGGCCGAGCGGTAGTAGCGGGTGGAGCCGCCGGCCGCCTGGAGCTGCTTGATCAGCTTGTCCTCAAGCGGGACCAGCCGGATCGCGAGCCGGTCCGAGAGATCCGCCACCGCGGTGGTCGGCAGCCCGCCGGACCAGAAGAACGCGTCGATTTTGCCGTCCTCCAGCAGCTTGGGGACGGTGTCGATGCCGGCCGGTATCGCCGAGACGTCGTTGACGGGGTCCAGACCCGCGGCGGTGATCAGCCGATCGGCGACCAGACGCACCCCCGACCCCGGCTGCCCGACCGCGACCTTCTTGCCGCGCAGGTCAGAGGCCTTCCGGATGTCCGAGCCCCGGGCCACGACCAGCTGCACGTAATCGTCGTACAGCCGGACACAGCCACGCAGCCGCTCGGCGCCCGGTTTCCCGTCCCGCAGGTACGTGGCCACGGCGTCCGTGGTCGCGATCGTGAAGTCGGCCTTACCGGTCGCCACCCTGGCGAGGTTCTGCTGAGATCCCTCGCTGGTCTGCAGCTCTATCGACACATCGGGCAGATCCTTGGCCAGCGCGCCCTTCAGCCGCTCCCCGTAGCGCTGGTAGACGCCGCTGCGCACGCCGGTGCTGAACGACAGGCTCCCGGTCGGTGCGGGGTCCCCGAGCGGGAGCAGCCACCACAGGAGCAGCCCGAGCACGACGACGAGGGCGGCGCCCGCCCGCAGGGAGCGACGCCGGCCGATTCGGGACAGTGCCGCCGGGAGCATGGCGGCGATCCTGCCAGGTCATTCCCGGCCATGGCCAGGGGTGCCGGTGGATCTCCGGCCGTCGCGGCGGCCGGGAGATCCGTGCGGGAGCCGTCCGGGAACCATCCGGAAACCGCCCGCGACGGGAGGTGTCCGGGCAGCGCCTACCCTTGTCGCATGAGCAGCGGCAACCGGAGCGAAGCAGTGGACGTCAGAAAAAGCTACGAGGTGCGTACCTACGGGTGCCAGATGAACGTCCACGACTCCGAGCGGCTGTCGGGGCTGCTTGAGGACGCCGGCTACGTACGGGCCCCCGAGGGCTCCGACGGGGATGCCGACGTCGTCGTCTTCAACACCTGCGCGGTGCGGGAGAACGCCGACAACAAGCTCTACGGCAACCTCGGCCGGCTCGCCCCGATGAAGACGAAGCGCCCCGGGATGCAGATCGCGGTCGGCGGCTGCCTCGCGCAGAAGGACCGCGACACCATCGTCGCGCGCGCCCCCTGGGTCGACGTCGTCTTCGGTACGCACAACATCGGCAAGCTGCCCGTGCTGCTGGAGCGTGCCCGTATCCAGGAGGAGGCGCAGATCGAGATCGCCGAGTCCCTGGAGGCGTTCCCCTCGACGCTGCCCACCCGCCGTGAGTCCGCCTACGCGGCCTGGGTCTCCATCTCCGTCGGCTGCAACAACACCTGCACCTTCTGCATCGTCCCGGCGCTGCGCGGCAAGGAGAAGGACCGCCGGACCGGCGACATCCTGGCCGAGATCGAGGCCCTGGTCGCGGAGGGCGTCTCCGAGATCACCCTGCTCGGCCAGAACGTGAACGCCTACGGCTCCGACATCGGCGACCGCGAGGCGTTCTCGAAGCTGCTGCGCGCCTGCGGGCGGATCGAGGGCCTGGAGCGGGTCCGCTTCACCTCGCCGCACCCGCGCGACTTCACCGACGACGTGATCGCCGCGATGGCCGAGACGCCGAACGTGATGCCGCAGCTGCACATGCCGATGCAGTCCGGCTCGGACACGGTCCTGAAGGCGATGCGCCGCTCGTACCGGCAGGAACGCTTCCTCGGCATCATCGACAAGGTGCGCGCCGCGATGCCCGACGCCGCGATCTCCACCGACATCATCGTCGGCTTCCCCGGTGAGACCGAGGAGGACTTCCAGCAGACGATGCACGCCGTACGGGAGGCGCGCTTCGCCAACGCGTTCACCTTCCAGTACTCCAAGCGCCCCGGCACCCCGGCCGCCGACATGGAGGGCCAGATCCCCAAGGAGGTCGTCCAGGAGCGGTACATGCGCCTGTCCGTCCTCCAGGAGGAGATCTCCTGGTCGGAGAACAAGAAGCAGGTCGGCCGCACGCTGGACGTCATGGTCGCGGAGGGCGAGGGCCGCAAGGACGGTGCGACACACCGCCTGTCCGGCCGCGCCCCCGACAACCGCCTCGTGCACTTCACCAAGCCGGACCAGGACGTACGGCCCGGCGACGTGGTGACCGTCGAGATCAGCTACGCGGCCCCGCACCACCTGCTCGCGGAGGGCGCACCCGTCGGGGTCCGGCGGACCCGGTCGGGCGACGCCTGGGAGAAGCGCAACGCCGCCTCCGCCGCCAAGCCCGCCGGCGTGATGCTGGGCCTGCCCGGCATCGGCGCCCCGGCACCGCTGCCCGCCGCCTCGGCCCCGGGCTGCGGCTGCGACTGACAGCGGTGGCGGGCGGCTGCGGCCGACGGCCGGGCGGCGCCCAGCCAGTACGCTGCCCACCATGCTTGTCGCCGCCGCTGTCTGCCCCTGTCCGCCCCTGCTGGTTCCCGACGTCGCCGCCGGTGCCGCGCCCGAGCTCGACGCCGCGCGGACCGCGTGCACCGACGCGCTGGGTGTGCTGGCCGCCTCCCGGCCGGATCTGCTGATCGTGATCGGCCCGGCGGACCTCGCGGGCCGCGGGCCCCATCCCGAAGGCGCCACGGGCTCCTTCAAGGAGTTCGGCGTCGATCTCCGGGTACGGCTCGGGCGGGACCTGGACCCGGTCGCCGACCGGCCGCTCCCGGCGTCGCTCGCCGTCGGTGCCTGGCTGCTGGCCCGTACCGGGTGGGCGGACGCGCCGGTCGAGGCGCTGGGCGTGGGGGAGCCGCTGGAGACGGCACGCTGCACGGACACCGGGCGGGCGCTGGCCGCGCGGGCGGACAGGGTGGCGCTGCTGGTGATGGGTGACGGCAGTGCCTGCCGCACGCTCAAGGCCCCGGGCTATCTGGACGAGCGCGCCACCGAGTTCGACGCGGCGGCCGCGCGGGCCCTGGGGGCGGCGGACACCGGTGCGCTGATCGCGCTGGACGAGGCGTTGGCATGCGAACTGAAGGCCGCCGGCCGCGCCCCCTGGCAGGTGCTCGCGGGGGCCGCGCAGGGTGCCGGACTCGACGGCCGCCTGCTGTACGACGACGCGCCGTACGGCGTGGGCTACCTGGTCGCCGCCTGGTCCTGACCCCCGGCGCCCCGGCGGGGTGCCGGGGCCGCGACGAGACCCGGCCGGCCCGCGGTCTCCCGTCCACGACACCCGACACACGACGGCCGCGGAGCTGCGCGCTCCGCGGCCGTCACGGTGTCCTGCCGGACCGGGGTCAGGAAGCGGGCGGGGTGGTGCCCCCGTCCTTGTGGGACAGCTTCTCCACCGCGTCCTTGGCCTTCTGGGTACCGGACACGATCTTGTCGCTGTACTTGCCCTTGGTCTTCTCGTCCACCGTCCGCGCGGCCTTGTCGAGCCCCTGGTCGATCTTGCCCCCGTGCTGCTGCGCGAGGTCGCTGACCTTGTCCTTCGCCGGGCTCAGCTTCGCCTTCAAATTGTCCATGAAGCCCATCGGACACCTTCTCTGCTGGGGGAGTGCGTGCGCGCCTTCTCTGAGGCCCGGGTACCCACCGTGCTGCCGCACACTCCCCGAACCATGAGAAAACGCCCATATGTGCTGGTTATTTTACTTGACGGGCCGTCCGGACGCGTCGCTGTCCCCGCCGCCGCGTCCGCCGTTCGGGAACGGGCCTCCGGGTTTGCGAGACTGTGCCAGTGAGAAGCCCAGCTCCCGCACCGCGGGTCATCGCCGTCGTCGGTCCCACCGCAGCCGGAAAGTCCGACCTGGGGGTGTTCCTCGCCCAGCAGCTCGGGGGCGAAGTGGTCAATGCCGACTCCATGCAGCTCTACCGGGGGATGGATATCGGCACCGCGAAACTGACGATCGAGGAGCGCGGGTCCGTCCCGCACCTGCTGCTGGACATCTGGGACGTCACCGAGGCCGCCAGCGTCGCCGAGTACCAGCGGCTGGCCCGCACCGAGATCGACCGGCTGCTCGCCGAGGGCCGCACCCCGGTCCTGGTCGGCGGCTCCGGGCTCTACGTGAAGGGCGCGATCGACGCCCTGGAGTTCCCCGGTACGGACCCCGGCATCCGGGCCGCGCTGGAGGCGGAGCTCGCGGAACGGGGCTCGGGCGCGCTGCACGCCCGGCTCGTCGCGGCCGACCCGGAGGCGGGCCGCGCCATTCTGCCGAGCAACGGGCGGCGCATCGTCCGGGCCCTCGAAGTCATCGAGATCACAGGCAAGCCCTTCACCGCCAACCTCCCCGGTAACGATGCGGTCTACGACACCGTCCAGATCGGCGTCGACGTGGCCCGCCCCGAACTCGACGAGCGCATCGCCCTGAGGGTCGACCGGATGTGGGACGCGGGACTGGTCGACGAGGTGCGCGCGCTGGAGGGACGGGGGCTGCGGGAGGGGCGCACCGCCTCCCGGGCACTCGGCTATCAGCAGGTGCTCGCCGCGCTGGCCGGGGAGTGCACCGAGGAGGAGGCGCGCGGCGAGACGGTGCGCGCCACCAAACGCTTCGCGCGCCGTCAGGACTCCTGGTTCCGCCGCGACCCGCGCGTCCACTGGCTGAGCGGCGCCGCCGAGCACCGCCGGGAACTCCCGGGCCAGGCGCTGGCGTTGGTCGAACGAGCGGTTACAGCCTGATCACGTGATGGCATCGGGAAGCCCTGCCCGTCAGTTCGGCGAGCTGCGGCGTGCCATCATCGAGCATCGATCGACCAGTGGAGTCCGAGTTGGGAGGGCGCGTGGCGATGGAGGCCGGCCCTCGCGACACAGAACAAGACGCACCGGACACGCAGCACGAGGCAGGAAGCTTGAGCCCCGACGGGCCCGATGAGCTCGATGTGACCCCCGAGGTCCAGGTCGAGCTGCGCCCCGCCCGCCGGCTGCGTATCTGGCAGCTCGCGCCGATCGTCACGCTCGCCGCGATGGGATCGCTCATGTTCGCCTTCCCGCTCGCCTTCGAGTTCGGCGACGGCGGCGCGGTCGTCGCCATGCTAGGGCTGCTGATCAGCTGCTGCGCCGCCGGCTGGGGAATGATGGCGGCCCGCCGCGTCGGACACACCTGGCCCGGCCTGCCGTCCAGGGGCTCGGGCGAGCGACCCGACTGGCGCGTGATCGTGCTGTACGTCGCGGTGTGCGCGGCACTGGTCGCGCTGGCCGTGTGGCGCGTGGCGCGGCTGCGTTCCTGAACGGCGACGGCCGGCCGCGTTCCTGATGGCTGCGGGCCGGCCGCTTGGGCCGGCGCCGCCGGGCCGGGCGGTTTGCGGCGCTGTCGGCGTCTCCTCGTACAGTTGTCCCGTGACCACCTCGCAGATCGACTTCCTCAAGGGCCACGGCACCGAGAACGACTTCGTGATCGTTCCGGACCCGGACAACGCCCTCGACCTGCCCGCCTCCGTTGTGGCCGGGCTCTGCGACCGCCGGGCCGGCATCGGCGGGGACGGGCTGCTGCACGTCGTGCGGTCCGCCGCCCACCCCGAGGCGCGGGCGATGGCGGACGAGGCCGAGTGGTTCATGGACTACCGCAACGCGGACGGCTCGATCGCCGAGATGTGCGGCAACGGCGTACGGGTCTTCGCCCACTACCTCCAGCGCTCCGGCTCGGTCGAGGAGGGCGATCTCGCGGTCGCCACCCGCGGCGGCGTGAAGAAGGTGCACCTCGCCAAGGACGGCGACATCACCGTCGCCATGGGGCGCGCGCAGCTCCCGGCTGCCGGGGTCACGGTGACGGTCGGCGGACGGGGCTGGGACGCCCGCAACGTGAACATGGGCAACCCGCACGCGGTCGCCTTCGTTGAGGACCTGGCCCACGCCGGTGACCTGTTCTCCGAGCCGTCCTTCGGCCCGGCCGAGGTCTACCCCGACGGGGTCAACATCGAGTTCGTCGTGGACCGGGGCCCGCGCCATGTCGCGATGCGCGTCCATGAGCGCGGCTCGGGCGAGACCCGGTCCTGCGGCACCGGCGCCTGCGCCGTCGCCGTCGCCGCCGCCCGCCGGGACGCGGCCGATCCGGCGGTGACCGGCACCCCGGTCACGTACACCGTCGACCTCCCCGGCGGCACGCTGGTGATCACCGAGCACCCGGACGGCGAGATCGAGATGACCGGACCCGCCGTGATCGTCGCAGCGGGCAAGATCGATCCGGCCTGGCTCGAAACGCTGAACGGATAGCGCTTCGCTCGAATGGGTGATCCGTTTCACGCTGGGCGAGAGCTGGACTCCGCCACGTGGTGGGGTCGGTAGCATCAAGCACCGGCCCGGAGGCGCGACCGCACCTTTCCACCGCCGGTCGACGTCGCCGGAGGTGCCCCATGAGCGCAGAGGCCACCAACCCAGGTGCTCCCATCCGCAGGCGGGGCCGTCCCCGGATCGACCTCCGCAGACTCGGGCGGGTCGCCCTGCTCGGCCCGGTCTCCCGGGACCGGCTGCCGGACGCCATCGGCCATGTGGCCGAGGCGCACCGGGCCCACCATCCCGACGCCGACCTCACCGTCCTGCGCCGGGCCTACGTCCTCGCGGAGACCTCGCACCGCGGACAGATGCGCAAGAGCGGCGAGCCGTACATCACACACCCCCTGGCGGTGACGCTGATCCTGGCGGAACTCGGCGCCGAGACCACCACGCTGACGGCCTCCCTGCTGCACGACACGGTCGAGGACACCGAGGTGACCCTCGACCAGGTGGGGGAGCAGTTCGGTGACGAGGTCCGCTATCTGGTCGACGGCGTCACCAAGCTGGAGAAGGTCGACTACGGCGCGGCGGCCGAGCCCGAGACCTTCCGCAAGATGCTGGTGGCCACCGGCGACGACGTCCGGGTGATGTCGATCAAGCTCGCCGACCGGCTGCACAACATGCGCACGCTCGGCGTGATGCGCCCCGAGAAACAGGCCCGGATCGCCAAGGTCACCCGCGACGTCCTGATCCCCCTCGCGGAACGGCTCGGCGTGCAGGCGCTCAAGACCGAGCTGGAGGACCTCGTCTTCGCGATCCTCCACCCCGAGGAATACGCACGCACGTACGCCGTCATCTCCGCCGCCACCCGAGGGGCGGACCCGCTCACCGCCATCGCCGGCAACGTCGCCTCGGTGCTGCGGGAGGCCGGCATCCCCGCCGAAGTCCTCGTCAGGCCCAGGCACTTCGTCTCCGTGCACCGGGTCAGCATCAAACGCGGCGAACTGCGCGGCACCGACTTCGGCCGGCTGCTGGTCCTCGTCGGGGAGGACGCCGACTGCTACGGCGTCCTCGGTGAACTCCACACCTGCTTCACGCCGGTGATCTCCGAGTTCAAGGACTTCATCGCGGCCCCCAAGTTCAACCTGTACCAGTCGCTGCACACCGCCGTGGTGGGGCCCGAGGGCGAGGTCGCCGAAGTCCTCATCCGCACCCACCGCATGCACAAGGTGGCCGAGGCGGGCGTCATCGCCCTCGGCAATCCGTACGCCGCGGACAGCGGTGCGCAGAGCGCCGAGCCGGCCGACGGCGAACGGGCCGACCCGACCAGGCCCGGCTGGCTGTCCCGGCTCCTGGAGTGGCAGCAGTCCGCCACCGACCCCGACACCTTCTGGACCACGCTCCGCGCCGACCTCGCCCAGGACCGCGAGATCACTGTCTTCCGCACCGACGGCGGCACGCTCGGCCTGCCCGTGGGCGCCAGTTGCGTGGACGCCGCCTACGCCCAGTACGGGGACGCGGCGCACAGTTGTATCGGTGCCCGGGTGAACGGCAGGCTGGCCACGCTCGGCACCGTGCTGGGCGACGGCGACACCGTGCAGCTGCTCCTGGCCGAGGACGCCGCGTCGGGGCCCTCGCCCGGCTGGCTCGACCACGCCAGGACCCCCACCGCCCGGATCGCGATCACCGGCTGGCTGGACGCCCACCCGCAGGACGCCGAGGCCGCGCCCGCCGACCCCAGGCCCGGACCGCAGCCCGCGCCGCCCGGATCCACCGGCCCCGCCGGCCGCGCCGCGAGCGCACTGGTCAACCGGGCGGACGCCACCGTACGGCTGGCCGGCTGCTGCACCCCCGTACCGCCCGACGACGTCACCGGCTTCACCGTGCGCGGCGGCGCCGTAGCCGTCCACCGGCTCACCTGTCCGGCAGCGGCCCGCATGGAGGCCGTCGGCCGGGTACCGGTCGCGGTGAGCTGGGGCGAGGCGTCCGAATGCCGGGTGACGCTGGTCGCGGAGTCCTTCGGACGGCCCCGGCTGCTGGCCGACCTCACCGAGGCCATCGCCGGGGCGGACGCGGCGATCGTCTCCGCCACCGTCGAGCCGCCCAGCGAACAGCGGGTGCGGCACACCTACACCCTGCAACTCCCCGACGCCGCGGGGCTGCCAGCGCTGATGCGCGCGATGCGCGACGTACCGGGGGTGTACGACGTGAGCCGTGCCCAGCACCCGGCCGCCGTTCTCTGACCGAGGCGGCCTCCGGCCGGGGCCGGTGCTGCCCGCCGCGACGGATCTCGTTCGAGTGGTGCGGTGCGCGCCGTCCCGTGGCGGGCGGGGCGACGCTGGTAGCCGTAGTCCATGCCGTTCCTCTCCCGCCGCCTGCGGGCCGCTCTGCTGGCCACCGCGTCGGCCGCACTCGTCGCCGCCACCCTGCCCGCACCGGTGCCGCTCGGCATCGGTGACCCGCTCTTCCCCCACCTCGGCAACCCCGGGTACGACGTACTCGCCTACGACCTCGGCCTCGACTACCGGGGCAGCAACAGCGAACCGCTCGAAGCCGTCACCACGATCGACGCGCGGACGACCGGGCCGCTGGACCGGATCAACCTCGACTTCACCCGCGGCACCGTGCACTCGGTCGCGGTCAACGGCCTGCGCGCCGACTACACGGTCCAGGACGAGGACCTGATCATCGAGACGCCCGGCCGGCTCCCGGCCGGGGTGCCGCTGCGGATCACCGTCCGGCACACCAGCGATCCCCGGGGCGAACGGAACAGCGGCGGCTGGGTGCGGACGGCCGACGGACTCGTCATGGCCAACCAGGCCGACGCCGGGCACCTGGTCTTCCCCAGCAACGACCACCCCGCCGACAAGGCGTACTTCACCTTCCGGATCACCGCCCCCGCGGACCGGACCGTGGTGGCCAACGGGGTGCGCACCGGACGAACCGGGCACGGCGGCCGCACCACCTGGACCTACCGCACCGAACACCCGATGGCCACCGAGCTCGCCCAGGTCAGCATCGGGAAGTCCGCGGTCGTGCGGCGGACCGGACCCCACCGGCTGCCGGTCCGTGACGTCGTGCCGGCCGCCGACCGGAAGCGGCTGGAACCGTGGCTGAGCAAGACTCCCGGCCAGTTGGAATGGATGGAGAAGCAGGTCGGCCGCTACCCGTTCGAGAACTACGGGGTGCTGATCGCGGACGCCGACACCGGCTTCGAGCTGGAGACCCAGACCCTGTCGCTCTTCGAACGCCGCCTGTTCACCGATCCCCGCTTCCCCGAGTGGTACGTGGACTCGGTCATGGTCCACGAGCTGGCCCACCAGTGGTTCGGTGACAGCGTCTCGCCGAAGACCTGGTCCGATCTCTGGCTCAACGAGGGACACGCCAGCTGGTACGAGTCGCGCTACGCGGAGGAGCACGGCGGCAGGACGCTCGAACGCCGGATGCGCGACGCCTACACCTACTCGGACGCCTGGCGCGCCGACGGCGGGCCGCCCGCACGGCCCGACGCACCGGCCCCGGGCAAGAAGATCAGCCTGTTCCGGCCAGTGGTCTACGACGGCAGCGCACTGGTCCTGTACGCGCTCCGCCAGGAGATCGGCCACCACGCCTTCGACCTGCTGGAGAGGCTCTGGGTACGCAAGCACCGCGATTCCAACGCCGCCACCCCGGACTTCATCCGGCTGGCGTCCCAGGTCGCGGGACGCGACCTGGCGGCGTTCTTCGACGGCTGGCTGTACCGGACGAGCACGCCCCCCATGCCCGGCCACCCGGACTGGCACACCGCGGCACCGGCGGGCGGCGGGAAGACGTGACAGGCCGGGAAAACCGGCAGTGACGGGCCGGAAAACCCGGGTGACGGGCCGGGCGCTCCGTGCAACCATCGACAGGTCGCCGCAGCGGCCGGACCGGAGCGTTCCCGTGCGGGAATCATCCGGGAGGGTCACGCGTTGTGACTGTTGCAGACCACTCCTACCGACGTAAGGATCCAATGACCTCCTCTTCTTCCCTTCCCCAGGACGCGCAGGATGCGCAGAGCGCCACGGAGAACGTGACCGAGAGCCTCACCGAGCCCCTTCGGGCCGACGCCCTGATGGAAGAGGACGTCGCCTGGAGCCACGAGATCGACGGAGAGCGCGACGGCGAACAGCTCGACCGCTCCGAGCGTGCCGCGCTGCGGCGAGTGGCGGGCCTCTCCACCGAGCTCGAGGACGTCACCGAGGTCGAGTACCGGCAGTTGCGCCTTGAGCGTGTGGTGCTGGTCGGTGTCTGGACCTCGGGCACCGTGCACGACGCGGAGATTTCGCTCGCCGAGCTGGCGGCTCTGGCCGAGACGGCCGGAGCCCAGGTGCTCGACGCCGTCTTCCAGCGTCGCGACAAGCCCGACGCGGCCACCTACATCGGTTCCGGCAAGGCCCTGGAGCTGCGCGACATCGTCCTCGAGACCGGGGCCGACACCGTCGTCTGCGACGGTGAGCTCAGCCCCGGCCAGCTGATCCACCTGGAGGATGTCGTCAAGGTCAAGGTGGTCGACCGGACCGCCCTGATTCTCGACATCTTCGCCCAGCACGCCAAGTCCCGCGAGGGCAAGGCGCAGGTCTCGCTGGCGCAGATGCAGTACATGCTGCCGAGGCTGCGCGGCTGGGGTGCCTCGCTGTCCCGTCAGATGGGCGGCGGCGGTTCCAGCGGCGGTGGCGGCATGGCGACCCGTGGCCCCGGTGAGACCAAGATCGAGACGGACCGGCGCCGGATCCGCGAGAAGATGGCGAAGATGCGCCGGGAGATCGCGGAGATGAAGACGGGCCGCGAGATCAAGCGCCAGGAGCGCAAGCGCAACAAGGTGCCTTCGGTCGCCATCGCGGGCTACACCAACGCCGGCAAGTCCTCCCTCCTGAACCGGCTGACCGGTGCGGGCGTGCTGGTGGAGAACTCCCTGTTCGCCACCCTCGACCCGACCGTGCGCCGGGCCGAGACGCCGGGCGGCCGGATCTACACGCTGGCCGACACCGTCGGGTTCGTGCGGCATTTGCCGCACCACCTCGTCGAGGCGTTCCGTTCCACCATGGAGGAGGTCGGTGAGTCCGACCTGATCCTGCACGTGGTGGACGGCTCGCACCCGGTGCCGGAGGAGCAGCTGGCCGCAGTGCGCGAAGTGATCCGCGAGGTGGGCGCGGTGGACGTGCCCGAGATCGTGGTGATCAACAAGGCGGACGCCGCGGACCCGCTGGTGCTCCAGCGGCTGCTGCGCATCGAGAAGCACGCGATCGCGGTATCGGCCCGGACCGGCGCCGGCATCGACGAGCTGCTCGCGCTCATCGACGCCGAACTGCCGCGCCCCTCGGTCGAGATCGAGGCGCTCGTTCCGTACACCCAGGGCGCAGTCGTCTCCCGGGTGCACGCCGAGGGCGAGGTGATCTCCGAGGAGCACACGCAGGAGGGCACCCTGCTCAAGGCGCTGGTGCACGAGGAACTGGCTGCGGAGCTCTCCACGTTCGTACCTGCGGTGCACTGACCGCAGCGCGGCACTGCAAAGGCCGACGGCCCGCCCCCTGCGCAGGGGGCGGGCCGTCGGCCTTTGAGTTGCGCGGTCGTTACCGACCGGCGAACTTGTCGCTCATCATCGTGAAGATCTGCTCGGCGCCCTGGCCCAGGTGGGGTCCGGCCAGCCAGCCCGAGGTCACCGGGCCGATGGAGGTGTTGGAGACCAGCGCCAGCTTGCCGTCGTCGCCCTCGCTGAACCAGCCGCCGCCGGACGAACCGCCGGTCATGGTGCAGCCGATGCGGTACATGGTGGGGGTGCTGGGACTGATGGAGAGCCGGCCGGGACGGTCGACGCACTTGTGCATGATCAGGCCGTTGTAGGGCGGGGCCGCCGGGTAGCCCCAGGCGCCCATCGCGCTGATCTGCTTGGCCTCGGGGGCGTCGAAGTTGACCGCGAGGGCGTTGCCCACGGTCTCCTCCAGGGACTTGGTGCCGTTCTCCGGCTTCACGTGCAGCACCGCGTAGTCGTACGGCGCGCCCTCACCGCCGGTGGGGCCGCCGCCGGCCAGCCACTCGCCCGAGGTGGTGGCCCAGTCGGCCCAGTAGGCGCCGTACGGGGCGATCTCCTGGGGCTGTGCGTTCTGCAGCGCGGCGGCGTCCTTGCCCTTGTCGTTGTACGCGGGGACGAAGACGATGTTGCGGTACCAGCCGCCCTTCGAGCCGGCGTGGACGCAGTGCCCGGCGGTCCACACCAGGTTGGACCTGCCCGGATTCTTCGGGTCCTTCACGACCGTGCCCGAGCAGACCATGTGGCCCTCGGGGGAGTCGAAGAAGACCTTGCCGACCGGGGCCGCGTAGTCGTGGTACGGCGTCTTCTCGCGCTCGGCCGTGACCGGCTTCGGCTCGGGGTCGCTGACGCCCTGACCGCCGGAGAGGTCACCGGCGGACATGGTCTTGGCCGGGTCCTTGGCGGACTTCATCCGGTCGGGCTTCCACAGCCCGTCGATGACCGGGTTCACGAAGTCCTTGGCCTCACGCAGCCATGTGGCCTTGTCCCAGTTCTTCCACTCGCCGTTCTTCCACTTCTCCGGGTCGACACCGTGCTTCTTCAGCGTGTCGGCCAGACCGGCGGACAGGCCGCCGTCTGCGGCACTGGCGGACTCGGTGGCGGCGGGCTTGTCGGCAGCCTTGTCCTCGCTCGGACCGCAGGCCGTGGCGGTCAGCGTCAGTGCGGCGACGAGCCCGGTGGCCGCGAGCAGTGGACGTATGGATCGCATGGAAAGAGATTCCCCCTGAAATCTGAAACTGGCATGAACGTGTCATGTGACGTGACCGCGTCATGCGTAACGCCGGTCGACCCGGCTGTCGGAGATGATGCGGACCACCCTATGACGGCCCGGACCGAGGCCCTGCCCCGGTCCGGGAACTGATCGTCGCGAGGGCCGTCACCCGCGCCTGTGCGGGGGACGGCCCGTCGCTACCGACCCGCGTACGTCACTGTCCCGCGTACTTCTTGCTGACCGAGTCGTAGACGCCCTTGGCCTCCTTGCCCAGGCGCGGTCCGGCCAGCCAGCCGGCCGTCACCGGGCCGATGGAGGTGTTCGAGACCAGCGCGGGCTTGCCGTCCTGGCCCGCGGCGACCCAGCCGCCACCGGAGGAGCCACCGGTCATGGAGCAGCCGATGCGGTACATCGTCGGGTCGTCCTTGGTGAGCGAGAGCCGGCCCGGCTTGTCCTTGCACTGGAAAAGCTGCTGACCGCCGTACGGCGGGGCGGCGGGGAAGCCGGTGGCCGTCATGTCAGCGATCTTCGGCACGGCCGGGGCGTTGAAGTCGACCGGCAGCGCCGAACCGACCGTCTCCTCGAGGGACTTTCCGTCCGAGCCCTTCTCCGGCGTCACGTGCAGCACCGCGAAGTCGTACGGAGCGCCCAGCCCGCCGACCGAGGCACCCTGGTCGATCCACTGGTCGGAGGTCTGCGCCCACGCGCCCCACCACACGCCGTACGGGGCGACCTTCTCCTTGGGCGGGTTGTTCCGGAGCTCATCCGTGGACAGGCCGCTGTCGTTGTACGACGGCACGAAGGCGATGTTGCGGTACCAGCCGCCCTTCTTGCCGGCGTGGACACAGTGGCCGGCGGTCCACACCATGTTGGACTTGCCGGGGTGCGCCGGGTCCTTCACCACGGTCGCCGAACAGACCATGGAGCCCTCGGGGCCGTCGAAGAACAGCTTCCCGGACTCGGCGGCGTTGGCGTGGAACGGCGTCTTCACGCCCACGGCCCGGACCGGCGCCGGGGTCGGGTCGGTCACTCCCTCGTCACCGGAGATGTCGTTGTCGACGGGCTTCTCGGGCGACTTGTCGGCGTCCCGCATCCGGTCCGGGTCCCAGAGGCCCGCGATGATCGGATTGACGAAGTCCTTGGCCTCACGCAGCCACTTGTCCTTGTCCCAGTTCTTCCAGTCGCCGTTCTTCCACTGGTCGAGGTCGATCCCGTGCTCCTTGAGCCGGTCCTTCACATCGTCCGGGACGGTGATCTTGTTGTCCGACGTCTGTCCGGCGGAGCTGCCGCTCGGCTCGGCGCTCGCACCGTCGTCGCCCGGCCCGCAGGCGGTCGCGGTGAGTGCGAGTACGGCGGCGACCGCCGCCGTCGCGAGCACGGGAGAGGAGGGGCGGCGGGCGCGCCCCCCACGGCGTGCGGTGGCTGCTGGTCGAATGAGTCGCATCTGGTGATCCCCCTGGGACTTCGTAACTCAACGCTTCTGTACTGCACTGCACTTGCGCACGGTGCGCCGCACTTCGTCACGGCACACCGGTCACTGCCCGGATGGCGCTCCGGGACTGCTTCACAGGCGCCGCGGCCGCCGGGCAGCTGTCCCGGAGGCTCGGCGCGGTCCCCCACTATGCCGGTGCCGGTGTTGACGGTGTACGGCAGGGGCATGGTTCCGCTCCGCAAGGATCTTCGGACTTACCCGTGATCCTCCGCGTCCGGCGTCGTTGGTACGTACGGGGGACACAGGGACAGAGTTCACCCCCGCAGCCCGTCCCTGCGCAATCGTGCTGACGTGCAACGCAACTGTTACAGCGGGAGGATCAAGAGCCGTGGCCGTGACCGAACCAGCTCCGGCGGCACCGCCCGCGGCGTACGAGGGAATCCTGCGCCGCCAGGCAATGCGGGAGTCTGCCGCCCGCACCTACGCCAGGTCGCTGCCGATCGTCCCGGTACGTGCCCGCGGGCTGACCATCGAGGGCGCGGACGGCCGACGCTACCTCGACTGCCTCTCCGGAGCGGGGACGTTGGCCCTCGGGCACAACCACCCGGTCGTCCTGGAAGCGATCAAAAAGGTCCTCGATTCGGGCGCACCCCTGCACGTCCTCGACCTGGCCACCCCGGTCAAGGACGCCTTCACCACGGAGCTGTTCGCCACGCTGCCCCGTGAGTTCGCGGACAACGCGCGGATCCAGTTCTGCGGCCCGGCCGGTACGGACGCCGTGGAGGCGGCGTTCAAACTGGTCCGCGCCGCCACCGGGCGCAGCGGCCTGCTCGCCTTCACCGGCGCGTACCACGGCATGACGGCGGGCGCGCTCGCGGCGTCCGGCGGCGCCGAGGACGTGCGGGTGACCCGCCTCCCGTTCCCGCAGGACTACCGCTGCCCCTTCGGAATCGGCGGCGAGCGCGGCGCACGGATCGCTGCGCGGTGGACCGAGACGGTGCTGGACGACCCCAAGAGCGGAACACCCGCGCCGGCCGGAATGATCCTGGAACCCGTGCAGGGGGAGGGTGGCGTCAACCCCGCCCCGGACGGCTGGCTGCGCCGGATGCGGGACATCACCGCGGCACGGTCCATCCCCCTGATCGCTGATGAGGTCCAGACCGGCGTCGGCAGGACCGGTGCCTTCTGGGGTGTCGAACACAGCGGGGTCGTTCCCGATGTGATGGTGCTCTCCAAGGCCATCGGCGGCTCCCTCCCGCTCGCGGTCATCGTCTACCGCTCCGAACTGGACACCTGGCAGCCCGGCGCGCACGCGGGCACCTTCCGAGGCAACCAGCTCGCCATGGCGGCGGGCACGGCCACCCTCGCCCACGTCCGGGAGAACCGCCTGGCCGAGCGGGCCGGAACCCTCGGCGCCAGGATGCTGGCGAGCCTGCGCGCACTCGCCTCGCACCACCCGTGCATCGGCGACGTCCGGGGCCGGGGCCTGATGATCGGTGTGGAGCTCGTCGACCCCGAGGCCGCCCCGGTGGACGGAGGGAGCGAGGCCCCGCCCGACCCCGTACTCGCCGTCGCCGTACAGCAGGAGTGCCTGCGCCGAGGCCTCATCGTCGAACTCGGCGGTCGTCATTCCACGGTCGTGCGTCTGCTACCTCCCCTCACGCTCACCGACGAACAGGCAACGGCGGTCATCGACCGCCTCGCCGATGCCATGGCAGCAGCGGAGCGCTCACCGCACCGACGGACCCCGACCGGGTCGATCCGCTGACCCCGGACACCATCACAGGAAAGACCGCCGTGAACCCCACCCCCGCGCCCGAGGCCGACGGCCCTCCCTCCGCCCACCGAGGAGAGGCCGCAGCAGCCGGTCACCTCGCCGCCGAGCCGCCCACCGTGCCGCGCCAGAAGGAGAAGCCGCACGGTCACTGGCACGCCTCCAGGGCAACGCCCGCCTGCCCGGCACCGGCCGCCGACCCCCTGGACCACCCGGACCCGCTCCAGGCCGCGGACGCCGCCGGCATCGAGAACCTGCTGCGCTGCTGGGTCCGCGAATGCGACCTGCCCCGGCCCGACGGGGAGACCCTCCGCATCCCGCTGCCCGCAAGCGGCGCCGCCCTCCTCGTCCCCGTCCGCCACTGGTCCGCCACGGGCTGGCACCGCTTCGGCGTACCCGTCCTGGCGCAGGCCCCCGACGCGGCGCCCACCGTCGACGCCGTCACCGTCGCCGCACTCCTCGGCCGCGAGGCCGACCACAACGAGGGCGCGGACATGGTGGGCCGGGTGGCCGACTCGGTGCGGCGAACCGCCGTGTTCATCGAGACACGACGCCGCCGCCCCACCGCACCCGCCGAGGCCGACCTCTTCCTCGGCGCGGAGCAGTCACTGCTCCTGGGACACCCGCTCCACCCCTCTCCCAAGAGCCGCGAAGGCCTCTCCGACTCCGAATCACGCCTCTACTCACCCGAGTTGCACGGCTCCTTCCCCCTCCACTGGATGGCCGTGGACCGGTCCGTACTGGCAGCGGACTCCGCATGGACCGACCAGGGCCGCCCGGTGCCGGCGACTGAACTCGTGGCCCGGCACGCCAAGGGGCTGCGATTCCCCGAGCACACCGCGCCGATCCCACTGCACCCCTGGCAGGCCAGGGAGCTGGCTAACCGGCCCGAGGTCGCCGCCCTCCTCGACGCCGGACTCGTGCACGACCTGGGGCCCTACGGAGAGCGCTGGCACCCCACCTCTTCGGTGCGCACCGTGCAGCGGCCCGGCGTCGACACCATGCTGAAACTCTCCCTCGGCCTGCGCATCACCAACTCCCGCCGTGAGAACCTCCGTAAGGAACTCCACCGGGGTGTGGAGGTCCACCGTCTGCTGCGCAGCGGGCTCGCCACCCAGTTGCACCTGGCCCACCCCGGCTTCGACATCGTCCGGGACCCCGCGTGGCTCGCGGTCGACTCCCCGGACGGCGAGCCCGTCCACGGCTTCGACGTCATGCTGCGCCACAACCCGTTCGGCCGGCACGACGACGCGGTCTGCGTCGCCGGACTCACCGCGCCGCGCCCCTGGCCGGACCGGGCGGGCATGCACTCACGCCTCGCGGACATCGTCTGCCGGCTCGCCGCCGCCACCGGACGGACCACGACCGCCGTCGCCGCCGAGTGGTTCCTGCGCTACCTCGACCGGGTCGTCCGGCCGGTGCTCTGGCTCGACGCGCACGCCGGGGTCGCACTCGAAGCCCATCAGCAGAACACCCTGGTGGTACTCGACGCCGAAGGCTGGCCGGTCGGTGGCCGTTACCGCGACAATCAGGGCTACTACTTCCGTGAGTCACACCGCGCGGCCCTTGAGCGCAGGCTCCCCAGCATCGGATCGGTCAGCGACACCTTCGTCTCCGACCCTGTCACCGACGAGCGCTTCGCGTACTACCTCGGTATCAACAACGTGTTCGGACTGATCGGAGCGTTCGGTGCCCAGCAGCTCGCGGACGAACAGATGCTCCTCGCCGCCTTCCGCCGGTTCCTGGGAGCGGCAACCGGGCTGGGCTCCCCGCTCCCCGCACATCTGCTGGAGACACCGCGGCTGCGCTGCAAGGCCAACATGCTGACCCGGCTGCACGGCCTCGATGAACTCGTCGGCCCGGTCGACACCCAGTCCGTCTACGTCACCATCGCCAACCCCCTCCGCGGCTGAAGGAATCCCGCCGGGTGCCCGAAGGAACCTCGTCGTCCGAAATTGCTGAGAGAGGAGAGCACCACCGTGCCTCCCGCCGATGCGCACGCCGAACCCGGTACCGGCCCAGCTCCCAGGGCCGGTACGGGTGCCGAGGAAACCCTGGATCCGCAGCTCGCCGATGAACTCCTCGCCTTCCTGGCGCAGGACATATCCGGCGCGCCCGGCACACCGCCCGAATGGGGACCCGTCACCACGCCGGCCGGCGTCTTCCAGCTCGTCCCCGTACGACTGGAGCGCGACCTCGCGGTGATCAGCCGCTGGATGAACGACCCCGCCGTCGCGGCCTTCTGGGAACTCGCCGGAGCCGAAACCGTCACGGCGGATCACCTGAGGTCCCAGCTCGACGGTGACGGACGCAGCCTCCCCTGTCTGGGGGTGCTGTCAGGCGTCGCCATGAGCTACTGGGAGATCTACCGCGCCGACCTTGACCCGTTGGCCCGTCACTATCCCGCCCGCTCGCACGACGCCGGCATCCACCTCCTCATCGGTGAAGCCGGCAACCGCGGCCGTGGAGTCGGCGCCCTGCTGCTCCGGGCCGCCTCCGACCTCGTACTCGACAGCCGCCCCCTGTGCACGCGAGTCGTCGCCGAACCGGACCTTCGTAACACCCCTTCTGTCTCCGCCTTCCTCAATGCCGGATTCCGCTTCTCCGCGGAGGTGGAACTCCCGGAGAAGCGGGCCGCGTTGATGATCCGCGACCGAGCCCACCGCGCCCTGCTGTGAGCCAACCGCTGCCTTGTCCGCACCGCTCGAAGCCCATCGGTTCCATCCCGAGGAGTCCCCGTGCCCACATATCCCGCGAGCCATGATTCAGCGGAGTCGCCCGCGCTGCTCAGCACTCCAGAACTGAACCGGGCGGTGTGGGACCGAGCCGCCGCCCGGATGCTTGCGAAGATGCTCGGCGAATTCGCCTACGAGGAAGTCATCGAGCCGGTCGCGCGGTCCGCCGGGGGCGATACGTACACCCTCGTGCTGGACGACGGCGGCAGTCTGATCTTCACCGCCGGCCGCGGGGTCTACGGCAGCTGGCGGGTCGCCCCCGACTCGATCCGTGAGGTGAGTACCGCCGAGACCGAGGCGCACGCCCTCGGCGAACCCCCCGCCGCTCATGCAGCGCCGGCCGCGGCGGAAACCCCCGTCGGCACCCCCTTCCGCGACCCGCTGCTCTTCCTCGCCCGCGCCCGCCGCCTGCTCGGGATCGACGGCGCCACGCTCGGGCACCTGGTCCGCGAGCTCACCACCACGCTCACCGCCGACGCCCGCCTCGATCACAGCGCGCTCACCGTCTCCGAACTGGCCGGCCTCGACTACGCGGAACTCGAAGGACACCAGACCGGCCACCCCTGGATCGTCGCGAACAAAGGACGCCTCGGATTCTCCGCCACCGACGCGTCCCTCTTCACTCCCGAGGCCCGCAAGCCGGTCAGGCTGCCGTGGATCGCGGTCTCCTCCCGGATCGCCGCCTACCGGGGCGTGAACTCGCTCGCCACCGCCGAGCAGCTCTACGCCACCGAGCTCGACCCGGCGGTCCGCGAGTCCTTCGCGGCGGCCCTGCGTGCCCGGGGCCTCGCCCCCGACGACTACTACTGTCTGCCCGTCCATCCCTGGCAGTGGGACGAATGGATCGTGCCGCTGTTCGCCCCGGCCATCGCCGCGGCCGACATCGTCCCCCTGCACGCCGACCCGGACCTGCGGCTGCCCCAGCAGTCCATCCGTACCTTCGCCAACCTGGAACGGCCCGACCGGCACACCGTCAAGCTGCCGTTGTCGATCCTCAACACACTGGTCTGGCGCGGACTCCCGACCGAACGCACCCTCGCCGCCCCCGCAGTCACCGGCTGGGTCCAGGGGCTGCGCGACAACGACCCCTTCCTGCGTGACACCTGCGGTGTCATCCTGCTGGGAGAGGTGGCGTCGGTCACGGTCGAGCACCCGCTGTACGACCACCTTCCCGAGACCCCGTACCAGTTCAAGGAGATCCTCGGCGCGATCTGGCGCGAACCGCTCCTCCCGCGTCTGGTGCCGGGCGAGCGCGCCCGCACCCTCGCCTCGCTGCTGCTCACCGACCCGCAGGGCCGCGCCTTCACCGCCGAGCTGGTCGCCCGCTCGGGGCTGGCCCCCACCGCGTGGCTGAGCCGGCTGTTCGCCGCGCTGCTCCCGCCGCTGCTGCACTTCCTCTACCGCTACGGCACCGTTTTCTCGCCGCACGGAGAGAACGCCATCGTCGTCTTCGACGGCCAGGACGTGCCCGTCCGGCTGGCGATCAAGGACTTCGTGGACGACGTGAACATCAGTGCCAGGCCGCTGCCCGAGCACGACAGCATGCCGGACGACGTGCGCCGTGTCCTGCTGACAGAGGAGCCCGGCTTCCTCACCCAGTTCATCCACTCCGGACTCTTCACCGGAGTCTTCCGGTTCCTCTCTCCGCTCTGCGAGGAGCAGCTGGGCGTCCCGGAGACCGAATTCTGGTCACTCGTCCGGGCGGAGATCCTGCGCCACCACGCCCGCTTTCCCGAGCTGAAGGACAGGTTCGAGATGTTCGACATGCTGACGCCGCGCATCGAACGCCTCTGCCTGAACCGCAACCGCCTGCATCAGGACGGTTACCGGGACCGGCCCGAGCGACCGCACGCGGCGATCCACGGCACCGTGGCCAACCCGCTCCATCCCTCCGCGTGAGGCCGGGAGTGATCGCCGCTGTCAGTGGCGCCCCGTAGGCTGGTCGGGCTATGACGAAGCCATCCCTCCCCGAGCTCCTGCACGCCGCCGTGACCGCCGTCGGCGGTACGGAGCGACCCGGTCAGGCCGCCATGGCCGACGCTGTCGCCACGGCCGTGGACGACCGATCCCATCTGCTCGTCCAGGCCGGCACCGGCACCGGCAAGTCGCTGGGCTACCTGGTGCCCGCCCTGGCGCACGGCGAGCGTGTCGTGGTTGCCACGGCGACCCTGGCCCTCCAACGCCAGCTGGTGGAGCGGGACCTGCCGCGTACGGTCGACGCCCTGCATCCGCTGCTGCGCCGCCGCCCCCAGTTCGCGATGCTCAAGGGCCGGTCGAACTACCTCTGTCTGCACCGCCTCCACGAAGGAGTGCCGCAGGACGAGGAGGAGGGCCTCTTCGACCAGTTCGAGGCCGCGGCACCGTCGAGCAAGCTCGGCCAGGACCTCCTGCGGATGCGGGACTGGTCGGACGAGACGGAGACCGGCGACCGTGACGACCTGACGCCGGGGGTCTCCGACCGGGCCTGGGCGCAGATCTCCGTGTCCTCGCGCGAGTGCCTGGGCGCCACCAAGTGCGCGTACGGGGCGGAGTGCTTCGCGGAGCAGGCCCGTGAGCGGGCGAAGCTCGCCGATGTGGTGGTCACCAATCACGCGCTGCTCGCCATCGACGCCATCGAGGGCGCTCCGGTGCTCCCGCAGCACGAGGTGCTGATCGTCGACGAGGCCCACGAGCTGGTCTCCAGGGTCACCGGTGTGGCCACCGGCGAGCTCACCCCCGGCCAGGTCGGCCGCGCGGTGCGGCGCGCCGCGAAGCTGGTCAACGAGAAGGCCGCGGACGCGCTGCAGAGCGCGTCGGAGGGTTTCGAGCGCGTGATGGAGCTGGCGCCTCCCGGCCGTCTGGAGGAGGTGCCCGAGGATCTGGGCTACGCGCTGATGGCCCTGCGTGACGCCGCGCGCACGGTGATCTCCGCCCTGGGCTCCACCCGGGACAAGTCCGTCCAGGACGAGGACGCCGTGCGCAAGCAGGCGCTGGCCTCGGTGGAGACCATTCACGGCGTAGCCGAGCGCATCACCCAGGGGTCCGAGTACGACGTCGTCTGGTACGAGCGCCATGACCGCTTCGGTGCCTCCGTACGGGTCGCCCCGCTCTCCGTCTCCGGACTGCTGCGCGAGAAGCTCTTCGCGGACCGCTCCGTCGTCCTCACGTCGGCCACGCTGAAGCTCGGCGGCGATTTCAACGGGGTCGGCGCGTCACTCGGGCTCGCCCCCGAGGGCACCGCCGGTGACGACATCCCGCAGTGGAAGGGGCTCGACGTCGGCTCGCCCTTCGACTACCCGAAGCAGGGGATCCTGTACGTCGCCCGGCATCTGGCGACGCCCGGCCGGGAGGGCTCCCGCACCGACATGCTGGACGAGCTGGCTGAGCTCGTGGAGGCCGCGGGCGGCCGGACCCTCGGGCTGTTCTCCTCCATGCGGGCCGCCCAGGCGGCGGCCGAGGAGCTGCGGGGCCGGCTGGACAGGCCGATCCTGCTCCAGGGCGAGGAGACGCTGGGGGAGCTGATCAAGAATTTCGCGGCCTCCCCGGAGACCTGTCTCTTCGGCACCCTCTCGCTCTGGCAGGGGGTGGACGTTCCGGGCGCGAGCTGTCAGCTGGTGGTCATGGACCGGATTCCGTTCCCGCGTCCGGACGACCCGCTGATGAGCGCGCGCCAGAAGGCGGTCGAGGAAGCGGGGGGCAACGGCTTCATGGCGGTCGCGGCGACACACGCCGCACTGCTGATGGCACAGGGCGCCGGCCGGCTCGTCCGTGCCACGGGAGACAAGGGAGTCGTCGCGGTCCTCGATCCGCGTCTCGCCAATGCGCGGTACGGGAGCTATCTGCGCGCCTCGCTCCCCGACTTCTGGTACACGACCGACCGCAATCAGACACGTCGCTCGCTGGCGGCGATCGACGCCGCCGCGAAGGCCGAGGAGAAGTAGTCCCGCACGGGACCCGTCCGAGCCCCGGACACGCGCACGGCCCCCGGACATACGGATGCGCCCCCCTGGACGTACGGATGGGGCTCGGAGATCGGCTGTACCGATCTCCGAGCCCCATCCATGAGCCCCGTCCGTGCGGTGGAGACGTCACACTCGCCGCAGCACCGCCACGACCTTGCCGAGGATGGTCGCCTCGTCGCCGGGAATCGGCTGGTACGCGGAGTTGTGAGGGAGCAGCCAGACATGACCGTCCTCGCGCTTGAAGCGCTTGACCGTGGCCTCGCCCTCCAGCATCGCCGCCACGATGTCGCCGTTCTCCGCGACGGGCTGGCGTCGGACGGTGACCCAGTCCCCGTCGCAGATCGCCGCTTCGATCATCGAGTCACCGACGACCTTGAGAACGAAGAGCTCTCCGTCACCGACCAGCTGGCGGGGGAGCGGAAAGACGTCCTCCACGGATTCCTCGGCGAGGATCGGGCCACCGGCCGCGATCCGGCCGACCAGCGGCACATACGAGGCCGCAGGCTTCCCGGTGGTGTCCGTGGGCTGCGTGCTGGGCTGATCCGAACCGCGCACCTCGTACGCCCGGGGGCGGTGGGGGTCGCGGCGCAGGAAGCCCTTGCGTTCCAGAGCCATCAGCTGGTGCGCGACGGAGGACGTACTGGAAAGGCCCACCGCCTGACCGATCTCCCGCATGGACGGGGGATATCCCCGTCGCTGCACGGAGTCCCGGATGACCTCGATCACTCGCCGCTGGCGGTCCGTGAGCCCCGAGCTGTCCGCCCGGATTCCTGGAGGACGCCCGGGAAGCGAGCGCGCTGGGCGCGCGGGCTCGGGCCCCTCCGTGTTCGTGACTGAGTCATTCATGGCATGCACCGGCTCGAGTCGGCTCTGGGAGCGGTCCTGGGCAGTGATGATGGCACTGTCTGCGGTGGTGGTCACGTCGGCCCCTCTCGAATGGTCTCCCTAGCTGCACAACGGTAGTAGCTTTCGAAAGGTTGCGCCAAACACACGTTCGAGTGAAAAACAAATAAAAGTCTGTTGGGTGTTCGTTGCTGGGTGTATGAGCGAAGCCGGTAGGTGCGTTGCCCGCTGTCGGGTCGAACGGCATTTCGGACTATTACGGTAGCGGCCGCTGTCGCGGAGTTGCCGCGCGGGGTCGCCCCCCGACCCTCCGTGTCCCCCCGGAAGCCGCCGCCCCGCAATCGGTGGCGCCACATGCTTCCCGTACCCTCTTGCTCGGTCGTACGCTGCCTTCCGGCCGCCTTGGACGCGCGACACGCGCTAGGGCCGAATGCGCGGCCAAACCCAAGATCTAGTGGTTGGATTGTCGCGACCACCCAGAAGTTGTGGTCCCCGTCCATCGGGGGTGTGGTCATCGCCTATGCTTGAGACCGCTTCGAGGGCCCGTCACCGGGCCTGAAGAGGCTATTCAGTCGTGCTGTGAAGGAGGGTTGGGAGCCATGCACTGCCCCTTCTGCAGGCACCCCGACAGCCGGGTCGTCGACAGTCGCACCACCGACGACGGGACCTCGATCCGACGGCGTCGCCAGTGCCCCGACTGTTCCCGCCGTTTCACGACGGTGGAGACCTGCTCGCTCATGGTGGTCAAGCGCAGCGGAGTCACCGAGCCCTTCAGTCGCACCAAGGTCATCTCCGGCGTGCGCAAGGCGTGCCAGGGGCGGCCGGTCACCGAGGACGCCCTCGCCAAGCTCGGCCAGCGGGTCGAGGAGGCGGTGCGCGCCACCGGCAGCGCCGAGCTGACCACGCACGATGTGGGCCTGGCCATTCTCGGCCCCCTGCAGGAGCTCGACCTGGTCGCGTACTTGCGGTTCGCGTCCGTGTACCGGGCGTTCAACAGCCTTGAGGACTTCGAGGCCGCCATCGTGGAACTCCGCGAGCGGCAGCCTCCGGTAGAGGAATGCGGGACCGGCGAGACCCTCGAGGTCCCCGTTCCCGCCGTCGCCGCCGACTGAGCGGCGCAGGCCGGCCGCCGCCGGTCCACGGACCGGCGGCCGGGCGGCACACAGACCTGCTCCGGATGCCCCGAGCGGCGTCCGAAGTACCAGACACACACTGTGCCCGGGGAAGTTCTCGGCACTTCAGGGCGTTTTTGCCCACATATGGGAGGCGGCATGACAGAGACGGCGAGCGGCCCGGCACGAGGTTCCCGCAACAAGGGAGCCAAGTCGACTGCGACCAAGCAGGGCCTGCGTATCGAGCGCATCCACACCACCCCCGGCGTGCATCCGTACGACGAGGTCGTGTGGGAGCGCCGTGACGTCGTCATGACCAATTGGCGCGACGGCTCGATCAACTTCGAGCAGCGTGGCGTCGAGTTCCCCGACTTCTGGTCGGTGAACGCGGTCAACATCGTCACCAGTAAGTACTTCCGCGGGGCTGTCGGCACCCCCCAGCGTGAGACCGGTCTGCGACAGCTGATCGACCGGATCGTGAAGACGTACCGCAAGGCCGGCGAGGACTTCGACTACTTCACCTCTCCGGCGGACGCGGAGATCTTCGAGCACGAGCTGGCGTATGCCCTCCTGCACCAGATCTTCAGCTTCAACTCGCCGGTCTGGTTCAACGTGGGCACGCCCCAGCCGCAGCAGGTCTCCGCCTGCTTCATCCTGGCCGTCGACGACTCCATGGAGTCGATCCTCGAGTGGTACAAGGAAGAGGGGATGATCTTCAAGGGCGGTTCCGGCGCAGGCCTGAACCTCTCCCGCATCCGCTCCTCCAAGGAGCTCCTCTCCTCCGGCGGCAACGCCTCCGGCCCGGTCTCCTTCATGCGGGGCGCCGACGCGTCCGCCGGAACGATCAAGTCCGGTGGCGCCACCCGTCGCGCGGCCAAGATGGTCATCCTCGACGTCGACCACCCCGACATCGAGAACTTCATCGAGACCAAGGTGAAGGAGGAGGAGAAGATCCGCGCCCTGCGTGACGCGGGCTTCGACATGGACCTGGGCGGCGACGACATCACGTCCGTCCAGTACCAGAACGCGAACAACTCGGTCCGGGTGAACGACGAGTTCATGAAGGCCGTCGAGGCCGGCGGGAAGTTCGGGCTGCGCGCCCGGATGACCGGTGACGTCATCGAAGAGGTCGAGGCCAAGTCCCTCTTCCGCAAGATGGCCGAGGCCGCCTGGGCCTGTGCCGACCCCGGCATCCAGTACGACGACACGATCAACCAGTGGCACACCTGCCCCGAGTCCGGCCGGATCAACGGCTCGAACCCGTGCAGTGAGTACATGCACCTGGACAACACCTCGTGCAACCTCGCCTCGCTGAACCTGATGAAGTTCCTCAAGGACGACGGCAAGGGCAACCAGTCCTTCGAGTCCGAGCGCTTCGCCAAGGTCGTCGAGCTGGTCATCACCGCGATGGACATCTCCATCTGCTTCGCGGACTTCCCGACCCAGAAGATCGGCGAGAACACCCGCGCCTTCCGTCAGCTGGGCATCGGCTACGCCAACCTCGGCGCCCTGCTGATGGCGACCGGCCACGCGTACGACAGCGACGGCGGCCGCGCGCTCGCCGGCGCCATCACCTCGCTGATGACCGGCACCTCCTACCGTCGCTCCGCGGAGCTGGCGGCGGTCGTCGGCCCGTACGACGGCTACGCCCGTAACGCCGAGCCGCACCAGCGCGTCATGAAGCAGCACTCCGACGCCAACGCGGTGGCCGTCCACGCGGACGACCTCGACAACCAGATCTGGGCCGCCGCCACGGAGGCCTGGCAGGACGTCATCCGCCTCGGCGCGAAGAACGGTTTCCGTAACGCGCAGGCCTCGGTCATCGCGCCCACCGGCACCATCGGTCTCGCGATGTCCTGCGACACCACCGGCCTCGAGCCCGACCTCGCCCTGGTCAAGTTCAAGAAGCTGGTCGGCGGCGGCTCGATGCAGATCGTCAACGGCACCGTGCCGCAGGCGCTGCGCCGCATGGGGTACCAGGAGGAGCAGATCGAGGCGGTCGTCGCCCACATCGCCGAGAACGGCAACGTGATCGACGCGCCCGGCCTGAAGCCCGAGCACTACGAGGTCTTCGACTGCGCGATGGGCGAGCGTTCCATCTCGGCGATGGGCCACGTGCGCATGATGGCGGCCATCCAGCCGTGGATCTCCGGCGCGCTCTCCAAGACGGTGAACCTGCCGGAGACGGCCACCGTCGAGGACGTCGAAGAGGTCTACTTCGAGGCGTGGAAGCTGGGCGTCAAGGCGCTCGCGATCTACCGCGACAACTGCAAGGTCGGCCAGCCCCTCTCCGCGAAGACCAAGGAGAAGGAGAAGGAGGCGGTCACCGCCAAGGCCGAGGACACCATCCGTACCGCGGTCGAGAAGGTCGTCGAGTACCGCCCGGTCCGCAAGCGTCTGCCCAAGGGCCGTCCCGGCATCACCACCTCCTTCACGGTGGGCGGCGCCGAGGGTTACATGACGGCGAACTCCTACCCGGACGACGGTCTCGGTGAGGTCTTCCTGAAGATGTCCAAGCAGGGTTCGACCCTCGCGGGCATGATGGACGCCTTCTCCATCGCCGTCTCGGTCGGTCTGCAGTACGGCGTCCCGCTGGAGACGTACGTCTCGAAGTTCACCAACATGCGCTTCGAGCCGGCCGGTATGACGGACGACCCGGACGTGCGGATGGCGCAGTCGATCGTCGACTACATCTTCCGCCGCCTGGCGCTCGACTTCCTGCCGTTCGAGACCCGCTCGGCGCTCGGCATCCACTCGGCCGACGAGCGTCAGCGCCACCTCGACACCGGTTCGTACGAGGCCTCGATGGACGAGGACGAGCTGGACGTGGAGAGCCTGGCCCAGTCCGCACCCGTGCGGCCGGCCGAACCGCTGAAGGCGGTCGCCCCCGTACGTGAGGCGGAGAAGCCGGACACGAAGACGGCGCACACCTCGGCGGAGCTCGTCGAGATGCAGCTGGGCATCAGCGCCGACGCCCCGCTCTGCTTCTCCTGCGGTACGAAGATGCAGCGCGCCGGATCCTGCTACATCTGCGAGGGCTGCGGCTCGACCAGCGGTTGCAGCTGATCCGGGCGGTATGAGGCACGACGGCTGAGCCGCGGACAGCGGCCGGCCTCGGGGCGGGAAGATCTCTCGGAGGTCTTCCCGCCCCGTCCCGTATCCGGAGGGTTACGCTCCGGACGGGCGGTTCCCCATCGTCGCGGCGAACGAGTCGGCGTCCCCGTCGAAGCCCCGTACCGTGTCGTGGAACTGCCAGGCCCCCGTGGTGTCCCGGACGAACTCGGCGACCACGGCCGCTGTCGCGCCGCCGACCGAGGAGAAGTCGTTCTCGGCCAGAATGTCGTAGCCCTCGCGGACCTGTACGGCGGTGTTCTCAACGGCGTCGAAGGTCTTGTGCCCGTCGCGCTGCTGTATCGCCACACCTACGACGACCCGGGTGTACGACTCCGAGAGCCGGTCCAGCTCCAGGGTCATCACCTCGTCGTACCCCAGCCCCTGACCGGTCCGGCTGTCCCGGTCGAGCGTGATCGTGCCGTCGGGCGCACGGCTGTCGAAGTGGACGAGGTAGGCGGGGCTGCCGAACGGCTCCTCGGTCGAGTAGGTCGCCGCGATGATGTCGAGGTCATTGGGGGAATCGCCCTGAGGGCTGGGATCCCACTTGACCCTCACCTCCACCTTCTCGATGTCCTTGTTGGGCGTGCTCATCGGACTTCCCTCCTTCGCCCGCCGGGCCGTCGCCCCGGCTCTGTCACCAGATCATCTCCGCAACTGTCGGTGAAACCAACCGGCTTGGCCAGGGGCGGCGGAATCGGGCCACCGCGGGAACCGGGCACCCCGGTACGGAATCCGCTGCGGCGGACCGTGCCGACCGCGCCTCGGCCGGTTCCGGCGCACTCCACGAGAGCGTGACCCACGCCACGTCCGGCACCCGTACGATGGGGCTGTGCTGGTCAAGTGGATTCGCTGCAATGTGGTCGACCGTCGCGGTTTCGAGCGGGGGCAGCGCAAATGGGCGGGGCTGCTGGGGGAGCCGGGGTTCAGGGGGCAGGGTGGTGGCTGGAGCCGTGGCCGGCCGGAGGTGGCGCACGTCTTCGCGTTCTGGGAGAACCGGGTCTTCTACGACTCGTTCATGGCACGCGGGCACGACGCCCTGGCCGCCGCGCAGTCGGGTACGTGCAACGACATACAGGTCAAGCTCTTCGAGTACCGCTTCGACGTGAAGACCGGCTTCGAACCCGGTTTCACCGACGCGGACGTGCTCAGGGTGGCGCACAGCAAGGTCCACGAGGACCGGGTCGAGCACTTCGCGCTGATGCAGCAGCGGGTGTGGAATCCGGCGATGGCCGGGTCGCCCGGGATGCTGCGAGGCGTCTTCGGAGAGGCGCCGGGGCACGAGTTCCTGGTGCTCTCCATGTGGCAGTCGAGCGCCGAACGCGGCAAGTACCGCGCGGGCAGTGTCGACCGGCTCGCGCAGCGTGCCCAGACCGAGGACGATGTCGCGGCGCTCTCCGGTGACGTCGTGCAGCTCGAACCGTCGTGGACGGTGTGAGCGGACCCGGCGCCCGAGCGAGCTGCTTCCGTTCCGCGCGACGGTAGTCACCGGTCACTCACGATTCATCCGGCGGCCGGGATCCGGCCGATCGCTCGAACGCGGCGACCGGGGGACAGCGCTTAGGGTCGGTACATGGCAAGACCGCAACGCATTGTCCTCGTCCGCCACGGCGAGTCCGAGGGAAATGCCGATGACACGGTGTACGAACGTGAGCCCGACCATGCGCTCAGGCTCACCTCGACAGGGCTGCGGCAGGCGCGCGAGACCGGGGTGGGGCTGCGCGAGCTCTTCGACGGCGAGCAGGTCAGCGTGTATGTCTCGCCCTACCGCCGGACGCACGAGACGTTCAGGTCCTTCGGCCTCGACCTCGAACGCGTGCGGGTGCGCGAGGAGCCGCGGCTGCGCGAGCAGGACTGGGGAAACTGGCAGGAACGGGACGACGTCAGGCTGCAGAAGGCGTACCGGGATGCCTACGGACACTTCTTCTACCGCTTCGCGCAGGGCGAGTCCGGGGCCGATGTGTACGACCGGGTGGGAGCCTTCCTGGAGAGCCTGCACCGGAGTTTCGAGGCCCCCGACCACCCGCCGAACGTCCTGCTGGTCACACACGGTCTGACCATGCGGCTGTTCTGCATGCGCTGGTTCCACTGGTCCGTGGCCGAATTCGAATCTCTCTCGAATCCCTGCAACGGGGAATCCCGGACGCTGGTGCTGGGAGAGGACGGGCGCTACACACTTGACCGGCCGTTCGAGCGCTGGCGTACCCCTGAGCCGTACGGCATCACCGGATAGAGTGGAACCGATGACCGAATCGGCTTCCGACCAGCGCTTCGAACGCGCCCTTGCCAGCCTGCGCGGCCTCTCCGTGGGAGACGCCCTGGGCTCACAGTTCTTTGTGCCCGCCAACTATCCGCTCCTGAAGGACCGCTCCCTGCCCCCGGGGCCATGGCAGTGGACCGACGACACGGAAATGGCCTGTTCGGTCGTGTCCGTGCTCGCGGAGCACGACCGTATCGATCAGGACGCGCTCGCCAGGTCCTTCGCGGTGCACCACGATTTCGACCGAGGCTACGGTCCCGCCGTGAACCGCCTGCTCAGGCTGGTCCGGGAGGGCGGGGACTGGCGCCGGCTGGCCTCCGCGCTGTTCAACGGCCAGGGTTCCTGGGGCAACGGCTCGTCGATGCGCATCGCCCCGCTCGGTGCCTGGTACGCGGACGACCCCGAGCAGGCCACGCACCAGGCCGAGATCTCCTCGTACCCGACCCACCAGCACCGGGAAGCGGTCGTGGGCGCCATGGCCGTGGCGGCGGCCGCCTCGCTCGCCGCGTCGCCCACCGGCCCGCCGAAGCCGGCCGACCTTCTCGACGGCGTCATCGCGCTCGTACCGCGCAGCGCGGTCGGCGCGGGGCTGCGCCGGGCCCGCGACATGCTCGACTACCGCGACGCCGGCACGGTCGCCGCGGTCCTCGGCAACGGCCGTCGTACCAGCGCGCACGACACCGTCCCCTTCGCCCTCTGGTCCGCGGCCCGCAGCCTCGGCGATTTCGAGGAGGCCTTCTGGGTGACCGCGCAGGCGGGCGGGGACGTGGACACGACCTGCGCGATCGTCGGCGGGGTGGTCGCGGCGGGCGCGGCCGGTGCGCCACCGGCGGACTGGACCGCGAAGACGGAGCGCCTGCCCGACTGGACGGCTCGGTAGCAGCGGCGCGCCGCACCCGACTGTCACGGTACTGCCACAGCGATTCCCCATTCGGCCGACGACGGTAACGGGGGGTTACTCTTTCGGCCACGCCGCCCTCGGTGATCATTACGACGGGCGCGCACCGAAAGAGACGCCGGGGGGCCGCGCGCTGCCCAGGGCTCGCGCGGGCGGACCTCGGTGGGGAGGGGTCCCATGTCCGATCACAGATCTGAATCGTCCCGGCCCGAGCGCGTGCCGGGACCGGCGGAGCCGGCGGATCCGCCCGGACCGGCCGGGGCGAGATCGCCCGAGCCGGTCCCGGCCGGGGTACGGATGTCCAAGCCCGTACCCGCGCCCGCGCAGTCCGGCACGCCGGGCCCCGCCGTGCCGGAGCCGCCCGAGGTGCCGGCCTACGCGCGGCAGCCGCATCCGCGGCAGCCGCCCTCGCCCTCGGGACGTGCCGGGCGGCAGTCGTCCTCGGAACTCACGAAGATCCGCCCGGCCGCACCCGGGGTCATCCCGGCGGCCACGCTCTGGTCCGTGCTGGCCACGGCGCTGCTCAGTGCCCTGCTGCTCGGCGACGGGATCGGACTGAATCTGCTCCTCGTGGCGGTGCCCGCGGCACTCGCGGCGTACTTCGCCGCACAGGCGGCCGGTCGCCGGCTGCGTCCGTGGACCGCCGTCTGGGCCGTCGGCGGCCTCTCGCTCCTCGCGGTCCCGGCCCTCCGCGACGCCGGCTGGCCGGTCTTCCTCGCCGTCGTGTCCGCCGTGGCGGTGAGTTCGCTCGCACTGCACGGCAGCCGGGGCTGGCTCGGGATCTTCCTCGGGTCGCTGGGACTCCTCACCTCCGTCGCCGGATCGCTGGGCTGGGGAGCCCACGGGGTACGCGACCGGATGGCCGACTCCCGTGGGCGCTGGGGCGTCGCGTTCCGCTCCACGGTCGCCGCCGTCGTGCTGCTCATCGTGTTCGGGGCGCTCTTCGCGAGCGCCGATGCCGCGTTCGCCGACGTACTGGGGAGCCTGATCCCCGATGTGTCCCTGGGCGAGGGCCCGTGGCGGCTGTTCCTCGGCGTGATCGGACTCGTGGGTGCGCTCGCGGCCGCCTACACCGCCGCCGCGCCGGTGCGGTGGGACGCGCTGGCCGTACCCCCGGGGCCGGCACGCGGCCGGCTGGAGTGGGCGCTCCCGCTGATCGTCCTGAACCTGCTCTTCGCCGGCTTCCTCGCCATCCAGCTCACGGTGCTGCTCGGCGGCTACGACAAGGTGATGGCCGAGACCCGTCTCAGCTATGCGCAGTACGCCCGTGAGGGCTTCTGGCAACTGCTCTGGGCCACCGTTCTCACACTGCTCGTCATCGCCCTCGCGCTGCGCTGGGCACCGCGCGGCGGAGCACGCGACCGTACGCTCGTGCGGTCCGTGCTCGGCACGTTGTGCCTGCTCACCCTCGTCGTCGTCGCTTCCGCGCTCCGGCGCCTGGATCTGTATGTCGATGCCTACGGTCTGACCCGGCTGCGCATCTCCGTGGCGGCGGTGGAGCTCTGGCTCGGCGTGGTCCTCCTGCTGATCATGGCGGCCGGGGTGTTCGGCGCGAAGATGCTTCCGCGCGGCGTCGCGGTGAGTGCGGCCGTCGGCGTCCTGGCCTTCGGGCTGGCCTCACCGGACGGCTTGATCGCCGAGCAGAACGTCCAGCGGTACCGCGATGACCACTCGATCGACATCCAGTACCTCCGCGGCCTCTCCGCCGACGCGGTGCCGGCCCTGGACACGTTGCCGGAGCCGCTGCGTTCGTGCGCCCTCGACGAGATCCAGCGGACGCTGCGTGACTCGGACGCCCCCTGGTACGCGACGAGCTGGGGCGAGGCGCGGGCCCGGGACATCCTCGGCGACTGGGATCCCGGAGCGCGGGTCCGGAACTGCCAGGAGCTCGGGTCGGGCGATCAGGGGAACGACCGGGGCGGCGACGGCAACGGCGGGGCCGGCGGCGGTGACTCGTACGATCCGTACGACCCCTACTGATCTGACCGCCTGACCGGTTGAAGGGCCGACGGGAGCCGGACACACCGTCCGCACGGACGGTGTGTCCGGTACGTCTGTCCGCACGGCGGCCGCGCGTTACGCGGCCGGCCCTCCCGCCGAGGCCTTCCCGCTCAGCGCGTCCAGGTCGCTCTTGCGTACCCGGATCACCAGGGCCGCGGTCAGCAGGGCGAGGGCCGCCATGGCCACCGCCGCCATGAACGCGGTCGAGATGCCCTGGGCGAGTACCTGGTGCCCCCAGCTCCCCGGCAGCTCCCGGGTCCTGGCGAACTCCGCCTTCTGACCGGGCGAGGCCTTCGCCAGGAACTGCGGAACCTGCTTCTCCGCCTCGTTGCGGCTCGCCGTGCCGAAGACGGTGACCAGGATCGAGAGCCCCAGCGAACCACCCACCTGCTGGCTCGCGTTGAGCAGGCTGGACGCCGCCCCCGCCTCGTGCTGGGCGACGCCGGAGACCGCGGTGAGGGTGAGCGTCACGAAGTTCAGCCCCATGCCGACGCCGAAGAGCAGCATCGGTCCCAGTACCCCGGCCACGTAGGAGCTGTCGGAGGATATGAACGTGAGCCAGCCGAGGCCCAGACCGGTGAGCGCCGCGCCGGTGACCATGAAGGGCTTCGGTCCGAGCACCGGAAGCAGCCGCTGCGAGACCCCGGCCCCGGCGGCGATCGCGACTGCTACGGGCAGGAACGCCAGGCCGGATTCGATCGGGGTGTAGGCCAGGACGTTCTGCACGAACAGCACGATGAAGAAGAACATGCCGAGCATGGCGGCGGCCAGGCTGAGCATGATGACGTACGTTCCGGAGCGGTTGCGGTCGGCGAACATCCGCAGTGGCGTGATCGGCTCCTTCGCGCGCATCTCGATGAGGACGAACGCGGCGAGCAGCACCACCGCGGCGCCGAACGAACCCAGCGTGAGGGAGTCGCTCCAGCCCGCCTCGGACGCCCGGATGAACCCGTACACGAGCGAGGCCATGCCGAGGGTCGAGGTCAGGGCTCCCGAGATGTCGAAGCGGCCCGGGTGCCTGTGCGACTCGTTGATGTACAGCGGGGCCAGTGCGGCGATCAGGATGCCGATCGGCACGTTGACGAAGAAGACCCAGCGCCAGTCCAGCCATTCGGTGAGCATTCCGCCCGCCAGCAGGCCGATCGCGCCGCCACCCGCCGAAACGGCGGCGAACACGCCGAAGGCGCGGTTGCGCTCCGGGCCCTCCGGGAACGTGGTGGTGATGAGGGCGAGCGAGGTCGGTGAGGCGATGGCGCCGCCGACGCCCTGGAGCGCGCGGGCCGCGAGCAACTGCCAGGGCTCCTGGGCGAATCCACCGAGCAGCGAGGCCAGGGTGAAGAGCAGGATGCCCGCCATGAAGACCCGGCGGCGGCCGAGGATGTCCCCGGCACGGCCGCCGAGCAGCAGCAGCCCGCCGAAGGTGAGTGTGTAGGCGCTGAGGACCCAGGAGAGGTCGGTGGTCGAGAAGCTCAGGGCGTTCTGGATGTGTGGGAGTGCGATGTTGACGATCGTGGCATCGAGCACAACCATCAACTGACAGGCGGCGATGACGGTCAGGGCGATCCCCGGGCGGCCCTGCCGGCGTGCCGGGCTCGGTGCGTCCTGAATCTCTAACTGAGAGGTTGTCACTATGGTTCCCCCACAAGTGAATTAGTGAACGGATCCGTTCACTGTCCTGGCAACGGTAGTGAGTCCCCTTCAGTGAACGCAAGCGTTCACTGAACCCACTGTTGCCCGGTCATGTCCGGATCCGCCGTCCCGGCCGGGGACCGCCCGGTCCCGTCCGGCCTGCGTGCCGCCCTGTTCCGCCGTGCCCGTCCGGCCGGTGCGGGTGCGGCGAACCCGTTTCGATGGAGAGAAGCCCATGGACAGTTCGCGATCGGCAGCCGCCGCTCGGCCGCCGGTGGTGTCCCTTCGCCGCCGGGGATCCGTGCTGGAGCGCGCGATTCTCGAAGCCGCCCTGGAGCGGCTGAGCACGGTCGGCTGGAACGGGCTCACGATGGAGGGAGTCGCCGCGGGTGCCCAGACCGGGAAGGCGGCGATCTACCGGCGATGGCCCTCCAAGGAGGATCTGGTCGCCGACGCGTTGCGCCGTGCGCTTCCGGCGATGGGTGAGGCGCCCGACTCCGGCAACATCCGTGACGACCTCTATCAGCTGTGCCGGACGCTGCGGGACGGCATGCTCTCCAAGTCCGGCGCCGCGCTGCGGTCGGTCCTTCACGAATGTGACGCGAGTACGGCCGAACGTTTCCAGTCGGTGATCCTCAACGGCGTGATCACGCCGTCGACCGAACTCATCAGGGAAGTGGTGAGCCGTGGGGTCGACCGGGGCGAGGTCCGATCCGACGCCTTGCGGGGGATGGCCTTCGACGTGATCCCCGCGATGATGATGTATCGGAGCAAGGTGTGCGGCAGCGAATGGAGCGACGGTGACATCGCCGAGTTGATCGATCAGGTCGCGATGCCGTTCTTCCGCTCCGGCGCCCGCTGACCCTCCTCGCCGCAGGCGGTCCGGGGCGCCTCCCCGCGACTGCGTCGTGACCTGTCCTCCGGTGCGGCAGCGGACGGCGGCGGCAGGCATGTGCCCCCGGGGTGTTCCCGGCCGCCGCATCGGCGTACGCTTGCTGGCGCCATGCCGTATGAACCACCCACGCACACCGTCGAGCGCTCGCTGCGCGCCACCACCGGTGCCAGGACCGTCGCAGGTGTCGACGAGGTCGGGCGCGGAGCGTGGGCGGGTCCGGTCACCGTGTGTGCCGCCGTCACCGGTCTCCGCAAGCCGCCCGCCGGGCTCACCGACTCCAAGCTGATCAGCCCCAGGCGCCGCGCGGAACTCGCGCCGTTGCTGGAGGGGTGGGTCACCGCGTTCGGTCTCGGCGACGCCTCACCGCAGGAGATCGACGAGCTCGGGATGACCGCCGCTCTGCGGCTCGCGGCCGTCCGTGCCCTGGAAGCGCTGCCGGTACGTCCGGACGCGGTGATCCTCGACGGCAAGCACGACTACCTGGGCTCGCCCTGGCAGGTCCGTACCGTCATCAAGGGCGATCAGTCCTGTGTGGCGGTGGCGGCGGCCTCGGTGATCGCGAAGGTCCGCAGGGACGCGATGATGGCCGAACTCGGCGCGGAATCCGGTGAGTACGAGGACTTCGCGTTCGGTGCCAATGCCGGCTATCCGTCCCCCGTACACAGGGCCGCACTGGAGGAGCGGGGCCCCACGGCCCATCACCGCCTCTCGTGGTCCTACCTGGACGCGCTGCCCAGGTGGCAGCACCTCAAGAAGGTCCGCTTCTCCGCCGAGGCGGCCGCACTGGAAAGCGGGGGCCAGCTCGGCTTCGACTTCTGATCGCACACACGTACCCACCCGCTGATGTCTTGTGCGTCAGCGTTTGATAGACAATCACCCATGCCTCTCATCCCCGAGGAGCCTCAGATTCACGAGAGCGCCCAGGGTCCCCGCGTCACTCCGGCCACCGGCCGCACCGCGTCGACCCCTCGTCCCGTACCCGGCCCGCGTACAGCGGCCACGCCGCGCCCCGGTCGTCCGGGTCCCGGCCCCGCGAGGCCCGCGCCGCAGGCGCAGCGCCCGCACCCCACTCCCGCAGTCCGGCCCCAGGCCGCCGCGCCGGAGAATCGTTCCGCACCGCAGCTCCGGCTGATCCCCGCCCCGGCCGACGGCGCGCTCGCCGCCGCCGACGAGGCGGTCGACCTGCTGCTCGACTCAGGTCGGGCTCCCGGCGACATCCTGGTGCTCACCACGGCTGAGCAGCACCCGTGGGCGACGCACGAACTGTCCTTCGGCGAGGCCGCCTACTGGGCTCAGCACGAAGCCGGCGACGACGTGTTCTTCGCCGGAGCCGCAGCCGCTGACCGGGTGAAGCCCCGGCCGGTGGTGATCGTCGCGGTCAACGGTGCCGTCGATGACGCCGCCACTCGCGCGCTGACCACCGCGCGGCAGAACGCCGGAGCCCTCCTGATCGTCTGCGGTGACCCGCAGCCGGTCAACGCGGCGCTCGGCGCGAGCGTCTGACCGCAGCGCCGGCGCGAACCCGTGCTGTCGCGGCCTGTTGATCACGCGTGTCGTGATGCCGCGGTCTGTCGGTGACGGCGGCCGTGGTGACGCGGTCGGTCCGTGACCGGGCCCGCGGCGAACGGCCCCTGTGGTGACCCGGCTGCCCGAGAGGGCGGCCGGGGTCCACGGCCGGGGTCAGCGGGCCGCGCTGCGGTGCAGGGCCTGGGCGGCCCCGCCGCCGGTGCGCGACGGGGCCGGATCCTGGTCCGGTGCGGTGTCCGCGAGAGCGGTCGGGCGGGAGGTGGAGCTGGGGTGGCGTCCGCCCCGGCCCTCGCCCAGCACCTGCCAGCCGCCGGTGGTCAGCGTGATGTAGGCGCCGCACCTCAGGCCGTGCAGGGTGCAGGCATCCCGCAGCCCCCACATCCACGCCCCGTCCTCCTCCGTCCAGCGCTCGTCCCCCTCGCGGCAGTAGAGAAGCACCGCCGTACGGACGGGGGTACGGCGGCGGAGATCGTGCGGGATGACCCGGCGCAGGTGTGCCAGCAGTGAGTTACGGAATTCCCAGCCGTCAGCCGTCACCGAGCGGCGGGCGAACGAGGCGCTGGCCGTCAGGCGTTCCTCGTGGTCGAGCACGGCTACGACGGCGGTCGCCGGAGTCGGACGGTGTCTCGCGTGCAGGCCGCTGACGACCTCACGCGGGCTGCGCAGCAGCGGTATGCCCGCCGCGGCCCACTCGGCCGGTTCGAGTATCCGGGCAAGCCGGTTGGCGGAGTCGGCGGCTGCCGACATCGAAGTGGCTGCGGACGGAGCGAATCCGAAGGTCACGGTCCTCCCTTCGCATACGCGCCCACGATGCGGGCAGGGTCGGGTGAGGGCGCGCCGCGGCACAGCCCTTCCGGGCCGCGAAAGAACTGTGCGGGGAGCGAGTCCAATTCTCCCTGGCGTATCGGCAGGCGGCAACGAGCAATTGGGGCAGCTGACGGTAATCAGCTGGAATGACACGGATATCCCTGCCCAGTCGGGCCCCGGATGACGCCACCTGTCACGCCTGAACCAGCGAGGACCAGCAGAAACACCGCGTCAGCTCCAGGCCCACGACGAACGTCCCGTGCGGCGCCCGGACGCGATGCGCGCTGCCGGCCGGGGGCATCCGGATTCCGTCGGCCTCCGGTGCGCGGCGTTGAGGGCCGGGCCCCGGCGCCCTCGATTCACGCAGCGAGGCGCACCCTTCGTGATTTTCCCGTCACGGTGGGTGGATTCGCTGATTGTCAGTGCCATCGGGTTGCATGGGGGTATGGACGCACTGGAGCTACGCACCGAAGCCGACGCCATCCTCGCCGAGCTGATCGGCGCCCCGGGAAGTTCGGCGCGGTTGCGGGAGGACCAGTGGCAGGCGGTGGCGGCCCTGGTGGAGGAGCGGCGTCGCGCGCTTGTGGTGCAGCGCACCGGTTGGGGCAAGTCGGCTGTGTACTTCGTGGCCACCGCGCTGTTGCGCCGGAGCGGGGCAGGCCCGACGGTGATCATTTCCCCGCTGCTGGCGTTGATGCGCAACCAGGTCGAGTCGGCGGCGCGGGCGGGTATCCGGGCGCGCACCATCAACTCGGCCAATCCCGAGGAGTGGGAAACGATCTACGGAGAGGTGGAGCGCGGCGAGACCGACGTTCTGCTCGTGAGTCCGGAACGCCTCAACTCGGTGGACTTCCGCGATCAGGTACTGCCGAAACTCGCGGCGACGACTGGTCTGCTGGTCGTCGATGAAGCGCACTGCATCTCCGACTGGGGTCACGACTTCCGCCCGGACTACCGTCGGCTGCGCACCATGCTCGCGGAGTTGCCTGCGGGGGTTCCGGTGCTGGCCACGACGGCGACCGCGAACGCGCGGGTGACGGCGGATGTGGCGGAGCAGCTGGGCACGGGGGGCGGGGACGCTCTGGTTCTGCGTGGCCCGCTGGACCGGGAGAGCCTGCGGCTGGGCGTGCTGGAGTTGCCGAATGCCGCACATCGGCTGGCGTGGCTGGGGGAGCGGCTGGGAGATCTGCAGGGGTCGGGGATCATCTACACGCTGACGGTTTCCGCGGCGGAGGAGGTCGCCGCGTTCTTGCGGCAGTGCGGATATCCGGTGGCCTCCTATACGGGCAAGACGGAGAACGCCGAGCGGCTGCAGGCGGAGGAGGATCTGCTGGCGAACCGGGTGAAGGCCCTGGTCGCCACGTCCGCGCTCGGGATGGGCTTCGACAAGCCGGACCTCGGTTTCGTGGTGCACCTGGGGTCACCGTCGTCTCCGATCGCCTACTACCAGCAGGTGGGGCGCGCGGGGCGTGGTGTGGACCATGCGGATGTGCTGTTGCTGCCGGGCAAGGAGGACGAGGCGATCTGGGCGTACTTCGCCTCGGTCGGTTTCCCGCCCGAGGAGCAGGTGCGACGCACGCTGTCGGTGCTGGAGGAGGCGGGTCGTCCGTTGTCGCTGCCGGCGCTGGAGCCGTTGGTGGATCTTCGGCGTTCGCGTCTGGAGACGATGCTGAAGGTCCTGGACGTGGACGGGGCGGTCAAGCGGGTCAAGGGCGGCTGGACGTCCACAGGGCAGCCGTGGGCGTACGACGCGGAACGGTACGCCTGGGTTGCGAAGCAGCGGGCTGCGGAGCAGCAGGCGATGCGGGACTACGTGGCCACCACTGGGTGCCGGATGGAGTTCCTGCAGCGGCAGCTCGACGACGAGAAAGCGGTGCCGTGCGGTCGCTGTGACAGGTGCGCCGGTCCTTGGCTGGACCCCGCTGTCTCTTCCGCCGCCCTGGCGACGGCGACGGGCGAGCTGGACCGGCCCGGGGTCGAGGTCGAGCCCCGCAAGATGTGGCCGACCGGCCTCGCCTCGGTCGGCATGGACCTCAAGGGCCGTATCCCCGCAGCGCAGCAGGCAGTCACCGGGCGTGCGCTGGGCAGGCTGTCGGACATCGGCTGGGGCAACCGCCTGCGGCCACTCCTGTCGGCGCAGGCAGCCGATGGGCAGGTTCCTGACGACGTGCTGAATGCCGTCGTCACGGTGCTGGCGGACTGGGCCCGCTCCCCGGGTGGCTGGGCGAGCGGCTCTCCTGACGCGGTGGCGCGGCCCGTGGGAGTTGTCGCCATGCCGTCCCGCACCCGCCCGCAGCTGGTCGGCTCGCTGGCCGAGGGCGTGGCCCGGGTCGGCAGACTCCCGCTTCTGGGCAGTCTGGCGTACACCCCGAACGCCGATGAGTATGCGGCGCACCGCAGCAACTCCGCCCAGCGGCTGCGGGCCCTGGGCGACTCTTTCGCCGTGCCCGCGGAACTCGCCGCCGCCCTGGTCGCCACCCCCGGCCCGGTCCTGCTCGTCGACGACTACACCGACTCCGGCTGGACCTTGGCCGTTGGCGCACGTCTTCTGCGCCAGGCCGGCGCGGCCCAGGTGCTGCCGCTCGTCCTCGCTCAGGCCGGGTAGCTTCAACCATCCTTGTGCCGGTCCGGGACCTGGGGCGCTGTGCGGGGGCGGCGTCGTACGCCGCCCCCGCACGGGGTCAGTGCGAGGTCAGCCGGCGGCGACGTTTTCCGCGACCCCGGTCTCCGGGGCTGCCTCGTCGTGGGGCCGGCGGGGTGCGGTGTTCTCCGGGCCCCGCAGGGCGACGTAGACGACCAGTACGGCCATGACGGCTGCGCCGGTCCACATGGCCTGCTGCCAGCCCTCGACGAAGGACTGCTGCGCGGCGTTGACCAAGTCGTGGGCGTGTGAACCGGTGCTGGGTGCCACCTCGACGGCGGTGGCGATGCCTTCGCGGGCGGTGTCCGCGGCGCCCGCGGGAATGCCGTCGAGCTTGCCGTCGATGGCGCTGCGGTAGCCGTTGGCCAGGAGCGCGCCGAGCATGGCGACACCGAGAGCCGTGCCGAACTCGCGGGTGACATCGTTGAGCGCGGAGGCAACGCCTTGCTCGGCGCGGGGCAGGGAGCTGGTGATGGCCTCGGTGGAGGGCGTCATCGACAGGCCCATGCCGATGCCCATGGCAAGCATCCCGGCCAGGATGGACAGGTAGCCGCCGTCCACGGATACGAACACGGCCATCAGGGCCAGGCCGAGGGTGGCCAGTGCGACGCCCACGGTCATGGTGGAGCGGGCGCCGATCCTCCCGGCCATCTTGGGCGCCAGGCCGGAGGCCATCATCATCATGACGGCCATCGGCATCATCGCCACGGTGGACAGCAGCCCGGACCAGCCGAGTACGGCCTGGAAGAACGGGAAGAGGACGACCGCGATACCGGCCTGGACGCCGAAGACGACGAGCAGGGTGACGGAGCCGCCGGCCAGGCCGCGCTCACGGAAGAGACGTACGTCAAGCAGGGCCGCGTCGCGTCGGCGCAGCTCCCAGGCCACGAAGGTGATGGCGGCGATGACACCGACGGCCAGGCTGATCAGGGTGACGGGGGCGGTCCAGCCGCGTTCCGGGCCTGTCTGCAGGACGAGGATGAGGCCGATCACGGCGATGGTGGAGACCAGTGCGCCGATGGTGTCGAAGGAATGAGATGAGCGTTCGCGGGAGTTGGGCACTGATTTCAGCGTCATCGCCAGCGCGATGAGAGCCAGGACCACGGGCAGTACGAACAGCCGGCGCCAGTCGGCGACGTCGACCAGCAGGGCGGAGAGGAACATGCCCAGGATGCCGCCGCCCCCGGCGACGCCGGTCCACACGCCGACCGCCTTGCCTCGTTCCTTCTCGGGGAAGGTGGAGGTGATGACGGCCAGCGTGATCGGCATGATCATCGCGGCGCTGATGCCGGCTGCCACGCGAGCGCCGATCATCACCGCGGCCGACGGGGCCAGTCCCGCGACGACGCCGGCGGCACCGAAGATGATCAGCCCGGTGATCAGCATGGGCTTGCGGCCCAGGCGGTCACCGATCGCACCGAGCGGCAGCAGCAGGGCAGCCAGGGCGAGGGTATAGATATTGATGATCCACAGAACGGTGCTCTGCGAGGCACCCCACTCGACGGCCATGTGCGTCTGGGCGACATTCAGCCCGGACACCGATGCGATGACGGCCATCAACGCGATCGAGACGGCGATCAGGATCGCGCGGAGCTGACGCGCATCCGGCGCGCCCGCGCCGTCCACTGGCATGTCCTGCGCCTGGGGAGGCCGATTGGTGCTCATGAGTTCCTTCCAAAAAGGCCATGGGGAGTCAGCGCCGGGACAGAGCCGGTCGGTGAGACGGGGACTTGTTCGCCGCCCTGTCCCCCGGATGGCGGGCGCGCGGTTCTTCAGCAGCGGGGCCCGGGCGCCTGGCCGGTGGCCTTCTGTGCGGCGGCGAGCACGGCATCGGTGTCATGGCGGCGGCGGGGGCGTTGCGCGGGGTGCCGCTGTCGATCACGACGACGGAGCGGCGCGAGCGAACCGGCATCAGTGCGCCGTCCAGACCTGCGGCGGCGCCGCCGCCGATCACCACTGCATCCACGGTCTCGGTGGGCGTGTGTCGCTCTCGTAGCGGGAAGTCTGCGCAGACATGTCGCGCCCTTTCGTCGTACGTGGCCCCCCGTGCTGGACCATCTGCGTTCGACGTTAAACCCGCGTTGCATCAAGGGCATATCATTTTGCCTATGACGCAAGACGATGGACAGCTGGACAGCCTCGTACGCAAAAGGATCCGCGCGCTGCGCACCGCGCATGGCTGGTCACTGGAGGAGCTGGCCACCCGCGCCAACCTCAGCCAGTCCTCACTGAGTCGTATCGAGAACGGTCAGCGCCGCCTCGCACTCGATCAGCTGGTCACCCTCGCCCGCGCGCTGGACACCACCCTGGACCAGCTCGTGGAGAACGCCGCCGACGATGTCGTCGTCAGCCCGACGATCGACGGCGCGCGCGGCCTGATGCGCTGGCCCGTGAAGGGCGACCCCGGTATGAGCGTGATGCGTCAGCGGATGACCGGCCCGCCGCCCGACAACCCGGCCCGCATGCGCGCCCACCCCGGCCGTGAATGGCTGGTGGTGCTGTCCGGTACCGCCATCCTCATGCTCGGCCACCGGCGCTTTCGCGTCGAGACCAACCAGGCCGCGGAGTTCCCCACGATGATGCCGCACGCCATCGGCGCCGAGGGCGGACCGTGCGAGATCATGGGCATCTTCGACCGCGACGCCCGCCGCGGCCACCAGAAGGACGCCGGTGCCGACGGCTCGGAGGCCGATTGCGGCAGCGCCCGGGGTCCCCGCGAATAGCGGGCCGCAGTCGACGGCAAGCATCTGAGCGGTGACGATCCCCGAGCGGGATCGGCACCCCGCTGACCACGGACGCGGGGCCGGAAAGAGTCCACGCACCGGCGGTGCTGGGACTATGGGTGCACCTGCCACCAGCGGGCCGCCTCAGCGCGAGCCACTTCGGTGTCGTACTGACGCGCGTCGAAATGGAACTCTGGTGGAGGGGAGGGTTCGCCCGTGTGCGCCGCCCTCGGAACCACCCAGTCCGACCACTTCACGATCTCCCCGAATCGCTGCACGGTCACGGACAGGAAGCCGCAGCAACCGCCGGTGCACTCCGGTTCTCCCAGCTCCAGGCGGCGAGCCTCGTTGGTCGCCCGCAAAGGGCTGGGCCGCCCCGCCGGGAGCAGATCGGCGGCGTAGGGCCCGCGGCCGCCCTCACCGACAGCCCCTTCAACGATGTCCTCGCTGCTGACCCGGAGCCGCACCTGAGCCGCGAACCGGTTTCCCGGCGGCAACACCTTGATCTCCAAACGATCGAACATCAGACCACCTTAGAAGCGTGCTGATGTCTGCGTGCCGCCCGGTCGGCGTCCGAATTCCACCCGTCGCACGGTGGGCCAACCTGCGGACCTCTTTGTCAGTGAACCCGGTCGCTCCTCGGTCCGACGTCTTTGGTCTTCATCGGAGTTCCGTCCGGGGCGAACGGGTGCTGGAAGGCGAAGGCGTGCGGTGCGGAGCCGTGCTCGTCGAGGTGTTCCAGCCTCGAAACCCCGTCCTGCCAGGTGGGGATCACGCCGTCGGAGACCCACCAGAACGCGTAAGGCGGGTGTCCAGTCCTCTCGAACCAGTCGTAACGCCTGTTCAGCGCTGCACGGTGCAGACCGGTGTAGATGGCGTCGAAGGCGGGGCGCAGGCCGGTCCAGAGTGAGAGGGTCGCGGCCAGGGCGGTGGTTTCCGCGGTACGGCCCTTGCCGTACCAGGTCGGTACGGCGAACTCTCCCCATGTACCCCAGTCCAAGTCGAAGTGCGAGCCCTGATCACCTTCTGCGGCTTGTGCATGAGCAAGGTATCCGGGGTGCTGGCTGATCTTCTGGTAGATGGCATCGGCGCCGTCGTGGAACTCGCGTGTGAGGGGTGCGGGGTCGGCGAGAGGTGCCTTCAGGACGCCGAATGTGTACAGAACAAGATGGGGCATGCGTCTCTCCCTGGTGGGGTGTGCCTGCGGTGGTCCCGGTTCGGTGGCCTATGCATGGGGCGAGGGCTTGTGGGGCGTAAGCAACTCCTCTCGTCGCAGGCGGCCTACCTGAAGTAACCTCTATGCGACCGTGTGTGACCGCCGAAGCCCAGGAGAAGGTAGCTGCCTGTGCGGGCGATGTCGAAGTTGTGTTTTTCCCGTCTAAGTGGCTTCTTGTCCAGGTCCTCGCGGGGCCGGGGGAGTGGCGCTGCCTGCCGTAGTGGAAGTCCGCATGGCCCGGCAGCCGCGGAGAGGTGGCATCGAAGGCTGGTGTGCCGTGGGGACGTAAGCGGCGTCGGCCGAGGTGGATGACGCGAGCCGGCCGACGTCATGTCGCTGTCCACCGCACTGCTGCAGGCCGCCCGCACCGGCGCCAACGACAGCGGCGACGAGCGGACGTTACTGCTCGAGAGGCTTCCTTTTTTGCGTTCGGCCGCGGCTGCCGCACGGCGGCGGTCGCCGCCCGTGCCGCTGCTGGGCAGTCTCGTTCGGGCCGTCATGCGGTGCGGACTGTTCGGAACGAGATGGTGCTGGTCAACCGCTTTTCAATAGTCAGGTGAACGTACTATGGTTGATCGCGGCAGAGCCGTGCGGGAACCGACCCTGCTCATACTCACGGTTCTGGCCGACAGGCCCAGACACGGCTACGCGCCGGCTCAGGAAGTGCTGACGATTCCTCAGGGCCGCGTGCGGCTGCGCACCGGGACGCTCTACGGGTCCATCGAGCGCTTTCAGGGGGAAGGCGTGATTGGTTCCTTCGCGCTGGAGTGGATCGCGGGGAGGCCCCGGCGTACGTACACGCTCACGCGCACCGGTCGAAACGGCCTCGCCGCAGAGGTTCGGCGCATCACTGCCGGCGCTCGCGAGGCCACCCGACGCCTCAAGCAAGCCATAACCGAACCGACCGGAGCCCCCGCATGACTGACGCCCGGCACTCCTCCCGTGTCCTGTCTCTCTACCCACGCCGATATCGGGCAAGCCATGGCGCCGAGATCCTGCAGATGTACCGGGATGCCGTGGAGGGCGCCTCAGCGACTGCCGCACATCTTGAGCAACTGGACATCGCGGCACACGCGTTGCGTGTGAGGACGCATACCGGCTCCAGCCACCGGGCCGGCCGCTTCCTGGTGGCCACGGCTCCGTACGCCCTGGCGGCTGCCGGGGCGATCGCCGCCGCCGGGCTGACCGCCGCCGTGGCGGACGCAATGCGTGGCGGGAGCGCGGCCGGTTTGGATCCCCTCGGCACAGCGGTCTACATGGCCGTGCTGGCAGCCGGAGCGGTTGCCTGCCTGGGGCGTTGGCCGATGTCCCGGGTACTCGCGGCGCTCTCCCTCACGGCGCTGATTGCAGGGGCCCAGGGATCCGCCTGGCTCATCCCGCTGTTGGCCCTCGTGGTGGTGATGCCCGCAGGGGTCGTACCAGGCAGAGATGACCGTCGGCCGGCTGCGGCCTACGCCGTCATCACCTGGCTGCCATCCCTCTGTGCGGCGCTTTCGGGCGACAGGAACTTCTTTCTCGGAGCGATCCAGCAACTCGGTCCCGTCATGCTGCTGATCGTCATCCGCACAGCGGCCCCGGGCGCCCGCCCCCGGCACATCCTCGCGATCCTGGTGGCCGGCGCCCCATGGGTCACGTCAGTTACCGGCTCACCGATCGGTGCCGCCATCGTCAGCACCGCCCTCGCCATCGCCTGGGGAGCCGGACGCCTGTCCCGCAGGCGGTTTTCTGTCGCAACCTAGAGCGGCCGTCTCGTTCGATCACGGAGCCGACCACGAGGAGAGGCCTGCGATGTGCGGTCCGGCCAGGTAGACCGTGCCGAGCCGGAGCGGGCCCAGCACCTTTTCCGGCTCGCCCGGCTCGCCCCGCCACTGGTCCTCAGCCCTCCGGCACGGAGCCGGCCCAAGCCCCTGCACTCTGCACGGTCTGCGATGGTCATGAACCCATGCAACCCGATGGGTACGACAAACCGCGAACGACCGCACGACCCCTGTGGATAACTTATCCACAGGGGGTCGCGGATTCCTGCCCGGCACGAGACCGTCATCGCATGAACAAGCACCACGAATCCACCGGTCCGTCCGACGAGCAGCAGATCACCCTGCGAGGCCCGGCCGAGCTGGCCGACGCACTCCCGTATCTCATGGGATTCCATCCGAACGACAGCGTGGTCATGGTCGCTTTGCACGGTGGCCGGGGCCGCTTCGGCGGGCGGCTCAGGCTCGGTATTCCGCAGTCCGCGCAGGAGTGGCCATCGGTTGCCGAGCAGCTTGCGGAGTGCCTGATCAAGGGGAGCGAGCGGCGTGGCGACCGGCCCGACGCGATCGTCATCTTCCTCTGCCAGGATCCCGCCGGCGCAGAGACCGGCAACCAGGTCATGGAGCGGCTGCGGCCCTTCGCCCAGCGACTGCGCACCGCTTGTGGCGCACTGGACGTGCCGGTGCTCGAGGCGCTCTGCATCGCCGGCGACCGCTACTGGTCCTATTGCTGCCCCGACGCCCGGTGCTGTCCGGTCGATGGCACTCCGCTGGTCGTGCCGGGCACCTCGGTCATGGCTGCGGCAGCCACGTACGCGGGCGTTCAAGTGCGCGGGTCGCTGCGTGAGATGGAGGCGAGGCTGGCGCCCCTGGCAGCTGCGGCGGCCAGGGAGCAGCAGCAGGCGCTCGACCGGGTGGGGGCTGCGCTGCTGCCGAAGCTGCTCGATGAGGAAGGGCGCAGGGAGCTCGGCGGATCCACCTTGAAGCTCGCCCGGGAGCTCATGAAACGCCTCGGGGCGACGCCTGCGGCGATGCCCTCGCTGTCCGACCTCAACGACGACCGGCTGATCGGTCATGAGGAGGCCGCCGCGGTGATTCTCGGCCTCCAGGACCGGGAGGTCCGTGACCGGGCCGCGGAATGGATGGAAGGGCCCGAGGCGGAGTCGGCGCTGAGGCTGTGGCGAGCTCTGGCCCGCCGTTGTGTCGCGCCGTACGTCGAGCACGCGGCGGCTCCGCTGACCCTGGCGGGCTGGGTCGCGTGGTCCACCGGTGACGAGCCGGCCGCACGGGTCGCGCTGGGCCTCGCGCTGCGGCTGGACCCCGGGTACACCTTCGCCCAGCTGCTGCACGAGGCCTGCAACCAGGGCCTCGACCCGGAGACGCTGCGGCGCTGCCTGCGCGGCGAACGCGCCACGCGGACGGTACGGCGGGGCCATCGCACGGGACGGGTCGCGGGGGCCCGTTCCGTACGCGCTCAGGCGGCCGGGCAGCGCGGGACGCGGCAGGGTCCCGCCGGGCCCGGAGCGACCGGCCGGCGCCGCGCCGGACAGGGCCGTCAGCCCCGGACGCTCGGCCGTCGGGGGGCCAGGACCCGCCGATGACGGCAGGCGCGGTATGGGCCCCCGGCCGCTGGGCCCCGAGGCGCGGGGGAGCGCGGGGCGGCGTGCGGCCGGGGCCATGCGAGCCGGTGTCGGGACGGATGAAGAGCGCGACGAAGGGAGTGTTTATCGTCAGGCAGACGACTATGATCACGACATGCCGCCCTACGACCCGTCGACCTTCCCGCCCTTCGCTGTCACAGTCGACCTGGTCGTGCTCACAGTGCGCCGTCACGCGCTCTGCGCGCTGGTGGTGCGACGAGGCGAGTCACCGTTCCAGGGCAGGTGGGCGCTGCCCGGCGGCTTCGTCAAAGCCGATGAGGACCTGGGCGCCGCCGCGGCGCGTGAGCTCGTCGAGGAGACCGGGCTCTCCGCGCACGACGCTGCGGTTCCGGCCGTCGGGAACGGTGCTCATCTCGAACAGCTCGCCACCTACGGCGACCCCGGGCGCGACCCGCGGATGCGGGTCGTCAGCGTCGCCCATCTCGCGCTGGCACCTGACCTGCCGGCCCCCCGGGCGGGCGGGGACGCGAACAGTGCGCGCTGGGCGCCTGTCGGGGACCTGCTCGGACCCGAGGGCGGATTCGGCCGCGACGGCGAACGCTCGGCGCCGTTGGCCTTCGACCACGCGCGGATCCTGGCCGACGGGGTGGAGCGGGCCCGCTCCAAGATCGAGTACTCCTCGCTCGCCACCGCCTTCTGCCCGCCGGAGTTCACGGTCGGCGAGCTGCGCCGGGTGTACGAAGCGGTCTGGGGCGTCGTGCTCGACCCGAGGAACTTCCACCGCAAGGTGACGGGCACCCCCGGCTTCCTGGTGCCCTCCGGCGGCACGACCACCAGGCAGGGCGGGCGCCCGGCGCAGCTTTTCCGGTCGGGCGCGGCCACCGTACTCAACCCGCCGATGCTCCGGCCCGAGGTCTGATCCCTGCGGCGTCGGGCTCGTCCACGCCCGTGCCGTACGAGCGGTGCGTGCCTGTATCCGGGGTGAGGTGAAGGGGCGCGGCAGCCGCCTCGAGCCGCGCGCAGGCAGGCCGGAACGCCGTGGACGCGGCATTGCGCGGAAAGTCCTATATGTCGGGTTATCTTTCTGCGGTACCCACTGCCGTCGAGCGGTCTCACCTCGTGCGAGAGAAGCGATGCTCCAGGCCATCGGACTCACCAGCGCCCGCCACCGCGGACTACCGCCCGCCGTGGACGACCTCACGTTCGAGGCCCGCTCCGGCCGCGTCACCGCTCTCCTGGGCGCGCGGGGCTCCGGTAAGACCTCGGCCTTGCGGCTGATGCTCGAACTCGATCCGGGCCGGGGAATCACCTACTTCCGCGGCAGAGCTCTGCACCGTGTCGCGCACCCCGCCCGTGAGGTGGGAGTGGTCCTCGGGGACGTGCCGGGCCACCCGGTCCGAACCGCCCGGGGGCAGCTCCGCATGCTGTGCGCCGCGGCGGGCGTCCCGGCGTCCAGGGCCGACGAACTGCTCGACACCGTCGGCCTGGCCGGGCTCGGCGACCAGCGCATCGCGTCGCTCTCCCCGGGTATGGACCGGAGGCTGGCCCTCGCCTCCGCGTTGCTCGGCGACCCGCACACGCTCATCCTCGACGAACCCACGGAGGGCCTCGACGCGCGGGAGGCCGACTGGCTGCACGGGCTGCTGCGGGCTCATGCCGCCAGGGGCGGCACGGTGCTCTACACCACCAGTGACGCCAAGGAGGCCGCGAGGTCGGCGGGGCAGGTGGCCGGGCATGTGGTGTCCATCGATGCCGGGCGGCTCATCGCCGACCAGGACGTCGCGGAGTTCGCACGCACCCGGCTCCGTCCCCGCGTCGCGGTCCGTTCCCCGCACGCCGCCCGCCTTGCCGCGATCGTGAGCCGCGAGGCACGGGCGGCCCGGCGTTCCGTCGAGGTCGTCACCGAGGCGAGCAGCAGCCGGCTCTCCGTCTACGGCAGCAGCTGCGCGGAGATCGGTGACACGGCGTTCCGGCACGGGCTTCCCGTTCACCAGCTCGCCGACGAGATCGGAGACACCGGCCCGGCCGCAGGTCACACGGCTCCGGGGGGCCCGGCCCACCGCACAACCGGGCGGGGCGGCACAGGGACCGGCTCCACCGCGCACGCCACCACCACCGCGCATGCCACCACCGACACGGCGCACCCCACCACCCCCGCTGCCCCCGCGGTGAAAGCCGCCCTCACCGCGAGCGCCGCGCACCCCACCACCCGCGCCGCGAGAGCCGCGCACCCCACCACCCCTGCCGGGCCGGGTCTTCCGCCGCCGATCAAGCGGCGGCCCGCCCGTGGTCCGCTGCGTCCGGTGCGTTACGAACTGCGCCGCCTCTTCGGGGTCAGGACGACGACCCTGATCATGGCCGTCGCCCTGATCGCATCGGCCGGGATCTCCGTACTGCTCGCCCGCGACGGCCGTACGCCGTTGCCCAACGTGCTTGCCGCCTGGCCCTCCCTGCTTCCGCTGCCGCCCGCCGCGATCTGTGCGGGGCTGCTGGGGGCGCTGTCCTTCGGCGACGAGTTCCGCTATCCCGCTCTCGCCGCCGGGCGCGGCACCGTGCCCCGCCGCCTCGGGCTGCTCCTCGCCAAGCTCGCGGTGTCCGCCGGCGTCGCTCTGCTGCTCGCCCTGCTCGTCGTGCTGGCCTCTGCGGCGTCCCTTCGCCTCGTGTACGGCGGGGACTTGCTCCGGATTCCGCCGAATGTGATGTCGCTGGCCGTGAGTTGGTCGGGCCTGACCATCGGCTGCGCCTGGGCCGGGCTGCTGGCTGCCGGGGTGTTCCGGGTGACGGCGGCGGGTGTGGCCGCGGTGCTCGCCGTTCCGGTACTGATGGTTCCGCTCGTCCAGAGGATCCCGAAGGCTCCGACCGTGCGTTCGACGACCGGACTTCCGGGGCGGCTGCGGGAGCTGGTCTGGCCGCAGTGGCCGCACGAGACGGACCGGTGGGTACTGGCCGCGATGCGGGTCGTGGAGCATCCGGTGGGAACCGCATTGGCCCTGTCGTTGTCAGTCCTCATCTGTGCGTATCTGTTCACCAGTGTTCGCGGCAGGGTGCGTTGGTGATCACGGGGTGGCGTCGGAACGCCAAAAGTCCCACAACTCCAGTTGAAATGCCCGTTTTGCGACGATAAGGCGTCAATTGGGAAGCGGGTGCCGATCACCCTTTCGTGTGCTTTTCACCAAAGACCTCAAGGGGTGGCTGAGCCGCGCCGACAAAGGATGCGTGAGTACCCTTGCGCACACCATGATGACCGCCGCCCGCACTGCCGACTCCGGCCTCGCCGGCTCGGGCGAACTCGACCGTTACCCCTACGCGGAGACGCCGGCCGGCGAGCGTGCCGCCATTCGTTCCTGGGGCGGTACCGACAATGAGCTCGGCAGGGTGGGCCGGCGGGGATCGGCCAGCCGTGGCCGAGGCCTCCACGGCCAACTTGTCCAGCAGCTGGGACAGATGATCGTTTCCGGAGATCTGGGCGCGGACCGCCCCTTGGTGCCGGAGGAGATCGGTCAGCGTTTCGAGGTCTCCCGCACCGTCGTGCGGGAGTCGCTGCGCGTGCTGGAGGCGAAGGGGCTGGTGAGTGCCCGGCCCAATGTGGGTACCAGGGTCAGGCCTGTCAGTGACTGGAATCTGCTCGACCCCGACATCATCGAATGGCGCGCCTTCGGCCCGCAGCGCGACGACCAGCGTCGTGAGCTCAATGAGCTCCGGTGGACGATCGAACCCCTCGCCGCCAGCCTCGCCGCGGGCCACGGCCGGGATGATCTTCAGCAGCGCCTTGCCGACATGGTCGAGATCATGGGGCACGCACTCGGACAGGGGGATGTGATCACCTGCGCCCGCGCCGACGCGGAGTTCCACGCCCTGCTGATCCAGGCCGCGGGCAACCGCATGCTGGAGCACCTCTCCGGCATCGTCTCCGCCGCCCTGCATGTCTCGGGTGGCCCGGTGACCGGTTGTGACCGCCCGAACGAGGGATCGCTCGGCCACCACGCGCGGATCGTCGAGGCCCTCGCGTCAGGCGACTCCGCAGGCGCCGAATCGGCCATGCGCCAGCTGCTCGTGCTCCCGCTGGAGGCGGAGTCGGCCGAACCGGTGGTGCCGGCCCCGCGCGAGCGCGAGCACTGAGCGCTGCACTTGGCGGGTGTACCGGCCGTGTGCCGCCGGGCCTCCGCGGTCCGGCGGCATAATTGTGGGGGGATGCCCCTCGTGGTCGCGTTCGTCGGAAATGGGGTGTGACTCGGGCCACGCGGATTGGGCGTAACACTCCTCGAAACAGCGCGATGACTTAAGAGGTGACCGCCGCGGAAGGAATACAGCAGCCACTCAGTGCGCTGTGCAGTTCTGAGGCATAGCCCGCGCCGTCGGCACACTCCCAGCCGACGGTCGTCGGTTCAGCCCTCTCCGGGGCCGGGCCGGAAGCCGTTTCCATCGTTCCGAGAGGTTGTTCGTGTCGGCCAGCACATCCCGTACGCTCCCGCCGGAGATCGCCGAGTCCGAATCTGTGATGGCGCTCATCGAGCGGGGAAAGGCTGATGGGCAGATCGCCGGCGATGACGTGCGTCGGGCCTTCGAGGCTGACCAGATTCCGCCAACCCAGTGGAAGAACGTTCTGCGCAGCCTCAACCAGATCCTCGAGGAAGAGGGTGTGACGCTGATGGTCAGTGCCGCGGAGCCGTCCAAGCGCGCCCGCAAGAGCGTCGCAGCCAAGAGCCCGGTCAAGCGCACCGCCACCAAGACTGTCGCGGCCAAGACCACCGTGACGCGTACCGTCGCGGCCACCGCCGCTCCGTCCGCCGAGACCGTGGACGTGGTGGCCGATGACGCCACCGCGGCCGCCCCCGCGAAGAAGGCGGCAGCCAAGAAGACGGCTGCCAAGAAGACCGCCGTGAAGAAGACGGCGGCCAAGAAGACCGCGGCCAAGAAGGCCGGCAAGCAGGACGACGAAGCCCTCGACGGCGACGACGCAGCCGAGGAAGTCAAGGCCGGCAAGGGTGAGGAAGAGGAGGGCGAGGGCGAGAACAAGGGCTTCGTCCTCTCCGACGACGACGAGGACGACGCACCTGCGCAGCAGGTCGCCGTCGCCGGCGCCACGGCCGACCCGGTCAAGGACTACCTGAAGCAGATCGGTAAGGTCCCGCTCCTCAACGCCGAGCAGGAGGTCGAGCTCGCCAAGCGCATCGAGGCGGGCCTGTTCGCCGAGGACAAGCTGGCGAACTCCGACAAGCTCGCGCCGAAGCTCAAGCGCGAGCTGGAGATCATCGCGGAGGACGGCCGCCGCGCCAAGAACCACCTGCTGGAGGCCAACCTCCGTCTCGTGGTCTCGCTGGCCAAGCGGTACACCGGCCGCGGCATGCTCTTCCTGGACCTGATCCAGGAGGGCAACCTCGGTCTGATCCGCGCGGTCGAGAAGTTCGACTACACCAAGGGCTACAAGTTCTCCACGTACGCCACCTGGTGGATCCGTCAGGCGATCACCCGCGCCATGGCCGACCAGGCCCGCACCATCCGTATCCCGGTGCACATGGTCGAGGTCATCAACAAGCTCGCGCGTGTGCAGCGTCAGATGCTCCAGGACCTGGGCCGCGAGCCCACCCCGGAGGAGCTGGCCAAGGAACTCGACATGACCCCCGAGAAGGTCATCGAGGTCCAGAAGTACGGCCGCGAGCCGATCTCCCTCCACACCCCGCTGGGTGAGGACGGGGACAGCGAGTTCGGTGACCTCATCGAGGACTCCGAGGCGGTCGTCCCGGCCGACGCGGTCAGCTTCACGCTCCTCCAGGAGCAGCTGCACTCGGTGCTCGACACCCTTTCCGAGCGTGAGGCCGGTGTGGTCTCCATGCGCTTCGGTCTCACCGACGGACAGCCGAAGACGCTGGACGAGATCGGCAAGGTCTACGGGGTGACGCGTGAGCGCATCCGGCAGATCGAGTCGAAGACCATGTCGAAGCTGCGTCACCCGTCGCGTTCGCAGGTGCTGCGCGACTACCTCGACTAGGTCGGGGAGTATCCGGAACGAGGGCCCGCATCCCACAGGGATGCGGGCCCTCGGCCTATGTGGGGGTGCGGATCGGCGTCGGCGGAATGACTCTGGGTAGGCATGGTCCATCACAGAGTCAGGAGTACGTATGTCCCGTACCGTCGTCCGCACCATGACCGGGGCGCTCGCCCTCACCGCTGCCGCGGCCGTGATACCGCTTGCGGCCCCGGCCTCGGCCGTCGCGGACAGCATCGTCATCGGGGGGCAGCCCGCTCATGTCAAGGACAGCCCGTGGGTGGTGGCGCTCTCCAGTCGCAGCCGGTTCGGGGATGCCCGCGCCGGCCAGTTCTGCGGCGCCGTGGCGGTGGAGCCGAAGAAGGTGCTGACGGCCGCGCACTGCCTCAGCAGTGAGGCGCTCGGGAGCGATGTCAGCCAGGTGCAAGATCTGCGGATCATCTCCGGCCGGGACGAGCTGAACGGCTCCGGCGGCAAGGAGATCGCGGTGAGCGGTACGTGGGTCAACCCCGGGTTCGACGCCACCACCAACAGCGGGGACGTCGCGGTGCTGACCCTCGCCGAGGCGCTGCCCGAGCAGGACGTGATCCCGATGGCCCAAGCCGGTGACGACGGGTACCGGGCGGGCGCCGCCGCGGTCGTCTACGGGTGGGGGGACACCACGGGTAACGGTGACTACGCCTCGTCACTCCGGTCCGCGAATGTGAGCATTCTGCCGGACAGCTCGTGCGAGGAGGCCTACCCGGGCGGCGGGAACGGCACGTACGAGGCCTCAGCGATGCTCTGTGCGGGCGAACCGCAGGGCGGGTACGACGCCTGCCAGGGCGACAGCGGAGGCCCTCTGGTGGCCCATGGGCGGCTTGTGGGGCTGGTCTCCTGGGGGGCGGGCTGCGGTCGGGCCGGGAGCCCCGGGGTCTATACGCGGATCTCCGCCGCCATCGAGTGGATTGCGGACGCCGACTGACCGTCGCGGCTCCGAGTACGAGAACGGGCGGCTCCCTCCGGTGGAGGGAGCCGCCCGTCGGTCGGTACGGGACCGGCCCCTGGCTCGTCGTGGATGCGAGGTGTCAGTGTTGTTCCTCTTCGGCGGCTTGGGCCTGCACGGCCGTCAGCCGATCCGTCTCATCCTGTATTTCCGCGGCGATCTTCTTGAGTTCCGGCTCGAACTTGCGACCGTGGTGGGCGCAGAAGAGCAGTTCACCGCCACTGATCAGGACGACGCGCAGGTATGCCTGGGCGCCGCAACGGTCACAGCGGTCTGCTGCGGTCAGCGGGCTCGCGGGGGTCAGAACAGTAGTCACGTCGCCTCTTCTCTAGCTCGACGAGCTGTCGTACCAGGGTCAACATCCAACCAGGCCGAAAACGTTCCCGCTCGTGGCTTTTCTTCGAAACTTCTTCTCGGGATGGCTGTCTGTTGCCGGTTCGCGGCGAATGTGCCGTATTGCGTGGCGCTACGGTTTCGCGTTGCTTGTCTTGGTGGGTCCGTCCGGACGGCTGGCTTGCCGACTTGTTCATGAGGACGTGCCCGGAGCCTAAATGGTTCATGCCTGGAAGGGAACGTGATGTGCACGTCACTCAGACGAGGGATCGAACGTGCATGCGAGGCTGGACTACTGTGAGGGTTCTCCTGGGGTGGCGTTACACCCGCTCTACCAGGCCTCGGTACCCTCTCAGCGGCAACCGAAGCCGAGCCCGTTACCCACTGGGCCCCAAATGAAATTCAGCGAGGAGCGAACCGCGTGACCGCCGATACGTCCGTGCCGTCCACTGCGCTGCTGACCGGAGCAGACCAAGACGGTTCCAACTACACCGCGCGGCATCTGCTCGTACTCGAGGGGCTCGAAGCGGTTCGCAAGCGCCCTGGTATGTACATCGGGTCCACCGACAGCCGCGGCCTCTTGCACTGCCTCTGGGAGATCATCGACAACTCCGTCGACGAGGCTCTCGGCGGTTACTGCGATCACATCGAGGTCATCCTCCACGACGACAACTCCGTCGAGGTCCGCGACAACGGCCGAGGTATCCCCGTAGACGCGGAGCCCAAGACCGGCCTGTCCGGTGTCGAGGTCGTGATGACCAAGCTGCACGCCGGAGGCAAGTTCGGCGGTGGCGCGTACGCGGCCTCCGGCGGTCTCCACGGCGTGGGCGCCTCCGTCGTGAACGCCCTCTCCGCCCGGCTCGACGTGGAGGTCGACCTCCACGGCGCGACCCACTCGATCAGCTTCCGCCGCGGGGTCCCCGGCATGTTCACCGAGCAGGGGCCGGACAGCCCCTTCGACCCGGCCAGCGGGCTGCTCAAGGGCAAGCGGGTCCCGAAGGCGCGCACCGGTACCAGGGTGCGGTACTGGGCCGACCGGCAGATCTTCCTCAAGGACGCCAAGCTCGATCTGGACAGGCTCCACCAGCGGGCCCGCCAGACCGCCTTCCTCGTCCCCGGTCTCAGCATCGTCGTGCGCGACGAGCGGGGTCTGAACGGGGAGGGCAAGACCGAGGAGACGTTCCGCTTCGACGGCGGGATCAGCGAGTTCTGCGACTACCTCGCCCAGGACAAGGCCGTCTGCGACACCCTGCGCCTTTCCGGGCAGGGCACGTTCAAGGAGACCGTGCCCGTCCTCGACGAGCGCGGCCACATGACGGCCACCGAGGTCACCCGGGAGCTGGTCGTCGACATCGCCATGCGCTGGGGCACCGGCTACGACACCACCCTCAAGTCCTTCGTCAACATCATCGCCACCCCCAAGGGCGGCACCCATGTGACCGGCTTCGAACGCTCGGTGACCAAGACGGTCAACGAAGTGCTCCGTTCGGCGAAGATCCTTCGCGTCGCCGAGGACGACATCGTCAAGGACGACGCCCTGGAGGGCCTTACCGCAGTCGTGACCGTGCGGCTGGCCGAGCCCCAGTTCGAGGGGCAGACCAAGGAGGTGCTCGGGACCTCCGCGGCCAACCGGATCGTCGCCAACGTCGTCGCCAAGGAGCTCAAGGCCTTCCTGACGTCCACCAAGCGCGATGCGAAGGCCCAGGCCAGGGCGGTCCTGGACAAGGCGGTGGCCGCCGCGCGCACCCGGATCGCGGCCCGCCAGCACAAGGACGCGCAGCGCCGGAAGACGGCCCTGGAGTCCTCCTCGCTCCCCGCGAAGCTCGCCGACTGCCGCAGTGACGACGTCGAGCGCAGCGAGCTGTTCATCGTGGAGGGCGACTCCGCGCTCGGCACCGCCAAACTGGCCCGGAACAGCGAGTTCCAGGCCCTGCTGCCGATCCGCGGCAAGATCCTCAACGTTCAGAAGGCGTCCGTGTCGGACATGCTGAAGAACGCCGAGTGCGGCGCGATCATCCAGGTCATAGGAGCGGGGTCGGGGCGGACCTTCGACATCGACGCCGCCCGCTACGGCAAGATCGTCCTGCTGGTCGACGCCGACGTGGACGGCGCCCACATCCGGATCCTGCTGCTGACCCTCTTCCAGCGGTACATGCGGCCCATGGTCGAGGCGGGGCGGGTCTTCGCCGCGGTGCCCCCGCTGCACCGGATCGAGCTTGTCCAGCCGAAGAAGGGCCAGGACAAGTACATCTACACGTACTCGGACAACGAGCTGCGCCAGCGGCTGCTGGAGCTCCAGCGCAAGAACGTCCGGTACAAGGACTCGATCCAGCGCTACAAGGGTCTGGGCGAGATGGACGCCGACCAGCTGGCGGAGACCACGATGGACCCGCGCTTCCGCACCCTGCGGCGGATCAACATCGGCGACCTGGAGTCGTCCGAGCAGGTCTTCGATCTGCTGATGGGCAATGAGGTGGCGCCCCGCAAGGAATTCATCACCAGCTCGGCCGCCACACTGGACCGCTCGCGCATCGACGTCTGAGTCCGTGGCCGGCGCACGACCGGCCCGCACGACACCGGAGCCGTCGTCTCCACCCCTGGGTGCAGACGGCGGCTCCACCCACGTTCAACCCCTGGGCCGATCCCCTGACCTGGCCGTTTCCGTAGCGTCGGAGTCGAAGAACTTCCCGCCATTCGGAGGCTCCCATGTCCGGGCTCGTCAATGTCCTGGTGATCGTCGCGGTCATCGCACTCGTAGTGGTCCGCCAGTGCTCGGCCCGCCGGATCTCCGGCGACCGGCGCTGGTGGGTCCTGCCCGGTGTCCTGTTCGTCATGGCGCTGCGCGAGCCCGGACTGGTGGACCAGCACCACGAGACACTCTCCGTGCTCGTCCTGGGAGCCGAGCTCGCCGTGGGGCTGGTGATGGGCGCGGCCTGGGGATGGACGGCCCGGCTCTGGCGTGCGGAGGATGGCTCCCTGTGGAGCAAGGGGACCAAGGCCACCGGCTACGTCTGGGCCGGGGGCCTGCTGCTGAGGGTGGCCCTCTACGGGGCAGCAGCGGCGCTGGGCGTACATCAGGGCAGCTCCGCCCTGATGATGGCCCTCGCGCTGACGCTGCTGGTGCGTGGCGGGGTGCTGGTGCGGCGGGCCGCCGGGATACCGGCGTCGTACGGTGTGACCGCTGACCGCGTGCCGCTCCGGCAGGCATGGAAGGACCGTGTGTGACACCCGCTTCGTGGACGAGCTGGCCTTCACGGGAGGCTCTCTCTCGGGAGAGGAGAGCCCGCTCACGGATCGTCATCGCGTGGTCCGTCCGGGCCGGGCTGCTCACCCTGATGCTCTGGGGGACCTTCACCGGCGGGCTGTTCGAGCCCTGGGAGATCGGGGTCGGCCTGATCGGGGTGCTCGGCTGCGCGGTGCTCGCGGTGGCCTTCTTCCGGACCAGTCTGGAGAACCGGCTCTGGCTCTCCCTGGGTGCGCTGGCCCTGCTGATGGTGGCTGCGTTCGGGGCACAGGAGGCCGGCGCCACGGTGCCGGCGGTGGTGCTCTGGTGCGGCTGCGCGGTCACGGCTCTGGAGCGGCTGCCGCTGGTGGCGGGAATCCCGTCCACGGCGGTGGCGCTGGGCGCGTACGCGGTGGTGGACACCGACAACTGGCTGTCCACGGCCGTGACCACGGCGGGGCTCTGCCTCGCGGGCTATGTGCTGCGCCTGGACGCCGAGGCCCGGGGCAGCGCGCGACGGCTTCTCGCTCAGGAGCGGGCCGCGCGGGTCGCGGAGGCCGAGACGGCGGCCTTGGACGAGCGGTCCAGGATCGCCCGGGAGATCCACGACGTGCTCGCCCACAGCCTCTCCGCTCAGCTGGTCCACCTGGAGGCGGCGCGGCTGCTGATCGAGAGGGAGCCTGCGGGGGAGTTCCGGGACAACGTCCTGCAGCGGGTCGTCGCGGCCCGCTCCATGGCCCGTGAGGGGCTCGCGGAGACCCGTCAGGCGCTCTCCGCCCTTCGCGGCGAGGTCTCGCCGGTGGAGGACTTCCTGCGGCAGCTGGTGGCCGGCGAGCCGGCCGAGGTCAGGGTGGAGGGGAAGCGCCGGACGCTGACCGCCGAGGCCTCGCAGACGGTCCGGCGCGTCGCACAGGAGGCGCTGACCAACGTGCGCAAGCACGCGCCGGGGGCCAGGGTGCGCATCCGCCTGCAGTACCTGCCGGACGGGATCGCGCTGGAGGTCAGCGACCGGGGCGGCAGAAGTCCTGAGACCGACCTCGCTGTCAGTGGCTCCGGATACGGTCTGCTGGGAATGCGGGAGCGCGCCGAACTGCTCGACGGCACGCTGGAGGCCGGTCCCGGCGAGGAGGGGTTCGTGGTGAGTCTGCGGGTGCCCGCGTGAGCGCGCGGGTGGTGGTGGCCGACGACCAGTCGGTGGTGCGCGAGGGAATCGTCATGCTGCTGGGCCTGCTTCCCGGGATCGAGGTGATCGGGTCGGCGAAGGACGGCGAGGAGGCCGTCGCCCTGGTCGCCGAGCACTCGCCGGACGTGGTCCTGATGGACCTGAGAATGCCTCGGTGCGACGGTGTGGAGGCAACGCGCCGGATCCGCAAGGACTATCCCGCCACCCAGGTCGTGGTGCTGACGACCTTCGCCGAGGACGACTCACTCTTCCCCGCACTCAGGGCGGGCGCCCGCGGCTATCTCACCAAGGACGCCGGGGGCGACGAGATCGTGCGGGCCATCGAGGCGGTCCTCTCGGGCGAGGCCGGGCTCTCGCCCGCCGTGCAGCGCCGGCTGCTGGAGCAGGTCACCACGGGGCCGTTGCCACCGGCCGGGGCCGGCGAGCCGGAGCTTCCCGACGGGATGACCCCCCGTGAGGCGGAGGTGCTCGTCCTGATCGCCGAGGGGATGTCCAACGCGGAGATCGCCCGCGGCCTGCACATTTCACAGGCCACCGTGAAGAGCCACATCAACAACCTGTTCGCCAAGGCGGGGCTCCGCGACCGGGCCCAGGCGGTCCGCTACGCGTACGTTCGAGGGCTCGCACGGCCGCCCGGCACATCCTTCACCTGAAGAGGTGAAGTCTCGCGAATGAAGTGCCCGGGATCTTCCCGATCTGCCCATTCTTGGGTACGCGGCCGAAGTGGTCCGTGGACAAGGGGAGTTGTTCGGTGGAGAAGGAAGCAGGGCGCGAGTCGGCAGCGATGCGGCTCGACGACCCGTGGTACGACGCGCTGGCCTCCGGTTGGGGGGAACTGGACGGTACGGGAAGCTTCGCGCCCGCCGGGGCGGCTGACCCCGTGGTGCCGCAGCGCGGCCGCAGTGCGGCGGACATCTATCTGGAGGTACAGCGGAGCGAGGCCTTCCAGGAGGTGCGGCGCCGGTACCGGCGCTTCATCGTGCCCGCCACCCTCGCGTTCTTCGTCTGGTACCTCGCCTACGTGGTCATGGCGGTCACCGCGCCCGGCCTGATGGCCAGACCGGTGGCCGGGGCCGTCAACGTCGCGATGGTCGCGGGACTCGGGCAGTTCCTCACGACGTTCCTGCTCACCGGCGCGTACGCGCGGCACGCTCGGCTGCGCAGGGACCGGGCAGCGCTCGATCTGCGCTGGGAGACGCAGGAGATGACGCGGGGGGCCGGGCGTTGAGCGGCAATCACCAGACCCTGGCGCTCGTGCTGTTCAGCGTCTTCATCGCCGTGACGCTCGGCATCACCACCTGGGTGAGCCGCAACCGGCACGGTTCGGCCGAGGAGTTCTACGCCGGCGGCCGGCTGTTCTCGCCCATGGAGAACGGTTTCGCCATCGCGGGCGACTACATGTCGGCCGCGTCCTTCCTCGGCATCTCCGGCCTGATCGCCCTCTTCGGCTACGACGGCATGCTCTACTCGGTCGGCTTCCTGGTGGCCTGGCTCGTCGTGCTGCTGCTCGTCGCGGAACTCGTCCGCAACTGCGGCCGGTTCACCCTGGCCGATGTGGTGGCGGCGCGGATGGCGGAGCGTCCGGTCCGGATCGCGGCGGGCACGTCCTCCGTCACGGTCTCCGTGCTGTACCTCGTGGCGCAGATGGTGGGCGCGGGCAGCCTGGTGGCGCTGCTCCTCGGCGGCACGAGCGGTGCCGCCAGGTCCTGGACCGTCATCGGCGTCGGCGCGCTCATGGTGATCTACGTGTCGCTCGGCGGTATGCGCGCCACCACCTGGATCCAGATCGTGAAGGCCGTCCTGCTGATGGCGGGCACGATCGTGCTCACCGTGCTCGTACTGCTCCACTTCCACGGCAACATCAACGAGTTGCTCAACTCCGCCGCCGACCGCAGCGGGAACGGGAAGAAGTTCCTCTCGCCCGGCCTCCGGTACGGCGGCAGCTGGACGGCGCGCGTCGACTTCATCAGTCTCGGCCTGGCACTGGTGCTCGGCACGGCCGGACTGCCGCACATCCTGTCGCGGTTCTACACCGTGCCGACCGCCCGTGCGGCCCGCCGCTCGGTCGTCTGGTCCATCGGCCTCATCGGCAGCTTCTACCTGATGACGATCGTGCTCGGATTCGGTGCGGCGGCGCTGGTCGGCACGGCGGACGTCCGGGCCTCGAATCCCGCCGGGAACACCGCTGTTCCCCTGCTGGCGCTGGTGCTCGGCGGCGGTGAGGGATCCACCGGGGGGACGATCCTGTTCGCCGTGGTCGCCGCCGTGGCCTTCGCGACCATCCTCGCGGTCGTCGCCGGAATCACGCTGGCCTCCTCGGCCTCCGTGGCCCACGACCTCTACGCCTCCCTCCGCCGCCCGGGCTCCAAGCAGCGCAGCGAGGTGGCTGTGGCCCGGGTCGCCGCCGCGGGGATCGGGGTGGCCGCCATCGGGCTGGGCCTGCTCGCCCAGGACCTGAACGTGGCATTCCTGGTGGGCCTGGCCTTCGCGGTCGCCGCATCCGCGAATCTGCCCGTGCTGCTCTACTCACTGTTCTGGCGGAACTTCACCACGCGCGGCGCGGTCTGGTCGGTCTACGGAGGGCTGATCCCCGCCGTGCTGCTCGTCGTGTTCTCCCCGGTCGTCTCGGGCAGCGCCACCTCGCTCTTCCCCGGTGTGGACTTCCAGCTCTTCCCGCTGGAGAACCCGGGTCTGGTCTCCATCCCGCTGGGCTTCCTGGCCGGCTGGCTCGGCACGGTCACCTCGCAGGAGCCGCCGGACGCGGCCAAGCACGCGGAGACGGAGGTCCGCGCACTGACCGGCGCCGGCGCCGTCTGAAGCCCAACTCGCGCAGGGGCGGCGGGAGCGCGCCCGCACAACCAGGAGCAGCGTGGCGAGTTGCGTGTCGAGGGGTGCCGGAAAGAGACTGGCGACGAGTACGGTGGCGCCGTCGGCGATGGTCGGCCCGCATGAGCTGTACCTGCGGGAATCATCGCCGGTACCGCCGAGGGGGCACGGTGTTCCGGAGGCGCGCGGTTAGCACGCTCGGCGTGGAAACGGTGCACGGCATTCCGGGGTTTCGCGAGATTGTCTCGTTTCCCACTCCACGCAATCCGCTTGCGCTTCTTGCGCTAATCTTGCACACATGACGCGACGACTTGCTCAGGTGGCACAGAAGGTTGGAGTCAGCGAGGCCACGGTCAGCCGGGTGCTCAACGGCAAGCCAGGAGTCTCCGATGCCACGCGACAGGCCGTCCTGTCCGCGCTGGACGTGCTCGGGTACGAGCGGCCGACCCAGTTGCGCGGCGAGCGGGCCCGGCTGGTCGGGCTGGTCCTGCCCGAGCTGCAGAATCCGATCTTCCCCGCCTTCGCCGAGGTGGTCGGGAGCGCGCTCGCCCAGCAGGGCCTCACGCCCGTCCTGTGCACCCAGACCAAGGGCGGCGTCTCCGAGGCGGAGTACGTCGAGCTGCTCCTCCAGCAGCAGGTCTCGGGCGTCGTCTTCGCCGGTGGGCTCTACGCCCAGACCGACGCCCCGCACGATCACTACAAGGTGCTGGCCGACCGGAAGATCCCCGTCGTCCTCATCAACGCGGCCATCGACCACCTCGACTTCCCGGGCATCTCCTGCGATGACACCGTGGCCGTCGAACAGGCCTGGCGCCACCTGGTGTCGCTCGGCCACGAGCGCATCGGTCTGGTGCTCGGCCCCTCGGACCACGTGCCCTCGCAGCGCAAGCTGGCCGCAGCCCGGGTGCTCGCCGAGGAAGCCGGTACGACCATGCCGGACAAGTGGGTCGCCAGGGCGATGTACTCGCTGGAGGGCGGGCAGGCGGCCGCGATGCGGCTGCTCGACGAAGGGGTCACCGGGTTCATCTGCGCCAGTGACGTGCTGGCCCTGGGAGCGGTGCGCGCGGCGCGCCGCCGCGGCCTCTCGGTGCCCGCCGACGTCTCCGTCGTCGGGTACGACGACTCGGCGTTCATGAACTGCACCGAGCCCCCGCTGACCACGGTGCGCCAGCCGATCGAGGCGATGGGGCGGGCGGCCGTCGAGCTGCTCTCCGTGCAGATCGGAGGGCGTACCGTGCCGTCCGACGAGCTGCTCTTTGAGCCCGAGCTGGTGGTGCGCGGCTCCACGGCCCAGCCCCCGCGCAACGCTTCCCGCTGACCGTCGGGAATTTGCGCCCCGCGAACGGTCTATTGCGAAGGTGACTCCGTGGCATCGGGCAGCGGCCGGGGCGGCCGCGGTCCGGTGTACTCGCCGACGGGACGCATCCGCAGTGGGCGCTCCTCGTACTCCTCCAGGGCGTGCGCGATCCACCCCGCCGTGCGGGAGATCGCGAAGACCGTCTCGCCCGCCTCCGGGGCCATGCCCGAGGAGACGGACAGCACCGCGAGCGCCATGTCGACGTTCGCGTGCAGCGGGGCATGGCGCGCGGCCGTGGTGGCCACGTCACGGGCCGCGGCCAGCGCCGGCGCCGCCCGCGGGATCTCCGCGAGCAGGGCGAACAGTGCGGTGGCCCGAGGGTCCTCGCCGGTGTAGAGCCGGTGCCCCAGCCCCGGTACCCGGCGGCCGGTACGCAGATGGTCCGTGACCACCGGGGCCGCGCCGCCCCGCTCCAGGGCCTCGGCCAGCATCCGGTGCGCCAGTCCGCTGGCCGCGCCGTGCAGCGGCCCCTCCAGGACCCCGAGCCCTGCCGATACCACCGCGTACGGGTGGGCCCTGGCCGAGGCCGCGACCCGGGCCGCCAGGGTGGATGCGGCCAGGTCGTGGTCGATCAGCAGCCCGAGTGCGGTGTCCAGCACCTCGAGTGACGCCTCGTCGGCCGGGCGTGCGGTGAGTCTCGGCCACAGTTGACGCGCCAGCCCGGAAGCGGCCGAGGCGCCTGCGTCCCCGTCCGGGCCGCTGCCGTCCCGGGAACCGCCGGCCGTCGGCAGCGCGCCCACCAGGGTGGGGATCAGGCTCCGCGCGCCACCCAGCACCGCCTCGCGCGACAGGTCGAAACGCAGCGGATCCGCCGCGGCCGCCGCGACGACCGCCACCCGCAGCCGGTCCGTCGAGCCGCTGTGCGCCGGCAGCGCGCCGACCGCCCGGCGCGCCGCGGCCAGCGCCTCGTACGGGGCCGTGAAGTGTGCGCCAGTGTGCAGCTCACCGGTCCAGAGCCACTCGGCGATCTCCTCGTAGGTGTGGCGCCGGGCCAGCTCCGTGGCGTCCACGCCCCGGAAGCAGTAGCGGTCCCCCTCGATGAGTGTGATGCCGGTCCGGAAGGTGAACTCCCCGCCGGGAGAGGTCATTTCCCGGCGTCCCGTGCGCCGTGCCAGGGCGTCGACCTCCGCCGCGTCGAACGTGCTGCCCCGCCCGCCGGGTGCGCGGTTGCTGCTCAGCTGGCCCCGGCTCACGTACGCGTACACCGTCTCGGGCTTCACGCCCAGGCGCTCGGCCGTCTCCCGGGTGGTGAGCCGATGCGCCGTGCGCTCCGAGCTGTCGCCCGCGCCCGCTTGATCCGTCATGGTGCTCACCGTATCCATATTGATTCAATCAATATTGACAGACATTGAGTCAAGCATGGACAGTCGAATCAATGTCAAGAGTCGCAGCACCGGAATGTCCCTGGAGGAAGCAATGACGACCATGACCGGCTCAGCACCGCTCGACGTCCCCCGAGGCCTGGCGGGTGTCGTCGTCACCGACACGGCCCTCGGCGATGTCCGGGGCCGCGAGGGCTTCTACCACTACCGGCAGTACTCGGCGATCGAGCTGGCGCAGAACCGCAGCTTCGAGGACGTCTGGTACCTGATGACCGAGGGCGAGCTGCCCGGCCCGGCCGCCCGCGCCGACTTCGCCACCCGCACCGCCGCACTGCGCCGGCTGCCCGCGGAGGTAAGCGACGCCCTGCCCGCCATAGCGCGCGCCGGCGCCGTGTCCGGCCCGCTCGCCGGACTCCGCACCGCGCTCTCGCTGCTGGGCGCCTCGGCCGGATTCCGCCCGGCGTACGACATCGACGCGGACCGGCGCCGCGCCGACGCGCTGACCGCGTGCGCCGCGGTCCCCACCGTGCTCACCGCCCTCCACCGGCTCGGCCGGGGCCTCGTACCGGTGGAGCCGCGCGATGACCTGCCGTACGCGGCCAACTACCTCTACATGCTCACCGGTTCCGTACCGGACGACGCCCGGGTCCGGGCTGTCGAGCAGTATCTGATCTCCACCGTCGACCACGGCTTCAACGCCTCGACCTTCACCGGCCGGGTCGTCGCCTCCACCGGCGCGGACATCGCCGCCTGCCTGGTGGCGGCCGTCGGCGCGCTCTCCGGACCGCTGCACGGCGGTGCGCCGAGCCGGGCCCTGGACACCCTGGACGCCATCGGGACCCCCGACCGCATCGACGCATGGATCCGCGAGCGGGTGCTCGCCGGTGACCGGATCATGGGTTTCGGACACCCCGTCTACCGCACCGAGGACCCCCGCTCGCGCATGCTGCGCTCCATCGCCCAGAGCTTCGGCGGCCCGCTCGTCGACTTCGCGGTCGAGGTGGAACGGCAGGTGGAGGCCATCCTCGCGGAGCTGAAGCCGGGGCGGGAACTGCACACCAACGTGGAGTTCTACGCCGGAGTGGTCATGGAGCTGTGCGGGCTGCCGCGCGAGATGTTCACGCCGACGTTCTGCTCGGCGCGGGTGGTCGGCTGGAGCGCCAATATCCTGGAGCAGGCGGAGGACTCCAAGATCATCCGCCCGGCGGCCCGCTACATCGGCCCGCCCCCGCCGCAGCCGGTCCCGGCCGCCTGACATCCCCGGAAGGCCCCGTTGAACCCGTCGTCACCGCCCCGCAGCCGGCAGATCCCGGTCATCGTCCTCGCCGGATTCCTGGGATCCGGCAAGACGACGCTGCTCAACCACCTGCTGCGCCATCGCGCCGGAAACCGGATCGGCGTGATCGTCAACGACTTCGGGTCCATCGAGATCGACGCCATGACCGTGTCCGGACAGGTCGGCTCGACCGTCTCGCTCGGCGGCGGCTGCCTGTGCTGCGCGGTCGACGTGAGTGAACTCGACACCTACCTGGAGACCCTGACCCGGCCCGCCGCCCGCCTCGACGTGATCGTCATCGAGGCGAGCGGCCTCGCCGAACCCCAGGAACTCGTACGGATGCTGCTGGCCAGCGACAACCCGCACATCGTGTACGGGGGACTGGTCGAGGTGGTCGACGCCGCGGAGTTCGCCGCCACCCGGGAACGCCATCCGGAGATCGACCGCCATCTCGCCGTCGCGGACCTCGTCGTGCTGAACAAGACGGACCGGGCCGGGGAGGCCGACCGGCAGCGCGTCCGGGAGGCCGTCGCGGGCACCGGCAGCACGGCGGCCATTGTCCCCGCCAGCTACGGACGCATCGACCCCGAACTGCTCTTCGACCCCGCGCTGCGGCCGGACTGCGAGGAGAAGGCGCGTCAGCTGACCTTCGAGGACCTGTACCTGGAGGAGCGGGCGGCGGAGTCGGGCGAGGAACACGGGGACCATCCGCACGCGGCGTACGAGAGTGTCGACTTCACCTCCGACGTGCCCATGGACCCCCGTCGGCTGATGGCCTTCCTGGACTCCCGGCCGGAGGGTCTCTACCGGATCAAGGGGTACGTCGACTTCGGCGCGGGCGACCGTGACAACGCCTACGCGCTCCACGCTGTCGGCAGGTTCCTGCGGTTCGCCCCGCAGCCCTGGACCCGCCGCGGCCCCCGGCTGACGCGGCTCGTGCTGATCGGTTCCGGGATCGACGCACGCGCCCTGCGCAAGGAGCTGGAGGGCTGCCGCACGCCGGGGGAGCCGGGGCGGGAAACGGTGCGGGACGCCGCACACGAGCGGTCCATGTGGGGCGTCCTGCGGTACGTGCAACAGCCCGGCGACGACGACACGTAGGCGCGCCGCCGCCGGGCCTGCGGCCTACACGGGGCCGGCGATCACCGCGACCGGGGACTCCAGCGGCGTCCCCGAACCGTCGCGCCGGGGGTCGGGCTCGGGCAGCGTGGCCGGTGTGCCGTTCTTCTGCGCGGCGCGGGCGGGAACCGGGCCCGCCCAGGCGAACGTCAGCACGTCCTCGCCCTTCAGGAACCGCTGACAGCGCACCCCACCGGTGGCCCGGCCCTTGCGCGGATACTGGTCGAACGGGGTGAACTTGCAGGTCAGCGCGGAGTCGTCGAGCGTGCCGTTCGAACCGGCGACGGTGAACACCATGGCGTCCGAGGCCGGATCCACCGCGGCGAAGGAGAGCACCTCCGTGCCGTCCGTGAGCTTCACGCCCGCCATACCTCCGGCCGCACGTCCCTGCGGGCGCACCTGCGCCGCCGGGTAGCGCAGCAGCTGGGCGTCCGAGGTGATGAAGACCAGGTCCTCCTCGCCGGTGCGCAGTTCCACCGCGCCGGCGATCCGGTCACCGTCCTTGAGGGCGATGACCTCCAGCTCGTCCTTGTTGGCCGGATAGTCGGGCACCACACGCTTCACGACCCCCTGCACGGTGCCGATCGCCAGCCCCGGCGAGGACTCGTCGAGGGTCGTGAGGCAGACGACCTCCTCGTCCGCGTCCAGAGTCAGGAACTCCGCGACCATCGCCCCGCCCGAGAGGTTGGGCGCCGCGTGGGTGTCGGGCAGCTGCGGCAGATCGATCACCGCGAGCCGCATCAGCCGTCCCGTCGACGTCACCACGCCGACGTCGCCGCGTGCCGTGGCCGGCACGGCCGACACGATCACGTCGTGCTTGGCGCGCTTGGCACCCTCGTCGAAGACGATCGGCTCACCGTTGGCCGTACGGGCCAGCAGACCGGTCGAGGACAGCAGCACCCGGCACGGGTCGTCCGCTACCTCCAGCGGCACCGCGGCGATCTGCGAACCGGCCGACTCCAGCAGCACCGTACGCCGGTCGGTGCCGAACTTCTTGGCGACCGCGGCCAGCTCCGTGGAGACCAGCTTGCGCAGCTCGGTGTCCGAGTCGAGGATCGCGGACAGCTCGTCGATCTCGGTGTTGAGCCGGTCCTGCTCGCTCTCCAGCTCGACCCGGTCGAACCGGGTGAGCCGGCGCAGCGGGGTGTCCAGGATGTACTGCGTCTGGACCTCGCTCAGCGAGAAGTGCTCGATGAGCCGGTCCTTGGCCTGTGCCGAGTTGTCGCTGGACCGGATGAGCCGGATGACCTCGTCGATGTCGATCAGCGCGACGAGGAGGCCCTCGACCAGGTGCAGCCGGTTGCGGCGCTTGGTCCGGCGGAACTCGCTGCGCCGGCGCACCACGTCGAAGCGGTGGTCGAGGTAGACCTCCAGAAGCTCCTTGAGGCCCAGGGTGAGCGGCTGTCCGTCGACCAGCGCCACGTTGTTGATGCCGAAGGACTCCTCCATCGGCGTCAGCTTGTAGAGCTGTTCCAGTACGGCCTCGGGCACGAAGCCGTTCTTGACCTCGATGACCAGGCGCAGTCCGTGCGCGCGGTCGGTGAGGTCCTTGACGTCCGCGATGCCCTGGAGCTTCTTCGCCGAGACCAGGTCCTTGATCTTGGCGATCACCTTCTCCGGACCGACGCTGAAGGGCAGTTCGGTGACGACCAGGCCCTTGCGGCGTGCGGTGACGTTCTCCACGGCGACGGTCGCACGGATCTTGAACGAGCCGCGCCCCTTGGCGTAGGCGTCCTTGATGCCGCCGAGGCCCACGATCCGGCCACCGGTCGGCAGGTCGGGGCCGGGGACGAACCGCATCAGGGTGTCCAGGTCCGCGCCCGGATGCTTGATCAGGTGGCGGGCGGCGGCGATGACCTCGCCCAGGTTGTGCGGCGGCATGTTGGTCGCCATGCCGACGGCGATCCCGGTCGTGCCGTTGACCAGGAGGTTCGGATAGGCGGCCGGGAGGACCACCGGCTCCTGCTCCTGGCCGTCGTAGTTCGACTGGAAAGCGACGGTCTCCTCGTCGATCGACTCCGTCATCAACGACGTCGCGTCGGCCATCCGGCACTCGGTGTACCGCATGGCGGCCGGCGGGTCGTCGTTGCCGAGCGAGCCGAAGTTTCCGTGCCCGTCGACGAGAGGGAGCCGCATGGAGAACGGCTGTGCCATCCGCACGAGCGCGTCGTAGATCGACGCGTCCCCGTGCGGGTGCAACTTACCCATGACCTCGCCGACGACACGGGCGCACTTCACATAGCCGCGGTCCGGGCGCAGGCCCATCTCGTTCATCTGGTACACGATGCGTCGGTGCACCGGCTTCAAGCCGTCACGGGCGTCCGGCAGGGCCCGTGAGTAGATCACCGAGTACGCGTACTCAAGGAAGGAGCCCTGCATTTCGTCGACGACGTCGATGTCGAGGATCTTCTCCTCGAAGTCGTCCGGCGGCGGGGTCTTCGTGCTGCGGCGGGCCATCGCGGCTGCGACTCCTTCACGGATTCAAGTTCGGGCAACCTCAGGTTCTGACGCGGACCATTGTGGACCGCCGCACTGACAACTCCGACCTCGACCCGTCCCAAAGGCGGTTCCCGACCCGTTCCGAGGGGGGTTCCGGGCCCGTCCCGAGGGGGTGGGGACCATCTTTTCCGATGACTTGCTCGGCACGGGAACTTCGCCAGGCGTCGGTGCGCTTGCTTACAGTGGCAGGTCTCGCATCACATCCAGTATCGCGATCGAAGGGACGTACATGCCCATGGGTCACACGGCCACAGCCCAGGCCGGCTCCGGCGGCTTGACAGCGACCGAGCACCGTCTGGCCAACGGCCTGCGCGTGGTGCTCTCCGAGGACCATCTGACCCCGGTCGCCGCGGTGTGCCTCTGGTACGACGTCGGCTCGCGCCACGAGGTCGAGGGACGCACCGGTCTGGCTCACCTTTTCGAGCACCTGATGTTCCAGGGCTCGGGCCAGGTCAAGGGGAACGGCCACTTCGAGCTGGTGCAGGGTGCCGGCGGCTCGCTCAACGGCACCACCAGTTTCGAGCGGACCAACTACTTCGAGACGATGCCCACGCACCAGCTGGAGCTGGCCCTGTGGCTCGAGGCCGACCGGATGGGCTCGCTGCTCGCCGCGCTCGACGAGGAGTCCATGGAGAACCAGCGCGACGTCGTCAAGAACGAGCGCCGCCAGCGCTACGACAACGTCCCGTACGGCACCGCCTTCGAGAAGTTGACCGCCCTCGCCTACCCGGAGGGCCACCCGTACCACCACACCCCGATCGGGTCGATGGCGGACCTGGACGCGGCGACCCTCGAGGACGCGCGGGCCTTCTTCCGTACGAACTACGCGCCGAACAACGCGGTGCTCTCGGTCGTCGGTGACATCGACCCCGGGCAGACCCTCGCCTGGATCGAGAAGTACTTCGGCACCATTCCCTCGCACGACGGCAAGCAGCCGCCGAGGGACGGCACGCTGCCCGAGGTGATCGGCGGTGAGCTGCGCGAGGAGGTCCGCGAGGAGGTCCCGGCGCGGGCGCTGATGGCCGCCTACCGGCTGCCGCACGACGGCACCCGCGAGTGCGACGCGGCGGATCTCGCGCTGACCGTGCTGGGCGGCGGCGAGTCGTCCCGGCTGCACAACCGGCTGGTCCGCCGCGACCGGACGGCCGTCGCGGCCGGATTCGGGCTGCTGCGGCTGGCCGGCGCGCCCTCGCTCGGCTGGCTGGACGTCAAGACGTCCGGCGGCGTCGAGGTGGCGCGGATCGAGGCCGCGGTCGACGAGGAGCTCGCCCGGTTCGCCGAGGAGGGCCCCTCGCCCGAGGAGATGGAGCGCGCCCAGGCCCAGTTGGAGCGCGAGTGGCTGGACCGGCTCGGTACGGTCTCCGGCCGCGCCGACGAACTGTGCCGGTTCGCCGTGCTGTTCGGTGACCCGCAGCTCGCCCTGACCGCCGTGCACCGGGTGCTCGACATCGGCGCCGAGGAGGTCCGGGCGGCCGCCAGGGCCCAGCTGCGGCCCGACAACCGGGCGGTGCTGGTCTACGAGCCCGTCGAGTCTGCGGAGCCCGCAGAAGAGGCGGGGACGGACGCCGCCACCGACACCGACGCGCACGAAGGGGCGGACAAGTGAGCGACACTGCCGCGACTGGAGTTTCGATGGAGTACCACCCCCAGCCCGCCCCCGGGACGGCCAGGCCCTGGGCCTTCCCCGCCCCCGAGCGCGGCGCCCTGCCCAACGGCCTCACGGTGCTGCGCTGCCACCGCCCCGGCCAGCAGGTCGTCGCCGTCGAGGTCTTCCTGGAGGCCCCGCTCGACGCCGAGCCCGAGGGCCTGGACGGGGTGGCCACGATCATGTCGCGCGCCCTGTCCGAGGGCACCGACAAGCACAGCGCCGAGGAGTTCGCCGCTGAGCTGGAGCGGTGCGGAGCCACTCTGGACGCCCACGCCGACCACCCCGGCGTCCGGGTCTCCCTGGAGGTTCCCGCCTCCCGCCTCGCCAAGGCGCTCGGCCTGGTCGCCGAGGCCCTGCGGGCACCGGCCTTCGCGGACAGCGAGATCGAGCGGCTGGTGAACAACCGGCTCGACGAGATCCCGCACGAGCAGGCGAACCCCGCCCGGCGCGCGGCCAAGCAGCTCTCCAAGGAGCTCTTCCCGGCCACGGCCCGCATGTCCCGGCCGCGCCAGGGCACCGAGAAGACCGTCGAGCGGATCGACTCCGCGGCCGTGCGCGCCTTCTACGACGCCCACGTCCGTCCGTCCACCGCGACCGCGGTGGTCGTCGGTGACCTCACCGGCATCGATCTGGACGCCCTGCTCGCCGACACCCTGGGCGACTGGTCGGGCAACACCGCCGCGTCCCGGCCGGTCCCGCCGATCACCGCCGACGACACCGGCCGGGTGGTGATCGTGGACCGCCCCGGAGCGGTGCAGACCCAGCTGCTGATCGGGCGGATCGGCGCCGACCGGCACGACAGCGTCTGGCCGGCCCAGGTGCTCGGCACCTACTGCCTGGGCGGCACGCTGACCTCCCGGCTCGACCGGGTACTGCGCGAGGAGAAGGGCTACACCTACGGCGTACGCGCCTTCGCCCAGGTGCTGCGCTCCTCGGCCCGGGACTCCGCCTCGGGGGCGACCGGCGCCGCGATGCTCGCCATCAGCGGATCGGTGGACACGGAGTCCACCGGACCGGCGCTGGAGGACCTGTGGAAGGTGCTGCGGACCCTGGCCGCCGAGGGCCTGACGGACGCCGAACGCGAGACGGCCGTGCAGAACCTCGTGGGCGTGGCACCGCTGAAGTTCGAGACGGCCGCGTCCGTCGCGGCCACCCTCGCCGACCAGGTCGAGCAGCACCTCGCTGACGACTACCAGGCGCAGCTGTACGCGCGCCTCGCCGAGACCGGCACGGTCGAGGCGACGGCAGCCGTGGTCAACGCCTTCCCGGAGGACCGCCTCGTCACGGTCCTGGTCGGGGACGCCGCGCAGATCGAGGAGCCCGTCAGGGCTCTCGGCATCGGAGAGGTCTCGGTCGTCACCGGCTGAGCCGCCACCGCCCCCGACTGCGGGGCGGGAGCGGGGCCCTGGCGGGTCGTCTGCCGCCAGGGCCTTCCTTTTTGCCCGCTTTGGTGGAGAGGTTGCCTGTCTGCCCTGTGGGATGCGCTACAAAACCGCCTGTCCGTTTGGTGCGGGGAAGTACCCCCGCTTAGCGTCGGCCCGGCTGTCCGTCACTCGTATGCCGCATCCGCGACGTACCGGGCAGTCATCGCCGAGTCCCCGTCAGGCGCGAGCCCGGGGAGCCGGGGACCCACACAGTCCCTGGGGTGAATCGGATGACCGTGCCTCGACGAGGCCGGGGATCCGTAGGAGACCTTCCTGCTCCGAACCCGTCAGCTAACCCGGTAGGCGAGAAGGAAGGAAAGGACCAGCCACTTCATGGCGTTCACCCGTGCCACGGGGAAGCACCGTGCCCCGAGCCGTATGACGTGCCGGGGCGCGAGGGCCGTCGGTATCGCGACCCTGGCCACCACCGGCGTCATCGGATCCCTGGCCTCCCCGGCCCTCGCCGCGGACACCGGGGCCCCCGCCGCAGGCGACACCGGCCTCTCCCAGATCATCGCCATCGAGGGCGGCCTGGCCGCCCGGATCGACGCCCAGGCGGACGTGCAGCGGCACCAGGCCGACGCCGCCGAGGCGAAGGCGGAAGCCGAGGCGAAGGCGAAGGCCAGGAAGAAGGCCGAAGCGAAGAAGAAGGCCGAGGCCGCCGCCAGGGCCGAGGAGGCCCGCGAGAGCGAGGCGCGCGCCGCCCGCTCCGCCGAGCGCGCCCGGCTGGGCGCCTTCCAGCTGCCCGTCGCGGGCTCCTATGTGAGCACCGGCTACAAGTCCAGCGGCTCCCTGTGGTCCTCCGGCAGCCACTCCGGCATCGACTTCCACGCCGCCTCCGGCACCTCCGTCGTCGCCGTCGGCGCCGGTACGGTCGTCGAGGCGGGCTGGGGCGGCGCGTACGGCAACAACATCGTGCTCCGGATGACGGACGGTACGTACACCCAGTACGGCCACCTCTCCTCGATCGACGTCTCCGTCGGCCAGAGCGTCGGGCGGGGACACCGGATCGGACTCTCCGGCTCCACCGGCAACGCCACCGGGCCGCACCTCCACTTCGAGGCCCGCACCACCCCCTCGTACGGCTCCGACATGGACCCGGTCGCGTATCTGCGCGCCCACGGCGTCAGCGTCTGACCGGCACGCGGCACCTCACCGAAGGCCCCGGCGTCGCGCCGGGGCCTTCGGCCGTACCCGGCCGCCGGAACGCCGTCCGGCACCCGTTCCCGAACGCCTCCGGGGTCAGAAGATATTCATGAATTTCGGCCCGGCATCGGAAATGCGTCCGCATTGCAATAGAGTCACAGGACAGGCGTCGATCGGCCGCGTTTCGCGGGGATTAAGGCGGAGGTTCGGACATGCGCATTCCGGCGCATTCGGTATGCACGGCAATCCGTGACGACATCGTCTCCGGTGTCTTCGAACGCGGCAGCCGGCTCACCGAGGAAGTGCTCGCACGCCGTTACGGGGTCTCCCGCGTCCCGGTGCGCGAAGCGCTGCGCACCCTGGAGTCCGAGGGCTTCGTCGTCACCCGCAGGCACGCCGGGGCCTGCGTCGCCGAGCCCGACGAGCAGGAGGCGGCGGACCTCCTGGAGGTCCGCATGCTGCTGGAGCCGCTCGGTGCGGCACGGGCCGCCCAGCGCCGCACCGACGCCCACCTCAAGGTCTTGCGCGGTCTGGTCAGGCTGGGCCAGGAGCGGGCCCGCCGGGGCGAGGGCGAGGACCTGCGCTCACTGGGCGGCTGGTTCCACGAGACCCTCGCCCAGGCCTCCGGCAGCCCCGGCCTGATCGCGCTGCTCACCCAGCTACGGCACAAGATCGCCTGGATGTACGCGGTCGAGCAGCCGGCCCGCCCCGCAGAGGCGTGGGCCGAGTACGGGGCCATCGTGGACGCCGTGGCGCGCGGCGACGCGGAACGGGCGAGGGCGCTCGCCGCCCAGCACGCCGAGCGGGCCACCGTCGCGCACCGGCTGCGCCGCCCCGGCCGGCCGGGAGGCGCAGCCGCACCCCCGGCGGCCCGGGTGAGGACTTCGCAACATGCCGTAAACACCCCCGGCGGCCGACATTAACAATTACGCCGTATACAAGGAGCGGCTATTCGGCGGGGCATTCTTTCTGCTGCCCGTTTCGCCGAATCTTCGCCGCCCTGCATTATTCGCGGCGGCCTGCCCGATGGAAAGCATTCCCGTACAAACGAAAGAGCCGCGGCACCCGGTCGGGGGTGCCGCGGCTCTTTCGCGGGAAATCCTGGCGGTCGTGGCCGCTGGGTCAGACGGTCTCCGGGAGCTCGTCGAGCCCCTCGGCGACCAGCTTGGACAGACGGTCCAGAGCGGCCTCGGCGTCGTCGGCGTCGGACGCGAGGATGATCTCCTCGCCGCCCTGGGCGCCGAGCCCGAGCACCGCGAGCATGGAGGCGGCGTTCACCGGGTTGCCGTCGGCCTTGGCGATGGTCACGGGGACGCCGGAGGCCGTGGCGGCACGGACGAAGATGGATGCGGGGCGGGCGTGCAGGCCCTCGGCCCAACCGACGTTGACGCGGCGCTCAGCCATGGTTCTGCCCTTCACGAATCAATGGTTGTCTAGACCAGTCTCTCATGCGGTGCGCGATGCTCCGGCCGACCCGCGGACCCTCCGCGGCCCGGTCCCGCCGGCGGCCGGCCACCCCCAGACTGCCCCGGCCCCGCCCCCCACGCGACCGCTGACGGAGCCGTAGGCTTTGCCCATGGAGCCCTCTGTGGAGCAGAGTCCGCATCACGCCTACCCCGGTCACTGGGAGGCCGACGTGGTGCTCCGTGACGGCGGCACCGCCCGGATCAGGCCGATCACCACGGACGATGCCGAACGGCTGGTCAGCTTCTACGAGCAGGTCTCCCCGGAGTCGAAGTACTACCGCTTCTTCGCGCCCTACCCCCGGCTCTCCGCCAAGGACGTCCACCGCTTCACCCATCACGACTACGTCGACCGGGTGGGGCTCGCCGTCACGGTGGGCGGCGAGTTCATCGCCACCGTCCGCTTCGACCGGATCGACGCCACGGGCCGGCCCGCCTCCGCCCCGGCCGACGAGGCCGAGGTCGCCTTCCTCGTGCAGGACGCGCACCAGGGCCGGGGCGTCGCCTCCACGCTGCTCGAACACATCGCGGCCGTCGCCCGCGAGCGCGGCATCCGGCGCTTCGCCGCCGAGGTGCTGCCCGCCAACAACAAGATGATCAAGGTGTTCCGGGACGCCGGGTACACCCAGCAGCGCAGCTTCGAGGACGGCTCCGTCCACCTCACCCTGGACCTCGAACCCACCGCCGAGTCGCTCGCCGTCCAGCGCGCCCGCGAGCAGCGGGCCGAGGCGAGGTCCGTGCAGCGGCTGCTCGCCCCCGGCTCCGTCGCCGTCATCGGCGCCGGGCGCAACCCCGGCGGGGTCGGCCGCACAGTCCTGCGCAACCTCCTGGGCGCGGGCTTCACCGGCCGCACCTACGCGGTGAACAGCGCCTACGCCGCCGATCAGGCCACCATCGACGGGGTGCCCGCCCACCGCTCCCTGGGCGGGATCGGCGAACCGGTCGACCTCGCCGTCGTCGCCGTACCCGCCGAGCGGGTGCCCGAGGCCGTCGCGGACTGCGGGGAGCACGGCGTCCAGGGGCTCGTCGTCCTGTCCGCCGGATACGCCGAGTGGGGCGCCGAGGGCCGCGAACGCCAGCGCGAACTGGTGCGCCAGGCCCGCTCGTACGGCATGCGCATCATCGGCCCGAACGCCTTCGGGGTCATCAACAACTCCGAGGCGGTCCGGCTGAACGCATCGCTCGCCCCGGAACGGCCCGCGTCCGGGCGCATCGGCCTGTTCACCCAGTCCGGCGCGATCGGCATCGCCCTGCTCTCCGGGCTCTACCGGCGCGGCGCGGGACTCTCCACCTTCATCTCGGCCGGGAACCGCGCCGACATCTCCGGCAACGACTTCCTCCAGTACTGGTACGAGGACCCGGACACCGATGTCGCCCTGCTGTACCTCGAATCACTCGGCAACCCCCGCAAGTTCACCCGCCTCGCCCGGCGTACCGCCGCCGTGAAGCCGGTGGTCGTGGTGAAGGGTGCCCGGCACAGCGGCTCCACCCCGCCGGGTCACGCCGTACCCATCAGCCGGATCCCGGACGCCACCGTCTCCGCGCTGATGCGGCAGGCGGGCGTGATCCGCGTCGACACGGTGACGGAGATGGTCGACGCGGGCCTGCTCCTCGCGGACCAGCCGCTCCCGGCGGGCGGCCGCGTCGCGATCCTCGGCAACTCCGAGTCCCTCGGGCTGCTCACGTACGACGCCTGCCTGGCCGAGGGGCTGCGCCCGCGTCCGCCGCGCGACCTCACCACCGCCGCCACCCCGCAGGACTTCCGGGACGCGCTGGCCGAGGCGCTGGCCGACGAGGGCTGCGACGCGGTGATCGTGACGGCGATCCCCTGGGTGGGCGAGGACGGCGAGGCAGAGCAGGGCGACGGCGAGGTGCTGGCCACCGCCCTGCATACGGCCGCCGCCGCAGGACCGGCCAAGCCGGTGGCCGTCGTCCATGTGGAGATCGGCGGCCTCGCGGAGGCCCTGGCCGCGGCCACCAGCACGGTGGCCCAGCAACGCCCCGCCCAGGCGCCGCCCCCGGCAACGCCCACCACACCACCCCCGGCGGCCCCCGCCCCGCCCGGTGGACCGGACACCGAGCCCGCGGCGACCGCCCCCGGGGGAGCCCGCGCCACCGGCCGGATCCCCGCCTACCCGGCGGCCGAACGCGCCGTTCGCGCGCTCTCCGAAGCCGTGAAGTACGCCCAGTGGCGACGCCAGGCGGCGATCCCCGGCAAGGTCCCCGAGTTCCTCGACGACACCATCGACGAGCCGGGCGCCGCGGCCCACATCGAGGCCCTGCTCGGCGAGGACCCCGATCCGCGCGGCAGGCCGCTGTCGCCCGACGAGGCCCGCGAGCTGCTGGCCCGCTACGGCATCACCGTCCGGCCGACGCTGCCCGCACCCGACACGGAGGCGGCCGTCGCCGCCGCCGCGCGACTCGGCTACCCGGTCGCGCTGAAGACCACCGCACCCCACCTGCGCCACCGCGCCGACCTCGGCGGCGTCCGGCTGGACCTCGCCAACGAGTCGGCGCTGCGCCGCGCCTACGGCGAGCTGACCGAACTGCTGGGCAAGCCCACCGAGCTCCGGCCCGTGGTGCAGGCCATGGCCCCGCGCGGGGTCGACACCGTCGTACGGGCCACGATCGACCCGGCCGCGGGCGCCGTCCTCTCCTTCGGCCTGGCGGGCGCGCCCTCCGAGCTGCTGGGCGACACCGCCCACCGGCTGGTCCCGGCCACCGACCGGGACGCCGCCGAGCTCATCCGCTCGATCCGGGCCGCCCCGGTCCTCTTCGGCTGGCGCGGCTCCGCGCCCGTGGACACCGCCGCCCTGGAAGAACTCCTGCTCAGGGTCTCGCTGCTGGTCGACGACCACCCCGAGGTGGTCGCCGTCGCCCTGGAACCCGTCGTGGTCGCCACCCAGGGGCTGACGGTCCTCGGGGCGAGCGTCCGGCTCTCGCCGCCCCCGGCCCGTACCGACCTCGGCCCCCGCCGGCTCTCCAACTACTGACCGCCCCCGTCCGTGCCGCCCCGGACGGCCGTCCGGCGCGGGGCGGGCGGGACGTCCCCGGCAGCCACCAGCCCCCCGTAGGATGGTCCGTATGGCTAAGACCGGTACGACGACTCAGGGGCTGCGCGCGGCGATCGAGCGCAGTGGCTACTACCCGGCCCTCGTGGCCGAGGCGGTGGAGGCCGCCGTCGGCGGTGAGCCGGTCGCTTCGTACCTGGTGCACCAGGAGACCACCTTCGACTCCAACGAGGTGCGCCGGCACGTCACTGTCCTGGTGCTCACGGACAACCGTTTCGTCGTCAGCCACACCGACGAGCAGAACGCCGACACCAGCTCCCCGACGCCCTACGCCACCACCTCGACCGAGTCGGTCAAGCTCGACCGGATCTCCTCGGTCGTGGTGAGCCGCGTCGTGGCCAACCCGGAGAAGTACGTCCCCGGCACGCTGCCCCGCGAGGTCGTCCTGACCATCGGCTGGGGCGCGGTCTCCCGGATCGACCTGGAGCCCGCCGCCTGCGGTGACCCCAACTGCGAGGCGGACCACGGCTACACCGGCAGCTCCACCGCCGACGACCTGAGCCTCCGGGTCAGCGAGGCCGGCGACGGCCCCGACACCGTGCGCCAGACCCTCGCCTTCGCGCAGGCGCTCTCGGAGGCCACGGCCGCGACCGCCTCGGCCGACCGCTGATGGCCCAGCCGGCCTGGCAGGACCCGGAACCGCTCGGCGTCGACACCGCCCCCGTGCCCGAGTACGGCAGCGGCTCGCTGGCCGATCTGCTGCCCACGCTCGTCGCGGGGCAGGGCGTGCCGGGGTTCACGCAGGCGATCGCGGAGCTCACGCCCGCCGACCGCAACTGCGTCTTCCTCATCGACGGCCTCGGCTGGGAGCAGATCAGGGCCCATCCCGACGAGGCGCCCTTCCTGTACTCGCTGCTGCCCACCTCGCGCGGCGGCACGGGACGCCCGATAACAGCCGGTTTCCCGGCCACCACCGCGACCTCGCTGGCCTCGGTCGGTACCGGACTGCCCCCGGGCGAGCACGGCCTGCCCGGGTACACCGTGCGCAATCCGGCGACCGGCGCGCTGATGAACCAGCTGCGCTGGCGGCCCTGGGCGGAGCCCAAGGTCTGGCAGCCGCACCCCACCGTCTTCACCCTGGCCGACGCGGCCGGAGTACGTACCGCGCAGGTGTCCGCGCCCGCCTTCGAGCAGACGCCGCTCACCAAGGTCGCGCTCAGCGGCGGCTCGTTCCTCGGCCGGCTGACGGGCGAGGACCGGATGGACGTCGCGGCCCAGCGGCTGGCCGCCGGTGACCGCTCGCTCGTCTACACCTATTACAGCGAGGTCGACGGCATGGGGCACCGCTTCGGCGTCGAATCCGACGCCTGGCGCGGCCAGCTGATGCACGTCGACGGACTGGCCAGGCGGCTGGCGGAACAGCTTCCGCCGCGCTCGGCCCTGTACATCACCGCCGACCACGGGATGATCGACATCCCGTTCGACGAGCGGTCCCGGATCGACTTCGACGAGGACTGGGAGCTGCGCGCCGGTGTCGCGCTGCTCGGCGGCGAGGGCCGCGCCCGCCATGTGTACGCCGTCCCGGGCGCCGAGGCCGATGTGCTGACGGTCTGGCGCGAGGTGCTCGGCGAGCAGTTCTGGGTGGCGAGCCGGGACGAGGCGGTAGCGGCGGGCTGGTTCGGCCCCCGCGTCGACGAACGGGTCGTCGGCCGGATCGGTGACGTGGTCGCGGCGGCCCGTGACGACGTCGTGATCATCGCTTCCGACAACGAGCCCCACGAGTCCGCGATGGTGGGCATGCACGGTTCGATGACCCCCGTCGAGCAGCTCGTCCCGCTCCTCGAAGTACGCTCCTGACCTCGGTCATCCGACCCTCCCCGCCCGTCCCGAAAGGTGCTCGACCCCTCATGCCCGAGTTGGTCTTCTTCTCCGGAACCATGGACTGCGGGAAGAGCACACTCGCACTCCAGATCGGGCACAACCGGTCGGCGCGGGGCCTGGAGGGTGTGATCTTCACCCGGGACGACCGGGCGGGGGAGGGCAAGCTCTCCTCCCGGCTGGGCCTGGTGACGGACGCGGTCGAGGCGGACGAGGGGATGGACCTGTACGCGTACGTGGTGGCCCGTCTCTCCAAGGGCGCCAGGGTCGACTACGCGATCGTGGACGAGGCGCAGTTCCTGGCCCCGGACCAGATCGACCAGCTGGCCCGCGTCGTGGACGACCTGGAGATGGACGTCTTCGCGTTCGGGATCACCACGGACTTCCGTACGAAGCTGTTCCCCGGTTCGCAGCGGCTGATCGAGCTGGCGGACCGGGTCGAGCAGCTGCAGGTCGAGGCCCTGTGCTGGTGCGGAGCCCGTGCGACGCACAACGCCCGCACGATAGAGGGCGAGATGGTCGTCGAGGGCGCCCAGGTGGTGGTCGGTGACGTGAACCGCCCGGCGGGCGAGGTCGGTTACGAGGTCCTGTGCCGCCGTCACCACTCGCGCCGGGTGACCGCCGCGTCCGCCCGGGCGGGGGCGCTGTCGCCCGATGTACTGCCGGTTTCGTCCGCTTGATTCCGGTTGGGTCTGTCGCACGTCCACCAGCTCGGGCAGCGCCTCTGTTGGGCTCGTGACTCCTGACCGCCGATCGCGGTACCGCCTCAGGGGGTGGGCGGGTCAGTGCCGTCGAGGCGGGCCGACAGCCGGCGCGCGGCGCCGACAACCGCTTCCACCGTCTGCGGCAGCGCTTCCGGCGGCAGACGGAACACGGGGGCGGAGACGTTCAGTGCGGCGATCACGCCGCCCCGGTGGTCGTGCACGGGGACGGCGACCGCGATGAGTCCCGGTTCCATCTCCTCGACGGCCACCGCGTAGCCGCGTGCCCGCTCGGCACGCAGCCGTTCCAGTACGGCCGGCACCTCGCGGGGCGCCGCTCCCGTGCCCGGCAGCGGCACGTCGTCCCCGGTGGCCAGGAGCGCCGCAACCTCCTCGTCGGGCAGCCCGAACATCAGGGCGCGGCCGGCGGAGGTGCAGTTCAGGGGCGACATGCGTCCGATCCATTCATGTGCCTGAAGTGCGCGTGAGGTGCGCTCGGTGAGCACCGTGACCACACTGTGCCCCGACAGGACCGTCAGATAGGCGGGCTCGCCGACCCGGTGCACCAGCTCCCGCAGCACCGGCGGGGCCTCACGGTGCAGCCGGTCCTCGCCCGCGGAAGCGGCCAGCGCCAGCAGCTGACGGCCGATGCGGTAACGCAGGGTGTGTGGGTCCCGCTCGATGAACCCTTCCTGCGCCAGGACCTTCAGGGTCCGGGAGACCTGGGTCTTCTCCCGGCCCACGGCCCGGGCCACTTCCTGGACACCCATCGGCCCTTGCCCGAGAGTGCGCAGGACGTCGAGTGCGCGGTGCACGCTGCTGAGGTTCTCGCCGGCCATGCCGTCACCTTGCCAGCCGCGTGCGTATGCAGCAACTCGGGTTGTCGCATTCGCACGACCATCTCTATCGTCGGTGGACATGTGTGGAATAGCGGCAATTCACAGTCCTGACGGAGACATCGCCACCGAGTGCAGCGGTGCCGGAGCGGAGGGGATGCTCGACCGCCTGGCCCATCGCGGCCCCGACGACAAGGGTGTGCGTACCGTCGGCGGACACAGCTGGCTCGGCCACCGGCGCCTGTCCATCGTCGACCTGGACGGCGGACACCAGCCGCTCGGCGGTACCGGCGACAGTGACTGGTCGCTCGTGTGCAACGGGGAGATCTACAACCACCAGGCGCTTCGCCAGGAGCTGCCCGCCGAGACCTTCGGCTCCTCCTCCGACTCCGCCGCGGCCCTCGCGCTGCTGCGCACCGACGGGCCCGGGGGACTGCACCGGCTCCGCGGAATGTGGGCGCTGTGCGCGGCCGCACCCGACGGCCGGTTCGTCGCCGCCCGCGACTCCATCGGGATCAAGCCCCTCTACTGGGCGCGCACGGAGACCGCCGTGCACTTCGCCTCCGAACTTCGTGCCTTCGCTCCTGAGGTGCAGCGGCACGCCGAGATCTTTCCGCCCGGCTGCTGGTGGACTCCGGACGACGGGCTGCACCGCTTCGCCGACGGGGTCCCCGAGCGGACGCAGGCCCCGGACTGGGACGGCGTACCGCGCCAGGAAGTCGAGAGGGCCACCTACGAGTCCGTCGCGGACTCCGTCCGGCGCCATCTGATGGCTGACGTCGAGGTCGGGGTGTTCCTCTCCGGCGGTCTCGACTCCAGCGTGGTCGCCGCCGTCGCCGCCGAGGTGTACGCGCGGCAGGGGCGCCGGCTGAAGACCTTCGCTGTCGGAACACCGGACTCGCCGGACCTGTCGGCCGCACGCGAGGCCGCCGCGTTCCTCGGCACCGAGCACTACGAGGCGGTGCTCGAAGCCGACGCGCTGACGGCGGTGGTCGACCACGTGGTCGCGTGCGTGGAGTCCTTCGACGCCAGCCTCATCCGCAGCGCGGTTCCCAACTGGTTCCTGTCCGAACTCGCCTCGCGGCACGTGAAGGCGGTACTCACCGGCGAGGGCGCCGACGAACTGTTCGCCGGTTACGGCTACTACCACGAGCAGCACGCGGCCCCGGAAGACCTGGACGCCGAACTCCGCCGCACCGTCGAGTCGTTGCACGGACTCAATCTCCAGCGTTGCGACCGCGTCACCATGGCGCACGGTCTGGAGGCCCGGGTGCCGTTCCTGGACCGCGGGGTCATCGCGCACGCGATGTCGCTGCCCGCCGGCATGAAGATGCTGGAGGAGGACGGCATGGAGAAGGGCCACCTGCGCCGTGCCTTCACCGGTCGCCTGCCGGAGCACCTGCTGTGGCGGCGCAAGGAGCAGTTCGGTACGGGCAGCGGCGCGCAGGGAGTGCTCAGCCCGCTGGGGGACGACCGAATCACGGCGGACGAGTTCGCCGCAGCGCTCGCGCAGGACGGCGCACCGCAGCTGCGCAGCAAGGAGGAGCTCGGCTACTACCGCATCTTCCGCGAGGCTCTGCCGGGGGTCCGCCCCGACGCCGTCCTCACCCGCTTCGCGACAGCGTGAGCGCCGGCCCCTCCATACCGTTACGGGCCCCGGAGCGGTGACCCCGGCCCTGCGTGACGCGAGCTCAGTGGCTGTCCGCCGGTGCACCGCGGAAGGTGCGCCGGTAGGCGAGCGGCGATACACCGATGACCGCGTGCAGGTGCTGGCGCAGTGACGTACCCGTGCCGAAGCCGACGTGGGCGGCGACGTCGTCCACCGGAAGATCGGTTGATTCGAGCAGCTGGCGTGCCCGCGCGACTCTCTGCTGGATCAGCCACCGCCCCGGACTCATGCCCACCTCCTCACCGAAGCGGCGGGCGAAGGTGCGCAGGCTCATGCGTGCGTGGTCGGCGAGCCCGGCCAGGCTCAGCGGCTCGTGCAGGTGTTCCAGGGCCCACTGGCGGGTGGCGGCCGTTCCGTTCGCGGAGGCCTCGGGTACCGGCTGATCGATGTACTGGGCCTGCCCGCCGTCCCGCCACGGCGGGACCACGCAGGCGCGCGCGACGCGGTTGGCGATGTCGCTGCCGTGGTCCTTGCGCACGAGATGCAGGCAGACGTCGACGCCGGAGGCGGCACCCGCCGACGTCAGTACGTCCCCGTCGTCGACGAACAGCACGTTGGGATCGAGCGCGATGTGCGGGAACCAGGCGTGGAACGCGCGGGCGAGCGCCCAGTGCGTCGTGGCCGGCCGGCCGTCGAGCAGACCGGCGGCCGCGAGGACGAAGGCACCCGTGCAGATCGACACGATGCGCGTCCCCCTCGGCACGGACGCGAGGGCCGCTGCGACCGGTGCCGGTACCTCCCGGGTGATGAGCGACGTGTCGAAGGGCGGGATCACCACGGTGTCGGCCGTGGCCAGCGCCTCCGGGCCCCATTCGACGCCGACCGAGAAATCGGAGTTGGTGCGCACCGGACGCCCGTCGACGGTGCACGTCACGACCTCGTACAAGCCCTCCGCGGATCCGAAGACCCGGCTGGGAATGCCCAGCTCGAACGGGTAGACGCCGTCCAGGGCGAGAACGACGACGCGGTGCACATGCCCCATGGCAGAATCCTGTCGAAAGATGGCAATCATGCCATGGTAAGGGACGGCGGGCTCCGCGACGCTGGATGCATGAGCCAGACCACTTCGCACCACCCGGACTCCGCCACCATGCGCGCCATCAGCCAGGACACCCATGGAGGCCCGGAGGTCCTCCGGGAGATCCGGCTGCCGAGGCCCGTGCCCGGCCTGAGCGAGATCCTGGTCGCCGTCCGCGCGGCCGGCGTCAACCCGACCGACTGGAAGCACCGGTCCGACGGGCTCTTCCTGGACACCCTTCCCAAGGTCCTCGGCTGGGACGTCTCCGGGGTCGTCGAGGCCGTCGGTTACGGCGTCACGCTCTTCAAGCCGGGCGACGAAGTCTTCGGTATGCTCCCCTACCCGTACGGGGCCGGCTCGCACGCCGAGTACGTGGCCGCCCCCGCCCGGTCCTTCAGCCACAAGCCCGCATCCATCGACCACCTCCAGGCTGGAGCTCTGCCGCTCGCAGCCCTCACCGCGTACCAGGCGATCGTGGACACCGCGGACGTCCGCCCCGGACAGCGGGTCCTCATCCACGCAGCCGCCGGCGGCGTCGGCCACCTCGCGGTCCAGATCGCCAAGTTCCGTGGCGCGTACGTCATCGGCACCGCCAGCGCCCCGAAGCACGACTTCGTCCGTTCGCTCGGTGCCGACGAGGTGATCGACTACCGCTCGGTCGACTTCGCCGAGGCGGTCGCGGATGTCGACATGGTCCTCGATCCGCTCTCCGGCGACACCCGGGTCCGCTCCCTCGACGTCCTGCGTCCCGGCGGCGTCCTCGTCTCGCTCCTGCCGGGAACCGACCCGGGCGAGGCGGCGAAGGCGGCGGCCCGGGGCGTCCGCGTCGAGACCCTCCTGGTCGAGGCCGACCACGCGGGGATGAACGCCGTCGCCGCCCTCGTGGAGGCGGGCTCGCTGCGCGCCCGCATCGAGGCAACGTTCCCGCTCGCCGAGGCGGCCAAGGCCCACGCCCTCGGTGAGACGGACCGCACCACGGGCAAGATCGTCCTGGTGGTGGAGGGGCACGACGCCTCGTGACTCACACGGCGAGCAGGCCCAGCCCGCCACACGTGCGCGCCTCGAAGGACTCGACGCGCCGGGCCTGTTCGTCGGTGAGCACGTCGCACACCCAGTCCCAGTGCAGCGCCACCCGGTCACCGGGGCGGACGCCGTCGATCAGCGTCCGCCCGCCGGCCGCGAGGCGCACCGTCTCCTCCCGCCAGTCGCCGGCGGCGGTCCCGGTCCCGTCCCAGACCAGCGGGCGGGACCGGACGGTCGCCACCTCGCCGCCGCCCGTGAGCACCACGCCCGTCCGGATGCGGCAGCGGTCCAGGACGGACAGCGCGGTCGGGTTCCCGTCCGGCCGGAGCATCCGCGCCCACGGGTACACCTCGAACACCTGGAAGCTGTGGTGGGCCAGCGCCCGCCCCGCCGCCTCCCGCCAGGTGCCGCCCAGCTGACCGCGGAACCGGTCGGTCAGCCGCTCGACCAGGGCGGCCGGATCGGCACGGTCCAGCAGCTCGTTGCCGATCCAGTAGGCCTCGACCACCCGCACATCGAGCGGGTCCGGGATTCCGGCCGCCTCCGCGAGGAACTGGAGATAGCACCAGGCCCCCTCGAACTGCCGGGCCCGCCGCTCGATGCCCGCGGTCTCCTCCCGGCGCAGGAGCGCCGCCGCGTCGGCCGGGCCGCAGTAGCCGAGCTCGTTGGGCGGGTAGGCGTATCGCGCGAACAGCAGCGCGCCCTCAGCACTCACCCGGCGGATCCTCGGTAGTCGTTCGCCACGGTCTCAGCAGATCCTCGGCAGCTGCTCACCGATCGGCAGCCCGATCACCCGGCTCCCGCCCAGGCCCGTCCGCGCCACCACCATCCCCGCGTGGTCCGGCACGCAACCACCGATCGAGCACGCGGACCGGCCCAGCGGATGGGCCCGCATCGCCGCCAGCACCCGGTCCGCGTCCTCGGCGGGAACGATGGCGATCAGCTTGCCCTCGTTGGCCACCTGGAGCGGGTCGAGCCCGAGCAGGCTGCACGCGTCCCGCACCTCGGGCGGCACCGGCAGCAGCCGTTCCACCAGCTCGATGCCCACCTCCGAGGCGCGGGCGATCTCGTTCAGCGAGGCGGAGACGCCCCCACGGGTGGGGTCCCGCAGCACATGGACATCGGCACCCGTGGCGAGCATGGCGGCGACCAGCCCGTGCAGCGCGGCCGTGTCGCTCTCGACCGCCGTGCCGAACTCCAGGCCCTCGCGGCAGCTCATCACGGCCACACCGTGCACCCCGATGTCGCCGCTGACGAGCACGGCGTCGCCGGGACGGGCCCGGCGCGCGTTGATGTCGACGCCGGCCGGCACCACACCGATGCCCGAGGTGTTGAGGTAGACACCGTCACCGCTGGCCCGCTCCACGACCTTGGTGTCCCCGGTGACCAGGCGCACGCCGGCGTCCTCGGCGGCCCGGCCCACGGCCTGCGCGATCCGGCCGAGGACGCTCAGTTCGGTGCCCTCCGCCAGGATGAAGGCGGTCGACAGGAACAGCGGCGTCGCACCGGACATCGCCAGGTCGTTCACCGTCCCGTTCACCGCCAGGTCACCGATCGACCCGCCGGGGAAGAACATCGGCTTCACCACGAACGAGTCCGTCGAGAAGGCGATCCGGGTACCGGCGCCGACCGACAGGACGGCCGAGTCACCGAGTTCGGCGGCGGCCGCGGCCCCGTACGCGGGCAGGAACAGGTGCTCGATCAGCTCACCCGACATCGCGCCGCCGCCGCCGTGGCCCATCACCACGGTCGGGACGTCCCGCAGCGGTACGGGGCACGACCACCCCTCGAAGTCCAGCCCGGCCTGTCCCGGCAGCGCGCCCGGAACCCCGCTCGCCACGTCCGTCAGGTCCTGCATCGCGTCAGTCACTTCGCATCGACCAGTTCCAGGCGGCGGTGGGTGTAGTAAGCGGCGCAGGCGCCCTCGGACGACACCATGGTCGCGCCGAGCGGATTGCGCGGCGTGCACTCCTTGCCGAATGCCTCGCACAGGTGCGGCTTGATCAGACCCTGGAGGACCTCACCCGAGCGGCAGAGCGACGACTCGGCGGTGTGGATGTCCGTCACGTCGAACCGCTGCTCCGCGTCGAACTCGCGGTACTTCTCGGCGAGCCGCCAGCCGCTGCGGGGGATCGCCCCGATGCCGCGCCAGGTCCGGTCCGTCACCTCGAAGACGTCCGCGAGCATCTTCATGGCGGGCGCGTTGCCCTCGTCGCGTACGGCCCTGGGGTAGGCGTTCTCCACCTCGTGGCGGCCCGATTCGAGCTGGAGGACGGTCCGGCGGACTCCTTCGAGGATGTCCAGGGGTTCGAAGCCGGTGACCACGATCGGCACCTTGTACTTCTGCGCCAGCGGCGGGTATTCGGCCGTCCCCATCACACTGCACACATGGCCGGCGGCGAGGAACGCCTGCACCCGGCAGGCCGGGGACTCCATGATCGCGGCGATCGCGGGCGGCACCAGGACGTGGGACACCAGCAGCGAGAAGTTCCGCACGCCGAGCTGCTTGGCCTGGTACACCGTCAGCGCGTTGGCGGGGGCGGTGGTCTCGAACCCGATCCCGAAGAAGACGACCTCGCGGTCCGGGTTCTCGCGGGCCAGCTTCAGCGCGTCCAGAGGTGAGTACACGACGCGAACGTCGCCGCCGGCGCTCTTGACGGAGAACAGGTCCTGGCTGCTGCCGGGCACCCGAAGCATGTCACCGAACGAGCAGAAGATGACGCCGGGGCGGGCGGCGATCGCCAGCGCGCGGTCGATCATCTCCAGCGGGGTGACACAGACGGGACATCCCGGACCGTGGATCATCTCCACGCCCTCGGGCAGGAGCTGATCGATGCCGTGCCTGATGATCGAGTGGGTCTGACCGCCGCAGACCTCCATCATCGCCCACTTGCGCGTGGTGGCCGCGTGGATCTGGTCGACCAGCTTCTTCGCGAGGTCGGGGTCGCTGAACTCTTCGAGGTACTTCACCGGCCGGCTCCTTCGGGTGACGTGCTCTGCTGTGCGGCGAGTTCGAAGCCGTCCCCGAACTCCTCGGCGAGGATGCCGAGCCGTTCGAAGTTGGCCAGGGTGTCCAGGGCGGAGGCCTCGTCGAGGCGCTGGATGGCGAAGCCGACGTGCACGATGACGTACTCACCGACGGTCACATCGGGGATGTACTGGAGGCAGACCTCCTTGCGCACCCCGCCGAAGTCGACCTCGGCCATCACGGTGCCGTCGACTTCTGCGGTACTGAGGACACGCCCCGGAACAGCCAGACACATGGTTCCTCTTCTCTGTGGGTCCCTCGGGGTACGGGAGGTGCGAGGCGGTCAGCCCGCCGCGGCGATCATGAGCTGGCCGAGCGCGATCCCGCCGTCGTTCGGCGGCAGCAGCCTCGGCCTCAGGACGGTGAAACCCCGCTCGGCCAGGCCGCGCTGCGCCGCTTCGAGCAGTACCGCGTTCTGGAAGACACCGCCGCCCAGAGCCACGGTGCCGAGACCGGTGTGCGTACGGCAGTGGTCCGCGAGCTCGGTGATCAGCGCGGCGACGGACGCGTGGAAGCGTGCGGCGACCAGCCCGGCGGGGACGCCCGCCCGTACGTCCGACACCACGGCCCGCACGACCGGGCCCGGGTCCGCGACCGAGGGCTCCTCGCCCGCGCCGGGCCGGATCCCGAAGCGGTAGGCGTCCTCGGGGGCCGCCGGGACACCGTGGGCGCCGCGGGCCGCGCCCTCCAGCTCCATGGCGGCCTCCGCCTCGTACGCCACCTCGTGCCGGAGGCCGGCCAGGGACGCGACGGCGTCGAAGAGCCGGCCCATGCTCGACGTGGGTACGCAGCCGAATCCGGTGGCGAACTGATGTGCCAGCACCTCGCGTTCGGCGGGCTGGCACGCGGCGACCGGGGGCAGGTCCCCGTCCCAGGGGATGCCGGCCGCGTGCAGGTGGGCGAGGGCCATCCGGTACGGGCGCAGCACACTCGCGTCGCCCCCGGCCAGCGGTACGTAACCCAGGTGCGCGGCCCTGCGGAAGGACGCGTAGCCCGCCACCAGGACCTCGCCGCCCCAGGCCGCCCCGTCGTCGCCGTGCCCGGTGCCGTCGAAGGCGATGCCGATCACGCGCTCGTCCTTGCCAAGCCCGTGCTCGGCCATCACGGAGGCGATGTGCGCGTGGTGGTGCTGGACCGTGCGGACCGGCCGCCCGGCCGCGTGCGCGCGGGCCCAGCCGGCCGAGTGGTAGCCGGGGTGCCGGTCGGCCACCAGCTGGGCGGGCGCCACCCCGGTGAGGTCTTCCAGGTGCTTCTCGGTCCTGGTCAGCGCGTTGACCGTGGACAGGTCGTCCATGTCGCCGATGTGCTGGCTGAGCCAGGCGTAGCGGCCCTCGCCCAGGGCGCAGGTGTTCTTGAGGTCGGCGCCCACGGCGAGCGTCGGCTCCACCTCGAAGGGCAGCGCGATCGGCAGCGGCGCGTATCCGCGAGAGCGGCGGACCGGCAGCTCGGCGCCGGCCACCCAGCGGCTGACCGAGTCGTCGCACGGCACGTGGATGCGCCGGTCGTGCCGCAGCCAGCCGTCCACCAGCGGGGCCAGCTCGGTCAGTGCGGCCTCGTCGTCCGTGACGATCGGCTCGCCCGACAGGTTGGCCGACGTCATCACCAGCGCGTCCGGCCCCGGCCGGTCGTCGCCGATGCCGAAGAGCAGCACGTGCAGGGGGGTGTACGGAAGCAGCAGCCCGAGGTCGGGGCTCCCGGGCGCCACGGCGGCCGACACACCGGACCCTGCCCCGTCCCCGGAGAGCCGGGGCAGCAGAACGATGGGCCGACGGCCACCGGTCAGGAGTTCCTCGTCCTGGGCCGTCACGGTCACCAGCTCCCGTGCCACGTCGAGCCCGGCCACCATGACCGCGAACGGCTTGCCGCCGCGCCGCTTGCGCCGGCGCAGCTCGGCCACGGCCGCGTCGTCGCGGGCGTCGCACACCAGGTGGTAGCCGCCGAGCCCCTTGACCGCGAGGATCCCGCCATCGGCGAGCAGCTCCCGGGCGCGGCGCAGCGCCTCCTCGTCGCGGCAGCGGGACACCCCTTCGCCGCCGACCAGTTCGAGCCGGGGCCCGCAGTCGGGGCACGCGATCGGCTGGGCGTGGAAACGCCGGTCGCCCGGGTCCTCGTACTCCGCCCGGCAGGCCCCGCACATCTCGAAGTCCGCCATCGTGGTGGCGGCCCGGTCGTACGGGAGGCCGGTGACGATCGTGAAGCGTGGGCCGCAGTGCGTACAGGTGATGAACGGGTGGCGGTGGCGCCGGTTCGCCGGGTCGGCCAGCTCGTCCAGACACTCCCGGCAGGTCGCGGTGTCCGGCGAGACGAGCGTCCTGGCCCGGCCGCCACCGCCGGACTCCTCGATGGTGAAGCCCGTACCGCCGCGGGTCGGCCGCTCGCTGGTGCGCACATCCACGACGACCGCGAGCGGCGGGGCGTCGGTACGGAGCCGGCGGCCGAACTCCTCCACCGCGTCGGCGTCCCCCTCGACCTCGGCGAGCACCCCGTCGCCGGTGTTCGTCACCGTGCCCGTGAGCAGCAGCTCGGACGCGGTGACGTAGACGAAGGGCCTGAAGCCCACGCCCTGCACGACCCCGCACACCTCGAACCTGCGCCGGACGCGCTCGGCCCGGCCCCGGCCCATCATCTCCAGACCCGACAGCGCCTCGCGTGCCTTCGCCCGGTCGATCAGCTCGACGGCGAAGCCCATGTGCAGAAGCACCCAGTCGTCGCGACCGGGTGCCTCGTCGAGCATGCCGATGTTGACGCGGCGCCTGGCGCCCTCCACATCGACCAGAGCCAGCTGGCCCGCATACCCGTCCACGATCTCCACGACGCGACCAGGAATGCCCAGGCACATGATCAGGATCTCCGGGGTTCGGCGCCTTTCACGGACGCGGTGGGTACGGGCGGCCGGTCCGGCACGAGCTGTCGGACCAGGGTGTGCACTGTCTGGACGGCCTCGGGCAGCGCGTTCTCGACGGCTTCGCTGAGCCCGATGCCCTCCTCGACTCCGGCGGGTGTGCAGCCGACGAGGTAAGTGAGCGGAAGAGTACCGCCCAATTGATCCAGGTTTGCAAGGACAGCGACCGGATTCATCCCATGAGCGTCGAATTCACCCGTACCGAGGTCCTCCGCGCCGATGCGCAGCACGGTCAGCTCCCCGGGCGCGCCGCCACCCGGGTAGGCGTCGACCAGCACCAGCGCGTCGTACCCGTCCAGCAGGTCGTACGCGAGGTGCATGCCGCGGATGCCGTAGTCCACCACCCGCGCCTGCGGCGGCAGTCCGCCGTCCCGGGCCAGCCGGCGGACCGCCTCCGGGCCGAACCCGTCGTCGCCGAGGAACAGATTGCCGATGCCGGCCACCAGTACCCGCGTGGCCGTGCCCGGTTCGCTTGTCGTCGTCATCGGTGGAGGCGGCTCACATCGACCGGATGCGCAGATAGCGGCGGACGTCGGGGATCGACTTGACGCCGACGCACACGGCGACCAGCGCCACGGCCGCCGCCACGCCGGCGGTGATGATGCCCAGGGTCTTCACGATCGGTTCTCCTCTCGGTGCCGCGCCGTCTCCTGGACGGTCAGCGGGGTCAGTTCGTCGGGTGCGAAGTAGAAGTAGCGGCCGTACCAGTCGTGCAGGTCCGACGCCGGGTCGTCGACGAGGACCAGGGCGACGTGCGTGCCACCGTCCACGTCCGAGAGCACCGCGGTCACCCGGGCCACCTGGCCGGCGAAGAACAGGTCCTGCGCGTCGGCGCGCCGGGACGGATGGACGCGCACCAGGCTGTCCTTGGCCACCCGGACCCCGTCGATCACCACCGCGTCGCTGTCCGGCCGCACCGAGGCATCGGCCGCCGGGTCCCACCACGGGGCGCCCGCGGTGTCGAAGGCGGCGGACTCCACGTCGTCCGGGGGACGCGCCTCGGCCTCGGGCCGGGGCAGGTGCGGGTCGCGCAGCAGCCCGTGCAGTTCCTGGAGCGCCGAGGGAGACATGCCGTCGCACCGGTCGATGATCTCCCGGGCGCGCGGGTCGGTGGCCCGCGCCTCCGCCTTCTCCGCCTCCGTCATGGTCATCACCCGGAGGGTCAGGATCTCGTCGATCTCGGTCGAGTCGAACAGGGCGCCGGGGCTCTGCTCGGCGACCTCCGGGTAGTCGTACAGGATGATCGGCGCCCCGAGCAGGACGTCCGTCGTCCCCTTCGGGCCGGCGAGCACCGGCCAGCACCTGTTCTGCCGGCAGCGCCCCGCGGCGGCCGCCGCCCCGGCGGGCGGTTCGAGCAGCGAGACGAACTCCGCGTCGTGCGCCCGCAGCAGCAGATGCGCGCCGATCAGCGAGGACCGGATCGCGGCGTCCTTGGTGGCCACCGGCTCCTGGTGCTCGTTGCTCACCGCCACCGAGAGGCGCGTGCACCCGTCGTCCACGACGGCCTCCGTACGGATGCGGACCGCCAGCGGCAGCCGCCGCCGCACGATCCGGCCCACCACCGCGCCGTGCGCGTCGGTGAGCGGCTCGCTGTCCTGCCCGCCGGAGACCTCGTGGACGGTGTCCACCGCCTCACCCAGCGGCAGCGCGGCCAGCACGATCTCCCGCTCGACCGCCTCGTCCCACGACAGCACCTCGGCCCCGTCCACGGTCAGCCGCTCGACCGGCTCCTCCACCCCGTCCGCGTCCCGGCTCCGCACCTCGCGGACCTGGAGCTGGAGGAAGCGCAGATGCACGGTGACGGCGGCCGGCCCCTCGTGCGGTGCCAGCAGGACCTGGGTCTCCATCCCCGGCTGCTCACCGAAGCTCGCCGCCGAGGCGTTCGGCGGGCCGAGCACCCCGAACTGCCAGCGCGAGCGGTTCTTGTGCGAGCTCGCGCGGTACGGGTAGAGCAGATAGCCCTCGTACAGGACGGCGTCCGCGATCGAACGCACCTGGTCAAGGCTCACAGGACCACCTCTTCCGAACCCGCCCGGTCAGGGCTCATCGCGGGACCGCCTCGTCCGGGAGCGCCGGTCCGACGCCCACAGGACCCATCTCGTCGTGTCCGGCCAGGAGTGCCTGGACCGTCTCGTCCCAGCTGATCAGCCCGCGCCGGGCCCGGAAGTCCGCGAAGCGCGCCAGCACCTCGTGGTCCAGCCTGATCCACCCGGTGTTCGGGAAGTGCGCGGCCACCATGCGGCGCCACACCTCGACCGGCATGGCGTAGCGGGCCTCGCAGTCCCACGGCACCTGCTCGACCCCGAAGCCCTTGCTGCCGCGGGTGAAGACCGTGCCGGAGAACATCAGGGCGAGCGGCACCGAACCCTCGCCCAGGGCGTGCAGGTAGCGGGAGCCGATCACATCGAAGTCGTAGGTGCAGGGCAGCGCGAGATCGACCTCTGCCGACCCGCTGAACCCCTGCACCGTGGTGTCGCAGCTCATCCACTGGAACGGTTTCAGGGTGTCCGTCCAGCGCTCCCGGCCGCCGAACAGGGCGTGCAGACCGCTCTGTTCGGCATCGTCGTAGTGGCGCCGCTGCGGTTCGATACGGACCTGGCAGTGCAGCGCGACGGCGTGGATGCGCCGCCCCGTCCGCTCCTCGATCCGCAGCCTCGCCGTCAGCTGCGGCGAGGCCGCGTACGGCTCGGCGAACATGTCGAGCACGGAGAACGCGAAGTCGTTCACGGCGCCCCGATCCCCGCGGCGGGCCGGCTGCGGTCCGCCACCCGGGCGAAGAAGGCGTCCATCGCGGTGCGCGCCTCGGAGCCGCCGTCGAAGCCCCGCCACAGCGTGCGCAGCTGCCCCACCAGTTCGTAACAGGCGTCGATCGGCACCAGATGGCACGACCCGCCGCCCCCGGCCGTGCGCCGGATCAGCAGCGCCTCGACATCGGGACGCAGGCCGGCCAGCTCCGGGCTCGCCTCGACGACGGCCTCCCAGGCGTCCAGCGGCAGTTCCGACTCGGTGGCCCCGGCCGGACCCGGATAGAACGCGACCATCCGGTCCTGCACGGAGTTGCGGAAGAGGAAGGCGAGCCCGACCGGGATCTGCAGCTCGTCCCAGGCCCGCCCGTCCACGGTCAGCCCGGCGAAGTGCAGATAGCGCTCGGGCACCGCCCGGTAGCGCAACTGCGCCCCCTCGTCGGTGAACAGCAGGTAGCAGGCCCGGCAGCCGCACATCAGGGCGCGGCTGTCGAGGTTCACCACATGGGAGTGCTCCTGGCCGATCGGCTCCGCGCACATCTCGCAGCGCTCCCCGGCGGCCGGCTGCGGCCGGTCCCGGCTGAGCCGCAGCAGCGTCGACGCCGGGGACGCGGAACGTCCTGCCGCGATCACGGCGCCACCGTCACGGGCACCGACACGGAGACCTCGCCGCCCTCCGAGAGCAGCGGCAGCGGGGCCAGGTGGGCGCCGTCCTCGTCGAGGCAGACACCCGCCCGCCGCACGTCGTAGTGCGCCCGGCAGCCGGCGCAGCGCAGGATCGCGTCGCCCGAGCCGCCGCCGAGCCGCCGCGCCAGCGCCGCACCCTCGAACGGCCGCTCGCAGCGCGCGCACCGGTCCTCGAAGGCGAAGAGATCCCCGCCCACCCGGCAGGCCACCACCGGCATCCGGCCGACCTCGACCCGGGCCACGGCGCCGGACTCAAGACCCGACAGCTCCGGGACGACCTCCCAGGACGCACCGTCCCCGGGAGCCGCCCCGGCGTCGGTGTGCAGCCGCGCGAACAGCGAGTCCACCGGCACCAGCGGCTCCGCCGCCCCGGACTCCTCGGCGGCGGTCTCGACCTCGATCGAGGTGATCTCCGGAGCCGCCGCCTCCACCGCGCCCTGCACGGCCAGCTTGAGCGTGACCGAGGACGAGGGGCAGCCGTCGCAACTGCCCAGCAGCCGCAGCCGGACGGTGCCCTCGGCGGTGACGTCGAGCAGTTCGACGTCACCGCCGTGCGAACCCAGATAGGGCCGCACGCTCTCCAGCGCCTGCTCGACCCGTCTCTCCACGCCGTACGGGTGCAGCCCGTGTACCAGCAGGACACTGGCCACGAGATCGTCACCGGCCAGCGCGGCCAGCACACCCTCGTCCAGCCGCCCCTGCTCGTGCACGAGGTCGAGCAGCCGCTCGAGGCCCGCGCCGTAGAAGTCGACGACCAGCCGCACCAGTTCCTCGCTGCGCTCGCGCGCGACCGCGCCGCCCGAGCCGCTGGCGGCGATCAGGGTGTCGATGCGGTCACCGGTGGTCCGCCAGTCGGGCGCCGGCGGTGTCTCCTGCTGCGCCATCACTCGCTGCCCGCGGACTGGGTGGGGGAGTGCAGGAGTTCCAGCTTCTTGCCCTCGCCGAGATACATGTGCACGCCGCACGGCAGACAGGGGTCGAAACTGCGCACCGTGCGCATGATGTCGATGCCCTTGAAGTTCTCCCGGTCGTTCTCCTCGAAGATCGGCTGGCCCTGCACGGCGTCCTCGTACGGGCCGGGAGTGCCGTAGGTGTCGCGGGGGCTCGCGTTCCACGGGGTCGGCGGGTACGGGTGGTAGTTGGCGATCTTGCCGTCCCGGATCACCATGTGGTGCGAGAGCACTCCGCGCACCGCCTCGGTGAACCCGCAGCCCACGCCCTCCTCGGGCACCTCGAACTTCTCCCAGGTCTTGGTGTTGCCGGACCTGATCTCCGCGAGCGCCTTCTCCGCGAAGTGCAGCGCGCAGGCGGCGGCGTACGCCTGGAAGTAGCTGCGCGCCCGGTTGCGCTCGATGGTGTTGCTCCACTTCGGGACGTGCCACTCCAGCTCGACCGGGCCCTTGAGCGCGGTCTTGGGGAGGTTGATCTTGACGCTGTGGCCGGTGGCCTGGATGTAGCCGATGTCGACCAGGCCGGCCAGCGCGGTGGTCCACAGCCGGGCGAGCGGCCCGCCGCCCGTGTCGAGCGCCAGGTAGTCCTTGCCGTCGAACCACCGCGGCGACATGACCCAGCTGTACTTGTCGTCCAGGTCCCGCTTCTGGGGCTGCGGGTTGGTGTGCTGGTTCCACGGGTGGCGCCGGTCGACCGGATTGCCGAGCGGGTCGTGGGACACGAACGTCTCCTGCTCGTCCCAGTCGTTGTAGTACGACGAACCGAGCAGGATCCGGATGCCGAGGTTGATCTCCACCAGGTCGGTGGTGACCAGCTTCCCGTCGACGACGACACCGGGGGTGACGTACATCTTCCGGCCCCAGTTGGTCATGTCCTTGTACTCGAAGTTGCAGTGGTCCGGGTCCTGGAAGGAGCCCCAGCAGCCCAGCAGGATGCGCCGGTTGCCGACCTGCTCGTACCCGGGCAGGGCCTCGTAGAAGAAGTCGAAGAGGTCGTCGTGCATCGGCACGACCTTCTTCATGAACTCGACGTACCGCTGGAGCCGGGTGATGTAGTCCGTCATCAGCTGGATGGTCGCCACGGTGCCGACGCCGCCGGGGTACAGGGTGGAGGGGTGGACGTGCCGCCCCTCCATCAGGCAGAACATCTCCCGGGTCATCCGGCTGACCTGGAGCGCCTCGCGGTAGAACTCGCCGGTGAACGGGTTCAGCGACCGCATGATGTCGCCGATGGTCTTGTACCCGTGGGCCTCGGCGTGCGGGGACTCGGTGCGGTTGGCCTGCTCCAGCACCCCGGGGTTGGTCTCCGCGACCATCTTCTCGCAGTAGTCGACCCCGACCAGGTTCTCCTGGAAGATGTTGTGGTCGAACATGTACTCGGCGGCCTCGCCGAGGTTCACGATCCATTCGCCCAGGTGCGGCGGCTTCACCCCGTACGCCATGTTCTGCGCGTAACAGGAACAGGTGGCGTGGTTGTCACCGCAGATTCCGCAGATGCGACTCGTGATGAAGTGCGCGTCCCGCGGGTCCTTTCCCTTCATGAAGACCGAATAGCCGCGGAAGATGGAGCTGGTGCTGTGGCACTCGGCCACCACCTTCTGCTTGAAATCGATCTTCGTGTAGATGCCCAGGCTGCCGACGATCCTGGTGATGGGATCCCACGCCATTTCGACCAGGTCGTTCTTTCCCTGGCCTCCCCGGGCACCCTTGTGCTGCGTCGCGGTCATGTGCGCCGCCTCATCTTTCTGTCCGTTGCGGTGATTTGCGCGGTCACTTACCAGGTGCGTGTGGCGCCGGTGGTGAGTTCCCTGCCGGGCTTACGCCATTTCGGTTCGCGGTCCAGGGTGTGGGTGGTGATACGGCGCAGCCGCCGCATCGTCGACCCGTACAGCCCGACCGCGTTGGTCGAGAGCTTTCCGCCCGGGGGCTCGTCCATGAACGGCATGAACTTGTCGGGGAACCCCGGCATGGTGCAGCCGATGCAGATGCCACCGACGTTGGGGCAGCCGCCGATGCCGTTCATCCAGCCGCGCTTGGGCACGTTGCACTTGACCGTCGGGCCCCAGCAGCCCAGCTTGACGATGCACTTGGGCGAGCCGTACTCCGTCGCGAAGTCGGCCTGCTCGTAGTACCCGGCGCGGTCGCAGCCCTCGTGCACCGTCGACCCGAACAGCCACGCCGGCCGCAGCGCGTCGTCGAGCGGGATCATCGGCGCCTGCTCGGTCGCCATGTAGAGCAGGTAGGTGAGCGTCTCCGACAGGTTGTCCGGCTGGATCGGGCAGCCGGGGACGCACACGATCGGGATCCCGGCCTTGGACTTCCAGTCCCAGCCCAGGTAGTCGGGCACCCCCATCGCGCCGGTCGGGTTGCCCGCCATGGCGTGGATGCCGCCGTACGTCGCGCAGGTGCCGACCGCGACGACCGCGGTGGCCTTCGGGGTCAGCCGGTCGAGCCACTCGCTGGTGGTCATCGGCTGGCCGGTCGCGGGGTCGTTGCCGAATCCGCACCAGTAACCCTCGTCGTGCAACTGCTCGTTCGGAATGGATCCCTCGACGACCAGGACGAACGGTTCCAGCTCTCCGCGGTCGGCCTTGAAGAACCATTCGAGGAAATCATCGGCACCGCCGTTGGGGCCGCACTCGAAATCGATGAGCGGCCAGTGGACGGCGATCTTCGGGAGTCCGGGAAGGGCGCCGAGCGCGATCTCCTCGATGCTCGGCTGAGTGGCGGCGGTCAGCGAAACGGAATCGCCGTCGCAGCTCAGTCCCGCGTTGATCCACAGAACGTGGATCAGGGTGTCCTCCGCTTTTACCGCTTCCTCTGTCGGCATGAAGGTGCCGCCTTTCAGGATGACGGCCCACCGGCCATCGGCCCCCACGGATGGGTACGCGCACATTGCTACCATCACGCCTCGTTTCGGGCGGACCGGCAACACGGGGAATTCCCGGCCCGCCCCATTCCCAGGGGCCGAATGACCGCAGGCCGTGGACCGGTCGGGTGATCCCGCCGGGCACCGGTCCGGTCGGACGCGGGCGGAAGCCGCCGTCGCCCTACGGTCGGGACCACCCCAGGAAGGACGAGGCAACCGGTGCACGAGCTGGCCATCACACAGAGCGTCGTCGACTCGGTGTGCGAGCGCGCCGAGGGGCGTCCGGTCCGCACGGTCCGCGTCCGTGTCGGTGCGCTCACCGCCGTGGTGCCCGACTCGATGCGCTTCTGCTTCGGCCTGGTCACCGAGGGAACGGCCGCCGAGGGCGCCGAGCTGGAGATCGAGCAGCGGCCCGGCGCCGGCCGCTGCCGAACCTGCGCTGTCGAATTCACCCTGACCGACCTGATTCTGCTGTGTCCCTGCGGCAGCGCGGATGTGGAGATCACATCGGGACAGGAACTGCAGATCGTCTCCATGAGAGTGGGCTGAACCATGTGCGGCACCTGCGGTTGTTCCGAGGAGTCCGGCGGGACCCGGATCACGATGCTGCGGGAGGACGACGAACCGGATCACGGACATCCGCATCCGCACGCGCACCCGCATCCGCACGCCGGCCCTCAGCCGGGCGGCGCCGTGGAGACCGTCACCATCGAGCAGAAGGTCCTCGCCAAGAACGACCTCCTCGCGGAGCGCAACCGGACATGGATGACCGGGCGCGGCGTCGTGGCCGTGAACCTGATGAGCTCACCCGGCGCGGGCAAGACCACCCTGCTCGAACGCACCATCACCGATCTCGCCGGCCGCCGCCCGGTGGCCGTCATCGAGGGTGATCAGGAGACCAGGCTCGACGCCGACCGGATCGGCCGCACCGGCTGCGCCGTGGTGCAGGTGAACACCGGGGCGGGCTGCCACCTGGACGCGGAGATGATGCGGGACGCGCTCACCGCGCTGTCGCCGGCCGAGGGCTCGCTGCTCATGGTGGAGAACGTCGGGAATCTGGTCTGCCCGGCCCTGTTCGACCTGGGCGAGCGCGCCAAAGCCGTGATCATCTCGGTCACCGAGGGCACGGACAAGCCGCTGAAGTATCCGTACATGTTCGCCGCCGCCGACCTGATCCTGATCAACAAGGCCGATCTGCTGCCCTACGTCGACTTCGACGTCGAGCAGTGCACCCGGCACGCGCGCTCGGTCAACCCGGACGTGCGCGTACTGACGGTGTCCGCGACGACCGGCGAGGGCCTGACCCACTGGTACGACTGGCTCGCGGCGCAGCACTAGGGCGCGGGGACGGGCGGGGGCGGCAGCTGTCGCCGCCCCCCCGCCCGTCCCCGCCGCGTCAGCGCTTCGCGGACCGCACGATCGTGAAGGCGGCGCCCTCGGGATCGGCGACCGTGGCCAGCCTGCCGGAGGCGCCCTCCCTGGGCGCCTGGAGGATGTGCCCGCCGAGCTCCACCACCTGCTGCGCGGCCTCGTCGGTGTCCGCGACCTCGAAGTACGTCATCCAGTGCGGGCCGCGGTCCCTCGGCAGCCCGTGGCCGACGCCGTGCAGCGAGGCCACCGGGCGGCCGTCCAGGTGCAGGGTCTGGTAGTCGAAGTCGGCCGAGACCACGGCCTCCGTGGCGTAGCCGAAGACCGCCTGGTAGAACTTGGCGACCGTCGCCGTCTCCCGGGTCACCAGCTCGTTCCAGACCGGCATCCCGGGCGCTCCGGCCGTCGAGGTGCCGACGTGCCGGCCGGCCTGCCAGATCCCGAAGACAGCCCCGCCGGGGTCGGAGGCGATGGCCATCCGGCCCGCGTCGCCCGCGTCGAGCGGCCCGACACCGACCGTGCCGCCGCAGGCACGGATCGCCTCCGCCGTGAGATCGGCGTCGTCGGTGGCCAGATACGTCGTCCAGGCGATCGGGAGGTGGCGGTCGGGAGAGAGCTGCCCGATGCCCGCGACCTCCTCGCCGTCGATCAGTGCCCGGACGTACGGGCCCAACTGCTCCGGGCCCGGTCCGAACTCCCAGCCGAACAGTTCGGCGTAGAAGTTCTGGGTCGTGTCCAGGCCATGCACGATCAGGCTCACCCAGCAAGGTGTTCCGGGTGTACGCCGAGCGGCAGCCTCGGTCATCGTCACTATCTCCTCGGACCATCGTGGTGGCCGTACGGGGGAACGGGGCCTGCGCGCCGTCGTGCGGTACGGGATGTGTACGCCCCGTGCAGATGCTCGCACCACCCGGCGCCCGATGCGCCCCGGCCGCGCCGCACTTTCCGTGATCTCGACGGACGAGGTTCCGCTTTGTGCCGGTACGACCATTTCGTCGTTGTTACGGGTGGGCAGGCCACTGCGCGAGGATGGCTCCCATGAAGCCCATCATCTCCGCATCCGAATGTGTGAGCGAGTCGGCAGGGCCTCGGCCGCCGGTGCTCCTGGACGTACGTTGGCAACTGGGCGGCCCGCCCGGCCGGCCCGACTACGAGGCCGGGCACATCCCCGGGGCGGTCTTCGTCGACCTGGAGGGCGAGCTCGCCGCCCCGCCGGGCAGCGGCGGCCGTCATCCGCTTCCCGACCCGGCGGAATTCGGTGCGGCGATGCGCCGTGCCGGGGTCCGCCGGGACAGTTCGGTGATCGTGTACGACGGCGGCCAGGGGTGGGCGGCGGCCCGCGCCTGGTGGCTGCTGCGCTGGACGGGGCACCGGGATGTCCGGGTGCTGGACGGCGGTCTCGCGGCCTGGACCGGCGAGCTGTCCAAGGAGATCCCGGTCCCCGTCGAGGGCGATTTCGTTCCCGGGCCGGGGGCGCTGCCGCTGCTGGACGCGGACGGCGCGGCGGCCCTGGCGCGGTCGGGCCTGCTGTTCGACGCGCGGGCCGCCGAGCGCTACCGGGGCGAGGTGGAGCCGATCGACCGGGTGGGCGGGCACATTCCCGGCGCGGTCTCGGCCCCCACGACGGAGAACGTCGGGGCGGACGGGCGCTTCCTGCCCGCCGAGGTGCTGGCCGCACGCTTCGCGGGGCTGGGCGCACGCTTCGCGGGGCTGGGTGCCGAACGGGGCGCTTCGCAGGTCGGCGTCTACTGCGGATCGGGGGTCTCCGGCGCGCACGAGGTGCTGGCCCTGGAGGTCGCCGGGTTCACCGCCGCGCTCTACGCGGGCTCCTGGTCGCAGTGGTCGGCCGACGAGTCCCGTCCGGTCGCGACGGGCCCCGAACCCGGCTAACGGTACGGCCGAGCGTGACCGGGACGAGGGGGTCCGGCCACGCGGCGTGACCGGGCCCGTACGTGCTCGCGTACGGGCCCTCGTCATGCCTCGGTCAGTCCTGCTTCTTGCGGCGCGTGCCGAAGACGATCTCGTCCCAGCTGGGCACCGCGGCACGGCGGCCCGGCCGGACGCCGTCCGCCTCGGCCTGGCGGTCGGTCGTCCCGGTCAGCCGGTCGCGGTGACCGGCCACCGCGCGGGGCATCAGCACGTCCGCGTAGGCGGAACCGGCGCCCGCGGAGGCCGCCGGGGCGGGCGGCTCCTCGGCCTCCGGCTCCTGCGCGGCGGGTTCGATCGCCGGGGGCTCGGGCGGTGCGGGGCGCTCCGGTACGACCATGTCGCCGCGGAAGCTGGGTACGGCCTCCAGGAGGCTGGTCAGCGAGTCGCGTTCGCTCGCGGTGACCCCGCCGACGCGCTCCTCCGGCTCCGGGGCGGGCGGCGGTGCGGGGCGCTCGATCTGCCGGTCCAGGGCGCGGTCCAGCGGCCGGTCGCGCGGCAGCCGGGCGATCCGGGGCACGAACGGGAAGCTCGGTTCGGGCGCGGCGACGTCGTCGGTCTCACCGATCAGCGAGCGCGCCTCGTCGTCCACGGCCTGGACGAGCCGGCGCGGGGCGTCGTACGTCCAGCTCGCGGAGTGCGGTTCACCCGCGACCCGGTACACCAGGAGGACCTCCCAGGTGCCGTCGTCGCGGCGCCACGAGTCCCACTGGACGGTTTCCCTGTCGGCGCCGCGCAGCAGGAGGCGCTCCTGCACCGCCTCGCCGAGCTGGGGGCCGGTGTTCTCGCCGGGGCGCCGAACCGGGGTCTTCCGGGCCCGCTCGGCCATGAAGGCGCGCTCCGCGAGTACGGGGCCCTCGAAGCGGCGGACGCGGTCGACCGGAATCCCGGCGAACTGGGCGACTTCCTCCGCCGATGCGCCGGCTCGTATCCGGGCCTGGATGTCCCGGGGGCGGAGGTGGCTCTCCACCTCGATCTCGATCTGGCCGAGCCGCGCGCGGTCGTTGCGCACGGCGGCTCGCAGCCGCTCGTCGATCGGGAGGGTGTACTCCGTGCTGTCTGCAGCCTTGAGCACCAGTCGTGTGCCGTCGTTGGAGACGGCCACGACACGCAGTTCGGGCATGGGGACCTCCCGGGTGGTGCCTGCCGACGTCACGTGCGTCGCTGCTTCCGCTAGTCGAGTGTGACCTGCCCGGGTGCAGCCTGCCACAACATTGCCGTGTTGCCCGGCGTGTCGGGCGTGAGCCCTTGATCGCCGGTATGACACGGTGACCTCTTGCGCAACACAAAGTGACCGTTGGTCACTCCGCGTAGCCGGCCCCCGTGCGATGCCGCGGCGCCGCCGGATCGAGTGCCTCCTTCGGCCCCCTCCCGAAGGTTCCGGACTTCCACGCGGGAGTCCGGCCCCAGGGCTCGCCACAGTACTCCATTCGGGCCACGTGGGTGGACCGCCGTGCCGCCGAAGTTCTCGTGAGGTACGGGAGTTGAGCCGCCACACCGGAGGCGGGATGACCCTCCCGCGTGTCCTGCTTCACAGAATCACCGTAAGCGGAACTATCGGCTTCGCTCAAATGTCCCTTCTTGTTGCATGGTGGGAGCGATGTCAATCAAGGGCTGGAAATGGTGCAGAAGCCGGAAAGTGACATAGAACCCAGAGAAAGGCGGCTCGATCTCAGCCTGCCCCAGGTCGCGGGCAGTGCCGTCGCAGCGGTCGCGGCGGCGGTGGCGGCCTCACAACTCGGCGTGTACGGAACGATTCTCGGCGCCGGGGTGATGAGCATCGTGGCCACCTGCGGGGGCTCGGTCTTCCAGCACTTCTTCCGTCGTACGGGTGAGCAGATCCGCGAGGTCACCGTCCAGGTGAAGCACCCGGACCGCGAAGTGATCGTGCACACGCGCCAGACGCGTGATGCCGGCGACACGGACGGGACGTGGGGGACTCCCGAGACGCGGGTAGCCGTGCGGGAGGCGGCAGGCTCCGCCGACGCCGCCGCGGTGCCGCGCGCGACGGACGCCACGGCGGTCCTGCGCGCGGTCGACGCCACGACGGTCCTGCGCCGGGCGGACGCGACGGCCGGGCCCGAGGAGGCGGACGCCACCACGATGCTGCGTGCCGTGGACGCCACCACCGTCCTGCGCAAGGCGTCCGGCGACCCGGGGCGCACACAACTGATCGGAGCGGTCGACGCAACCCGGCCGCCCGGGACGGTCACCGGGGCCGGTGACGAGGAGTTCTCGCAGGCGACCACACACGGCACCCGGATCCGCGGCTGGAAGCGCTCGGCGCTCGGCGCCGCGGTGGTGTTCGCGGTCTCGATGGCCGGGATCACCACGTTCGAGCTGGTCTCGGGCAACGACCTGAGCGGCGGTCAGGGAACCACCGTGGGCTCCGTCGTACGCGGCGAGCGCGGCTCCGCGCCCGCCGACCCCGCCCCGTCGCACAGCACCGGCCCGGGCCAGGACCGGCCCGACCCGGGCCAGGGCGGCAGCTCGACTCCCGGCACCGGCCAGGAGCCGGGCGGACAGAGCCGGAGCCCGGAGACGGACCGGGGCGAGAGCCCGGCGGCGGACCCGACACCCACGCCCACCCCGTCGGACTCCGCGGACGGCACGGACCCGTCGCCCACGCCCACCCCGTCGGCGACCGACGACGGCGCCGGCACCGCCCCCGACCCGGCGGACACGGGCAGCGCCCCGGCGCAGGACAACCCGCCGGCCGGCACGGACACCGGGGAGTGAGCCCGGGCGGCGGTCAGTCGCCCAGGATCCGGCGGAGGTAGTCGTTGGCGAAGAGGCGGTCCGGGTCCAGCCGGTCCCGGACCGCGGCGAACTCCCCGAAGCGGGGGTACACCCCGGCCAGGTACCCGGCGTCACGGGTGTTGACCTTGCCCCAGTGGGGGCGGCCCTCATGGGCGGTCATGATCCGCTCCACCGGCGTGAAGTACGCCTGGTAGGGAGTGCCCCGGTACAGGTGGACGGCGATGTACGCGCTCTCGCGGCCCGAGGCCGTGGAGAGCGCGATGTCGTCCGCGGGGGCGGTACGCACCTCCACCGGGAAGCTGATCCGCAACGGTGAACGCTCCACCATCGCCCTGACCTCGCGCAGCGCCTCCACGGCCGCCTCGCGCGGCAGGGCGTACTCCATCTCCACGAACCGCACCCGGCGCGGACTGGTGAACACCTTGTACGGGATGTCCGTGTAGGTGCGGGCCGACAGGGCGCGGCTGGAGAGCCTGGCGATCGAGGGGATCGTGGCGGGTACCGCCCGGCCGAGCGCGCAGGCCGCCTGGAAGATCCCGTTGGAGAGGAGCTCGTCCTCGATCCAGGCGCCGACCTTTCCGGGCGGGGCGGCGGGGCCCGCGCTGCGGTTGTTGCGCTTGGTGTTGCAGTTGCCGGTGTGCGGGAACCAGTAGAACTCGAAGTGCTCGTTCTCGGCCACCAGCTGATCGAAGTCGGCCGTGACCCTGTCGAAGGCCATCGGTTCCTCGCGGGCGGTCAGCAGGAACACCGGCTCCACGGCGAAGGTGATCGCCGTGATGACGCCCAGGGCGCCGAGCCCGATCCGGGCGACGGCGAACACCTCCGGGTTCTCGGTCTCCGAGCAGCTCAGCACCGTGCCGTCCGCCGTGACCAGCTCCAGGGCGCGGATCTGCGCGGATATCGACGCCGAGTCCCGGCCGGTGCCGTGGGTACCGGTGGAGGTTGCCCCGGCGACCGTCTGATCCATGATGTCGCCCATGTTGGTGAGCGAGAGGCCCTCGCGGGCCAGCGCGGTGTTGAGGCGCTTCAGCGGGGTGCCGGCCTCGACGGTCACCGTCATCGCCGCCCGGTCTATCTCCCTGATGCCGGTGAGCAGCTCGGGGCGTATCAGCAGCCCGTCGGTGGCCGCGGCCGCGGTGAAGGAGTGACCGGTGCCCACCGCCTTCACCTTCAGGCCGTCCTCGGACGCCCTGCGCAGCTCCTCGGCCAGCTCGTCCACGGAGGCGGGCGACACGGTCCGTACCGGACGGGCGGTGACGTTTCCCGCCCAGTTACGCCACGCGTTCGTCGCCGTCCGTGCGTAGGTGTCGGTCATCTTCCCCGCGCCCTTCCGTAGGAACCGGCCCACTGAGCCGGCGGTACCCCAGGAACGCCACCGCAGCCGCGATCGCCCCCGCCACCGCGGGCACCGCGTACCCCGCCTCGGCCCCGGACGCGTCGACCACCCAGCCGGCGGCCGAGGAGCCGAGCGCCACACCTACGGCGAGCCCGGTGCTGGTCCAGGTCATGCCCTCGGTCAGTCTCGTGCGTGGTACGTGCTGTTCGACGAGAGCCATCGTGGTGACCATCGTCGGTGCGATGGCGAGGCCCGCGACAAAGAGCGCCACGGCCAGGAACGGCAGGCTCCCGGCCAGTTGGAGGGGGATCATACTCACGGCCATCGCACACACTCCCACCAGCCACCGGGTGGACGGCCTGCCCTTCAGGTGCAGCAGCCCGAACACCGCCCCGGCGAGGCAGGATCCCAGCGCGTACACGGCCAGCACGAGGCTCGCGGCGCCCTTGTGGCCGCGCTCCTCGGCGAAGGCCACCGTCACCACGTCGATCGCCCCGAAGATCGCACCGGTCGCCACGAAGGTGACCACGAGGACCTGGAGGCCGCGGGAGGACAGCGCGGACCCCCTGGTGTGGAGCGCGTGCGGGTGCGGCACCGGCTCGGTGGCCCGCTGCGCGGTCAGCCAGAAGACGCCGACCAGCAGGAAGCCGGCGGCCAGCAGCGGGCCCGCCTCGGGGAACCAGGCGGTGGAGAGCCCGATCGAGATGATCGGGCCGAAGATGAAGCACACCTCGTCGACGATCGACTCCCACGAGTACGCGGTGTGCAGCTGCCGGGCCGAGCCCCGGTAGATCTCCGCCCAGCGGGCCCGGACCATCGAGCCGACGCTGGGGACGCAGCCGGCGCCGGCCGCGAACACGAACAGCGTCCAGTCCGCCAGCCCCTGCTGCGCACAGACCAGCAGGCCGGCCACGGATGCCAGGGCGACGAGGGTCACCGGGCGCAGCACCCGGCGCTGTCCGTACCGGTCGACCAGCCGGGAGACCTGCGGCCCCGCCACGGCGGCGGCCATCGCCAGCGTCGCGGAGAGCGCGCCCGCCAGCCCGTACCGGCCGGTCAGCTGGGAGACCATGGTCACCACGCCGATGCCCATCATGGACAGCGGCATCCGGCCGAGGAAGCCGGCCGAGGAGAACCCCTTGGAGCCGGGGGCGGCGAAGATCGCGCGGTAGGGACTGGGCACGGGGTACTCCGGTACGCGTGGTGCGGTCACACGCGGTGTCAGGGGTGAATACGGCTTGCACAGCTTACGACCTCATCCACGTCCGCCGACGGGGCCATGGGCGGGAGCGGCGGGGCCCCGGACCCGGGGGACGGCGGGCGCGCGGGGCGGATGTCGGTGGGAGCGGCACAGGGGGCGGGTGGCAGGATCGATGCCATGTCCGATCTGCGTGAGCCCGCTCCCTACGACGCCCTGCTGCTGCTCTCCTTCGGGGGTCCCGAAGGCCCGGAGGACGTGGTCCCGTTCCTGGCGAACGTGACCCGCGGCCGGGGTATCCCCGAGGAGCGGCTGAAGGAGGTCGGCAAGCACTACTTCCTGTTCGGCGGCGTCAGTCCGATCAACGGCCAGAACCGGGCCCTGCTCGACGCCCTGCGCAAGGACTTCGCGGACCACGGACTCGACCTGCCGGTCTACTGGGGCAACCGCAACTGGGCGCCCTACCTGACCGACACCCTGCGCGAGATGGCCGGGGACGGACGCCGTCGCATCGCCGTCCTGGCGACCAGCGCGTACGCCTCCTACTCCGGCTGCCGGCAGTACCGCGAGAACCTCGCCGAGTCCCTGGCAGTCCTGGAGGCAGAGGGGCTGCCGGTGCCGCGCGTCGACAAGCTGCGGCACTACTTCAACCACCCCGGCTTCGTCGAGCCGATGGTGGACGGCGTGATCGCCTCCCTGGCCGGTCTGCCCGAAAACGTGCGGGCCGGGGCGCACCTCGCCTTCACCACGCACTCGATCCCCACCTCGGCGGCCGACTCCTCCGGCCCTGCCGAGGCGCACGGCGACGGCGGTGCGTACGTCGCGGAGCACCTCGACGTCGCCCGGGTGATCGTCGAGGCCGTCCGCGAGCGGACCGGGGTCGAGTACCCCTGGCAGCTGGTCTACCAGTCGCGCAGCGGCGCCCCGCACATCCCGTGGCTGGAGCCCGACATCTGCGATCACCTGGAGCTGCTGCACAGCGACGGAGTCCCCGCCGTGGTGATGGCGCCGATCGGCTTCGTCTCGGACCACATGGAGGTCCTGTACGACCTCGACACCGAGGCCACCGCGAAGGCCGCCGAGCTCGGCCTGCCGGTCCGCCGGTCCGCGACGGTCGGCGCCGACCCGCGGTTCGCCGCGGCGGTGCGCGAGCTCGTGCTGGAGCGCGCCGCGGCCGAACAGGGCCGAGGCCCGCAGCGGTGCGCCCTCGGGGCGCTCGGGCCGAGCCACGACCTCTGCCCGGCCGGCTGCTGCCCGGCCCGTACGGCCAGGCCCGCCGCGGCGGGCGCCGACAGCCCGTACGCGTAGCACCCCCGTCCCCTCACCCCCCTTGGGAGCGCCGTGACCGACCCCCTGCTGTCCGAACTGCTCGACCTCGCCCTGGACGTCGCCCACCGGGCCGGCGCGCTGCTGCGCGACGGACGCCCCGCCGACCTGGGGGTGGCCGCGACCAAGTCCAGCCCGGTCGACGTCGTCACCGAGATGGACATCGCCGCCGAGAAGCTGATCACCGGCTTCCTGTCCGAACGCCGGCCCCACGACGGCTTCCTCGGGGAGGAGGGCACCAGCTCCGAGGGCAGCAGCGGCGTCCGCTGGGTGATCGACCCGCTCGACGGCACCGTGAACTACCTGTACGGGTTGCCCACCTGGGCCGTCTCCGTCGCCGCCGAACGGGACGGCGAGCGGGTCGTGGGCGTGGTGGAGGCCCCGATGCGCGGGGAGACCTACCACGCGGTCCTCGGCGGCGGCGCGTACGCGAAGGGCGGAGCCTACGGGGACTGCGCCGCACTGCGCCGCCGGCCCGCCCCGCCACTCGACCAGGCGCTCGTGTCGACCGGCTTCAACTACGTGGCCGCCGTCCGCGCGCACCAGGCCGAGGTCACGCGGGTGCTGGTCCCGCAGGTGCGCGACATCCGGCGCGGCGGATCGGCCGCGATCGACCTCTGCGACGTCGCCGCCGGCCGCCTCGACGGCTACTACGAGCGCGGCCTCCACCCCTGGGACCTGGCGGCCGGCGACCTGATCGCGCGGGAGGCCGGCGCGCTCACCGGCGGACGGCCGGGGACGCCCGCCGACGGCGGTCTGACGGTGGCCGCGTCACCGGGCGTGTTCGAGCCGCTGCAGGCCCTGCTGGAGGAACTCGGCGCCTGGCACGACTAGGGCGTGTCTTGGAAGTGGCGTCGTCCGCCCGCCGGGCAGACGGGACTTTCAAAGCACGCCCTGGGCAGGGCGCCGGATGCCCGCAAGCCGCTGTGCGGGCCGTGGGCGGTACCGGAACGAGGAAGGCCCCGCCCGGTGCCGGTACGGCACCGCGGGGCCTTCTCGTGACGGCTCAGACGCTTGTGGCGCCGATATGGACTCCGTGCTCCGCGGCGAGGCGGTGCAGATCCTCCAGCTCGCTCTGCTCGACGTCCGCGAGGAAGTCGTCGCCCGTCTCGCGGGCTTTCGTGAGGTCGGACTCGGTGGTCTGGATGCGTTGCAGCAGACCTGCGGTGAAAGCGTCCATGAGGCGCCCCCTCATCGTGGGTCGGTGGCACGGGGGTGTGCCCGGGTTTCCCTCCGCCGAAGCGGTAGGGCGGGTGATCACGCGTCCTCCGGGGGACGGAGGGGCCAGTGGCACGCCATAAACGAGACGTGATCGCGGGTGTGAATTCGTCCTCCCCAGCCCGACCCTCAGAGAAACCTCAACTGGCCCGGAAAACCGCCGCCTTCCGGGAAGCCGCAGGTGGGACCGCGCCGTCTTACCGCCGGTTTATACGCGTTACGGGCAGGATGGAGGCGCACAGGCCGGGTCCGGGTGCGGCCCGGACCACGGGCCACCGGTCCGATTCGAACGTTCCGCCGGTTCCTTTCGGACACCGCGCGGCTCCGTTGTGGAAGTTCTAAGGAAGGAAGCGCCGTGCGCGTACTCGTCGTGGAGGACGAGCAGCTGCTCGCCGATGCGGTGGCCACCGGATTGCGCCGGGAGGCCATGGCCGTCGATGTCGTGTACGACGGTGCGGCGGCACTGGAGCGCATCGAGGTCAACGACTACGACGTCGTGGTGCTGGACCGGGACCTCCCCCTGGTGCACGGCGACGACGTGTGCCGCCGGATCGTCGAGCTGGGCATGCCGACCAGGGTCCTCATGCTCACCGCCTCCGGAGACGTCAGCGACCGGGTGGAGGGACTGGAGCTGGGCGCCGACGACTACCTCCCCAAGCCCTTCGCCTTCAGCGAGCTGACCGCACGGGTACGGGCCCTCGGGCGCCGCACGACGGTCGCGCTGCCGCCCGTCCTGGAGCGCGCCGGGATCAAGCTTGACCCGAACCGCCGCGAGGTCTTCCGGGGCGAGCAGGAGGTCCAGCTCGCACCCAAGGAGTTCGCGGTGCTGGAGGTCCTGATGCGCAGCGAGGGCGCCGTGGTCTCGGCCGAGCAGCTCCTGGAGAAGGCCTGGGACGAGAACACCGACCCGTTCACCAACGTCGTCCGGGTGACCGTCATGACGCTGCGGCGCAAGCTCGGCGAGCCGCCGGTGATCGTCACCGTGCCCGGCTCGGGCTACCGGATCTGACGCCGGTGCCCACCGTCCCGCCGCCCGCGACGGCGCCACCCAAACCCACCTGGGAGCCCAAGCAGCAGGAGCCCCCGTACCCGTGGCTGCGCCCGACCATCCGGATACGCCTCACCCTGCTGTACGGCGGCATGTTCCTGATCGCGGGCATCCTGCTGCTGTCGATCATCTACATGCTCGCCGCGCAGGCCCTGCACGTGGGCAGCGAGCTGCCGTTCGAGATCGTCGACGGCCACGTGTCCAGCAAGATCTGCAACCTGCTGGGGGAGGGGAGCTCGCCGAGCTCCGTCAACGCGGCGATGAACTCCTGTGTGAACCACCAGCGCCAGCAGGCGCTCGACACGCTCCTCAACCGGTCGCTGCTGGCCCTCGTGGGCCTGAGCATCATCGCCTTCGCGTTCGGATACGCGATGGCGGGGCGGGTGCTCTCGCCGCTGGGCCGGATCACCCGCATCGCCCGCCGGGTGGCCGGCACGGACCTGTCCAGGCGCATCGAGCTGGACGGCCCCGACGACGAGCTAAAGGAGCTCGCGGACACCTTCGACGACATGCTGGACCGGCTGGAGCGGGCCTTCACCGCGCAGCAGCGGTTCGTCGGGAACGCGTCGCACGAGCTGCGCACGCCCCTGGCGATCAACCGCACGCTGCTGGAGGTCCACCTCTCCGATCCGCAGGCGCCCCCGGAGCTCAAGCAGCTCGGCAAGACGCTGCTGGCCACCAACGAACGCAGCGAGCAGCTGGTCGAGGGCCTCCTGCTGCTCGCCCGAAGCGACAACCAGATCGTCGAGCGCAAACCCGTCGACCTGGCCGAGGTCGCCTCGCGCGCCCTCGACCAGACCCGGGCCGAGGCCGAGGCCAAGGACGTGGAGATGCGCGGCGAACTGGTTCCGGCCGTGGTCCAGGGCAACGGTGTGCTGCTGGAGCGGATCGCGCTGAACCTCGTACAGAACGCGGTGCGCTACAACGTCCCGGACGGCGGCTGGGTCGAGGTCACCACCGCGCTCCTGCCGGGCCAGGCCGTACTCGTCGTCTCGAACACGGGGCCGGTGGTGCCCGCCTACGAGATCGACAACCTCTTCGAGCCCTTCAGGCGGCTGCGTACGGAGCGGACAGGCAGCGACAAGGGGGTGGGGCTCGGCCTGTCGATCGCGCGGTCCGTCGCGCGCGCTCACGGAGGCCGTATCATCGCGGAGCCCCGCGAGGGCGGTGGTCTTGTGATGCGCGTCTCACTGCCTGTCTGACAGGCCGGGCGAAGCGATTTTCGCGAAGATTATTTTGTTCGCTTTGAGCGGAATTTTCGGGACCCGCTCCCGAGTGACCCGTGTGTGATCGATCACAAGAGCGAATTTCGGGCCGTCCACGCTCCGTGATCAGGGCCCGCACCGGAAATTCGGCAAAAGTCGGGGTTTTCGGGGGCCATTATCACGGGAAGTACACGGGGTGGTGCCGGTCAACGGCGCCGCCCGGACCGTGTACGGTCCCCATCGCCACCCAAGCCGATCACTATCGAGCGGTCCTTTTGGGTGTCGATTGAGTAACAGACCTTGATGTGAGGCAAAATCTCCGCCTCGGGTCGGGCACAAGTCCGGCCTCTCACGCGTTACGTGCGCTGAGACACCGCAGACACCCAGAGGGGGAGAGCGACATGGCAACGGATTACGACACCCCACGAAAGACCGACGACGACGTCGATCAGGACAGCCTTGAAGAGCTCAAGGCTCGTCGGAGCGACAAGACGGCCTCGGCCGTCGATGTCGACGAGTTCGACGCGGCCGAAGGACTGGAGCTGCCCGGCGCAGACCTGTCCAACGAAGAGCTGGCCGTAAGGGTCCTGCCCAAGCAGGCCGACGAATTCACGTGCATGAGCTGTTTCCTCGTGCACCACCGCAGTCAGCTGGCCCGCGAGAAGAACGGCCAGCCGATCTGCCGCGACTGCGACTGAGGTCCGGTCGGCCGTGGCAGGGAACACACCGTTCCGGAAGCGGCGCCCCCGGCGCGGAAAGCAGTCGGAGGCGTATGAGGGCGGTACCGGCCCGGCAGAAGGCCTGACAGCGCCTGCCGAGCCGTCCGCCCTGCCACCCTCGCCGGGCGGACAGGACGAGGAGCGGGGCCTGCCGGCCTCGCTCGAAGCAACGAACGCAGCGAATGCAGCGGACGCAGCCGAAGCGGCCGCGGAAGTCGACACGGCCGACAGGGCCGAACAGGTCGACAGGACGGAGCCCGTGACCGGGGCAGGCCGTCTGAAATCAGTGAAACGGGGCGTACGCAAGGGCGGGGAGAGCGCACGGGCGGCGATCGGTCATATCGCGGACCGGATCATCGACATCGCTCCCCGCGTCCCTGTGCGCGATCTCGCCACCCTGCGCAAGCAGTTCCCCGGCCTCGGGCCCGAAGAGCTGGCCGACCGGCTCATCGCGGGCGCCGGCAAGGCCACCGCCACCGTCGGCGCCGGAATCGGTGCCGCGGCCATGATGCCCGTACCGCCCGCCATGCTCGCCGAGCTGGCCGCGGAGATCACCGGCGTGGCCGCGATCGAGATGAAGCTCGTCGCCGAACTCCACGAGGTGTACGGACTGCGCCCGCCGGGCGGCATCCCCCAGCGCTCCACCGCCTACCTGACCTCCTGGACCGAGGAGCGCGGTATCGACGTCACCCGTCCGGTGACCGTCAACGCGGCACTCGGCGGCCAGATGAAGCGCGAGCTGCGCCAGCAGATCATGAAGCGCACCGTGCGCGATCTGCCGAACCTGATTCCGTTCATGATCGGCGCCACCGTCGGCGCGGTGATGAACCGCCGCGACACCAGAAGGCTCGCCGAACGCATCAGGAAGGATCTGCGCGAGCGCCAGGTCCCCTGGGACCGGCTGCCCGAGCTGCCGCCTCTGGAGCGGCCCGCGCTGCCCTACGAACCCCCTCAGGGGGATCCGCCGGACAGCGCCGAAAGACCCTAGGGTCTCAGGCCCGCACCGCCGCCTTCAGCGCCGCCACCAGTGCCTTCGGCTCACGTGTCGACAGATAGACGTACGGGGTCGGGTCCTCGGGATCGGTGACCTTCACCCGCACCGCCGTCGGGATGTAGCTGCGCAGCAGCATGAAGGCCCGGGTGTCCGCCTTGTACGAGCGCCAGGCGCGCGCCTCCTCGGCCTCCAGGACCTCGGCCTCTCCGAGCGCCGAGACCGGGATCCGCGCGTCCCCCGCCACCAGGGCGTCGCCCACCACCCGGATCCGGACGGAGCCGTACGAGCTCACCACCACGGCTGACGCGACCGTGCCGCCGACCAGGCCGGCGAGCAGCGGCAGGGTGCCCAGGGGAAGCAGCATCAGCGCGCACGCGATGCCGAACAGCAGGCAGATCACCCACCAGGAACGGGGTGCGGTGAGGCGTTCGTCGAAGGGCGGGGCGGAAGGCTGCATGAGCCCAAGCTTGGCACGGCGCGACCTGCGGGTACCCGCGCGGGTAAGGTCTGCGGCTGTGAGTGGAACATCTGCGGCTCTGAAGCCCCCGGCCGACGCGGTGAAACCGGTCCGGCATCCCGACGCGCCGGCCCCCGGCGAACTCCTCGGCGCGCACTACGAACACTGTTTCGGCTGCGGCGAGGGACAGCCGCACGGGCTGCACCTCCAGGCGAGGGCCGGCGAGGGCGTCGAGGTCACCGCCGAATTCACCGTGCAGGCGGCCCACCAGGGCGCCCCCGGCCTCGCGCACGGCGGGGTGCTGGCCACCGCGCTCGACGAGACGCTCGGCTCGCTGAACTGGCTGCTGCGGGTGATCGCGGTGACCGGACGGCTGGAGACCGACTTCGTCCGCCCGGTGCCGGTCGACACGGTGCTGTTCCTGGACGCCGAGATCACCGCGGTGCACGGCCGGAAGATCTACTCCAGGGCCACCGGCCGGATCGGCGGCCCGGACGGGCCCGTGGCGGTCCGCGCCGAGGCCCTCTTCATCGAGGTCAAGGTCGACCACTTCATCGAGAACGGCCGCCCGGCCGAGATCCAGGCGGCGATGGCCGACCCGGACCAGGTCAAGCGGGCCCGCGCCTTCGAGGTGAACCCCTGATGCGCCATCCCGTGGACGTGCTGATCCGCCGGACCGACCCGGACGTGCCGATTCCGTCCTACGGTCACCCCGGCGACGCCGGAGCCGACCTGGTGACCACCGAGGCCGCCGAGCTGGCGCCGGGCGAGCGGGCCGTGCTGCCCACCGGGGTCTCGATCGCGCTGCCCGACGGGTACGCCGCGTTCGTGCACCCCCGGTCCGGGATCGCCGCGCGCTGCGGAGTCGCACTGGTGAATGCCCCGGGGACGGTTGATGCCGGGTACCGTGGAGAGATCAAGGTGATCGTCATCAATCTCGACCCGCGCGAGTCCGTGCGGTTCGAGCGGTTCGACCGGATTGCCCAACTGGTCGTGCAGCAGGTCGAGAAGGTGCGCTTCCACGAGGTGTCGGAGCTTCCCGGTTCGGCGCGGGCCGAAGGGGGCTTCGGGTCCACCGGCGGTCATGCCGCCGTTGATGTTGATGGCGTCCGGGGCGGGGTTCCCCAGGGCGGGAACAGCTACGCTTCGGTCGAATCCGACCGGGAAGGACAGTGACGTGTTCGGACGTCGCAAGGACAGTGGTTCCGCCGAGGACAAGGCGGACGAAGGGCGCGAGGCCGAGCAGGTCGTCGACGAGCTCGATGACGCCGACGCCGCCGAGGGCGGATCGCGTCGGATGAACCTTCCGCCGGCGCCGCGGCCGGACGGGCCGTGGGACATCGAAGAGGTCTCCCAGCCCGGCGAGGGCCGGGTCGACCTGGGCGGCATCTTCGTGCCCGGTGTCGAGGGCATGGAACTGCGCGTCGAGGTCGCCGGTGACGCGATCGTCGCCGCCACCGTGGTGCTGCGCGACAGCGCGATCCAGCTGCAGGCCTTCGCCGCCCCCAAGAAGGAGGGCATCTGGGGCGAGGTCCGCGACGAGATCGCCTCCGGCATCACCCAGCAGGGCGGGATCATCGACGAGGTCGAGGGCCCGCTGGGCTGGGAGCTGCGCGCGCAGGTCCCCGTACAGCTTCCCGACGGCGCGAACGGCGTGCAGCTGGTCCGCTTCGTCGGCATCGACGGCCCGCGCTGGTTCCTGCGCGGTGTGATCTCCGGCCAGGGTGCCGTGCAGCCGGAGGCCGCCGGCCTCCTGGAGACGGTCTTCCGGGACACCGTGGTGGTCCGTGGCGACGGCCCGATGGCCCCGCGCGACCCGATCGTCCTGAAGCTCCCCAACGACGCCCAGATGGTGCCCGAGGGCGTGCAGCAGGAGGAGCAGGAGAGCTCCAAGTTCTCCGGTGGCATGGCGGGCCTGCAGCGCGGCCCCGAGATCACCGAGGTGCGCTGACCCGCACCCGTAAGCACCGGCCGGGGGGCCGTACCCCTTCCCAGGGGTACGGCCCACCGGCTTTCGCGTGTCCGGCGGTTTCGCGCCGTCCGGGGGAGCGCGGCCCGTATGGGGCGCGTATCGGGCACGTACAGGCGCCGTCAAGGGCCGGCCCATCTCCGTATGGAAGGCATCAACGCAGGTCAAAGCGGTGCCTGCGGCGGGTTTGCTCATGAGGTCCGAGAAATCCGCACCTCATCCAGGAGCACCCGATGGCCGATCTGGCCTTCGTCGTCACCACGATCGCGGTCTTCGCGCTGGTGGCATTCATCGCCAAGGGGGTGACGAAGCTGTGACCGCCGAAAACGTGGTCGGCCTCGTCGTGGCCGTCGCCCTGCTGGGCTATCTCGTCCTCGCCCTCCTGTACCCGGAGAGGTTCTGAGCCCGATATGAGCCCCGTCCTCGCAGGCGTGCTCCAGCTGCTCGCGCTCGTCGTGGCGCTGGGTCTGGCGTACCGCCCGCTCGGTGACCACATGGCCCGCGTCTACACCTCGCCCCGGCATCTGCGGGCCGAGAAGTGGATCTACAAGGCCATCGGCGCCGATCCGAACACGCAGATGCGCTGGCCCGCCTATCTCCGCGGCGTCCTGGCCTTCTCCGCCGTGAGCGTCCTCTTCCTGTATCTGCTGCAGCGGCTCCAGGGCTCGCTGCCCGGCTCCCTCGGCTTCGTCCCGATCGACCCCGACCAGGCGTTCAACACGGCGGCGTCGTTCGTCGCCAACACCAACTGGCAGTCCTACTCCGGCGAGCAGGCCATGGGCCACGTCGTGCAGACCGGCGGCCTCGCGGTGCAGAACTTCGTCTCGGCCGCCGTCGGCATCGCCGTCGCGGTGGCGCTCGTTCGGGGCCTCGCCGCCACCCGTACCGGTGAACTCGGCAACTTCTGGACCGACCTGGTGCGCGGCACCGTGCGCATCCTCCTGCCGATCTCGGTGATCGGCGCGATCGTGCTGGTCGCCTGCGGGGTGATCCAGAACTTCTCCGGCATTCACGAGGTCGGGCAGTTCATGGGCGGTTCGCAGCAGTGGAACGGCGGGGCGGTCGCCTCCCAGGAGGTCATCAAGGAGCTGGGCACCAACGGCGGCGGGTACTTCAACGCCAACTCGGCCCACCCCTTCGAGAACCCCAACGGGCTCTCCAACCTCTTCGAGATCTTCCTGATCCTGCTCATCCCGTTCGCGCTGACCCGCACGTTCGGCAGGATGGTCGGCTCACTCAGGCAGGGCTACGCGATCCTGGCCGCCATGGGCGTCATCTGGCTCGGCTTCACCGCGCTGATGATGTGGACCGAATTCGCCCACCACGGGCCCGCGTTCGATATCGCGGGCGGCGCCATGGAGGGCAAGGAGAACCGTTTCGGCATCGGCGGCTCGTCCCTCTTCGCGGTGGCGACCACCCTGACCTCGACCGGTGCGGTGAACTCCTTCCACTCCTCCTACACCGGCTTCGGCGGGGGCATCACGATGCTCGGCATGCAGCTCGGCGAGATCGCCCCCGGCGGCACCGGCTCCGGACTCTACGGAATGCTGATCATGGCGGTCATCGCCGTGTTCATCGCCGGCCTGATGGTCGGCCGTACGCCCGAGTACCTCGGCAAGAAGATAGGCACCCGCGAGATCAAACTCGCCGCCTGCTACATCCTGATCACCCCGGCCCTGGTGCTCGGCTTCACCGCCGTCGCCGTGGCCCTGCCCACCCCGGCCGACTCGATGACCAACACCGGCGCGCACGGCTTCTCCGAGATCCTGTACGCCTACACCTCGGGCGCCAACAACAACGGCTCCGCGTTCGCCGGACTGGCCGCGGACACCCCGTGGTTCAACACCACGATCGGACTGGCGATGCTGCTGGGCCGGTTCCTGCCCATGGTGTTCGTCCTCGCGCTGGCCGGCTCGTTCGCCGAGCAGCGGCCCGTACCGGCGACCGCCGGCACGCTCGGCACCCACCGGCCGCTCTTCAGCGGGCTGCTGGTCGCCACCGTCATGATCGTCGCCGGTCTGACCTACTTCCCGGCCCTGGCTCTGGGCCCACTGGCCGAGGGGCTGGCGTCATGACCCTCCGTACGAAGCAGGAGGACGAGATGTCCACCGTCACACCGGTCGGCGCACCGCACCGGGACACTCCGTCCGGACGCGGCCCCGAAAAGCGCGTCGGTGCCGGTCTGTTCGACCCCGGCATGATGATCGCGGCGTTCCCCGACGCGATACGCAAACTCCATCCCCGGGTGATGATCAAGTCACCGGTGATGTTCGTGGTGCTGATCGGCTCGGTGCTCACCACCGTGCTGGCCGCCATGGACCCGGGGGACTGGTTCGGCTGGGCGATCACCGTCTGGCTCTGGCTGACCACGGTCTTCGCCAACCTCGCTGAGGCGGTCGCCGAGGGGCGCGGCAAGGCCCAGGCCGACACCCTGCGCCGGGCCAGGACGGACACCGTCGCCCGCCGGCTCACCGGCCGGAACGAGGAGCGGACGGCCGGCACCGAACTGCGCGTCGGCGACCTGGTGGTCTGCGAGGCCGGCGACATCGTCCCGGGCGACGGAGACGTCGTCGAGGGCGTGGCCAGCGTCGACGAGTCCGCGATCACCGGCGAGTCCGCACCGGTCATCCGGGAGTCCGGCGGCGACCGCAGCGCCGTGACCGGTGGTACGAAGGTGCTCTCCGACCGCATCGTCATCAAGATCACCACCAAGCCGGGCGAGACGTTCATCGACCGGATGATCGCCCTCGTCGAGGGCGCCGCCCGGCAGAAGACGCCCAACGAGATCGCGCTGAACATCCTGCTCGCCTCGCTGACCATCGTCTTCCTGCTGGCCGTGGTCACCCTCCAGCCGTTCGCCGTCCACGCCGGCAGCGAGCAGTCCATGACCGTGCTGGCCGCACTGCTGGTCTGCCTGATCCCGACCACCATCGGCGCGCTGCTCTCCGCGATCGGCATCGCCGGCATGGACCGGCTGGTGCAGCGCAACGTGCTCGCCATGTCCGGACGCGCCGTCGAGGCCGCGGGCGACGTCTCGACCCTGCTGCTCGACAAGACCGGCACCATCACCCTCGGCAACCGCCAGGCCGCCGGGTTCCTCCCGGTCGCGGGCGTGACGCAGGCCGAGCTGGCGGACGCCGCCCAGCTCTCCTCACTGGCCGACGAGACACCGGAGGGCCGCTCCGTCGTCGTCCTGGCGAAGGAGGCGTACGGGCTCCGGGAGCGGCATCAGGGGCAGCTGGCCACGGCGGACTGGGTCGGCTTCACCGCCCGGACCCGGATGTCCGGCGTCGACCTCGACGGCCGCCGGATCCGCAAGGGCGCCACCGGCTCGGTCACCGCCTGGGTCCGGGAGCGCGGCGGCACGGTCCACCCGGACGTCGCCGCGCTCACCGACCGGATCTCCCGCGAGGGCGGTACGCCGCTGCCGGTCGCGGTCGACGACGGGGACGGCGCCAGGGTCCTGGGCGTCATCCACCTCAAGGACGTCGTCAAGGAGGGCATGCGCGAGCGGTTCGACGAGCTGCGCCGGATGGGCATCCGCACGGTCATGATCACCGGCGACAACCCGCTGACCGCGAAGGCCATCGCCGAGGAGGCGGGCGTCGACGACTTCCTCGCCGAGGCCACCCCCGAGGACAAGATGGCCCTCATCAAGCGGGAGCAGGCCGGCGGCAGGCTCGTCGCGATGACCGGCGACGGGACGAACGACGCGCCCGCGCTCGCCCAGGCCGACGTCGGCGTGGCCATGAACACCGGGACCTCGGCCGCCAAGGAGGCCGGGAACATGGTGGACCTGGACTCCGACCCGACCAAGCTCATCGAGATCGTCGAGATCGGCAAACAGCTGCTGATCACCCGGGGCGCGCTGACGACCTTCTCCATCGCCAACGACGTCGCGAAGTACTTCGCGATCATCCCCGCCATGTTCGCCGTGGTCTATCCGGGCCTGGACCGGCTCAACATCATGGATCTGTCCTCGCCCCGGTCGGCGATCCTTTCCGCCGTGGTCTTCAACGCGCTGATCATCGTCGCGCTGGTGCCGCTCGCCCTGAAGGGCGTGCGCTACCGGCCGGCGGGCGCCGACTCGATGCTCCGGCGCAACCTCGGGATCTACGGGCTCGGCGGCCTCGTCGCCCCGTTCATCGGCATCAAGATCATCGACCTGATCATCTCCCTCATCCCCGGAATCGGCTGACCTGCCATGAACAGCTCCGTAGCAAACTCCGCCCGGCCGCTCTGGGCCGGACTGCGCGCCCTGCTCGTCCTCACCCTGGTCTGCGGCGTCCTCTACCCGCTCGCCGTCACCGGGGTCGCCCAGGGCCTCATGCCCGGCCGGGCCGACGGCTCCGAGACCACCGCGAACGGCGAGACCGTCGGCTCCCAGCTCATCGGGCAGCGCTACGACCTGCCGCTGAAGAAGGGCCAGGAGACCCCTGACCCCGACCTCAGGTGGTTCCAGCCGCGCCCCTCCAACGGCCTCGGCACCAACAGTGTCAACACCCGGTACTCGCTGCTCGTCTCCGGCGCGACCAACCGCTCCGGCGACAACAAGGAGCTGATCGACTGGGTCACCGCCGCCAAGGCCGCGGTGGTGAAGGACAACTCCGTCCCCGGCCACCCGGTGCGCCCCGACCAGGTGCCGGCCGACGCCGTCACCTCGTCCGGCTCCGGGCTCGACCCGGACGTCTCCCCGGCGTACGCACGGCTCCAGGCGCGCCGGGTCGCCGAGCGCAATCACCTGGACCCGGGGCGGGTGGCGAAACTGGTGGACCGGCACACCGACGGCCGGATCCTCGGCTTCGCGGGCGAGCCGCGGGTCAACGTCCTCCGGCTGAACATCGCCCTGAAGCAGCTGGTGAGCCCCGCCCCCGGGCGCTGACCGCACACGATGCCCGGGTCCGGCCGCCGCGCCCGGACCCGGGCATTGCCCGTTCCCGGGCCTCCCGCACATACTGGCGGCCGACAGGACCGAGTACGTACGGGGAGCGACATGACCGAGAGCATCGACGCGGCGGGCACCGGCGGGAAGGGCGGCACGACCGTCGCGGAGCGGCCCATGGTCCGGATCGAGGACCTGCACCGGTCGTACGGCTCGGGCGCCGCCGCCGTGCACGCGCTGCGCGGGGTGTCCTTCGAGGTGCCGCGCGGGGAGCTGATCGCGCTCAAGGGCCGCTCCGGCTCCGGCAAGACCACCCTGCTGAACCTCGTCGGCGGGCTCGACAGCCCCGACAGCGGCCGGATCACCGTGGACGGCACCGACCTGTCCTCCCTCGGCGAGAACGGGCTGCTGGAACTGCGCCGCGACCGGATCGGCTTCATCTTCCAGTCGTTCGGCCTGATCCCCATCCTGACGGCGGCGGAGAACGTCGGCGTGCCCATGCGGCTGCGCAAGGCCGATCCGCGCGAGCGCGAGGAGCGGGTGTCGCTGCTGCTCTCCCTGGTCGGCCTCGCCGACCACGCCGCCCAGCGCCCCGGCGAGCTCTCCGGCGGCCAGCAGCAGCGGGTGGCGATCGCCCGCGCGCTCGCCAACAAGCCCGCCCTGCTGATCGCGGACGAGCCGACCGGCCAGCTCGACGCGGAGACCGGCCTCGCGGTGATGGAGCTGCTGCGCGCGGTCGTGCACAGCGAGGGCGTCACCGCGCTCGTCGCCACCCACGACGCCCAGCTGCTCGGCCTGGCGGACCGGGTCCTGGAACTCAGCGACGGGCACATCGTCGAGCACCCCTGATCCGCTCCCCGGCCCGCCCGGGAGCGGACGACCACGCCCCGGGCGGGCCGGGGAGCGGCATCAGAATTACGTCAATACGGTCCGCTCCAGCACCCCCCGCCCGATATGCCGGAAATTCACGAGGTAGCTTCGACAGAGGCTGCCGCATCGGCCGCAGCCGGGTTTCGGAAAGACAATGGGGCCATGGCGCGCGGCAAACTTCGGATCTACCTCGGTGCGGCACCGGGCGTCGGCAAGACGTACGCCATGCTCTCCGAGGCGCACCGCCGGGTGGAGCGGGGCACCGACTGCGTCGTCGGCTTCGTCGAGCACCACGACCGCCCGCGCACCGAGGTCATGCTGCACGGCCTCGAACAGACCCGCCGCCGCGAGATCGAGTACCGCTCCGCGGCCTTCACCGAGATGGACGTCGACGCGGTCCTGGAACGGGCCCCCGCCGTCGCCCTGGTGGACGAACTGGCGCACACCAACGTGCCCGGCTCCCGCAACGCCAAGCGCTGGCAGGACGTCGAGGAACTCCTCCAGGCCGGCATCGACGTGGTCTCCACCGTCAACATCCAGCACCTGGAGTCCCTCGGTGACGTCGTCGAGTCGATAACCGGCGTACGCCAGCGCGAGACCGTGCCCGACGAGGTGGTCCGCCGCGCCGACCAGCTCGAACTCGTCGACATGTCGCCCCAGGCGCTGCGCAGGCGGATGGCCCACGGCAACATCTACAAGCCCGACCGGATCGACGCCTCGCTCTCCAACTACTTCCGCCCCGGCAACCTCACCGCCCTGCGCGAGCTGGCCCTCCTCTGGGTGGCCGACCGGGTCGACGAATACCTCCAGCAGTACCGGGGCGAGCACAACATCCGCACCACCTGGCAGGCCCGCGAACGCATAGTCGTCGGGCTCACCGGCGGCCCCGAGGGGCGCACCCTCATCCGCCGCGCCTCCCGCATGGCGGCCAAGGGCTCCGGCAGCGAGATCCTCGCCGTCTACATCGCCCGCAGCGACGGACTGACCTCGGCCTCGCCCAAGGAGCTCACCGTCCAGCGCACGCTCGTCGAGGACCTCGGCGGCACCTTCCACCACGTCATCGGCGACGACATACCCTCGGCGCTCCTGGAATTCGCCCGGGGCGTGAACGCCACCCAGATCGTCCTCGGCTCCAGCCGCCGCAAGGCCTGGCAGTACATCTACGGGCCCGGCGTCGGCGCCACCGTCGCCCGCGAGTCCGGCACCGACCTCGACGTCCACATCGTCACCCACGACGAGGTAGCCAAGGGCCGAGGCCTGCCCATCGCCCGCGGCGCCCGGCTCGGCCGGGCCCGCATCATCTGGGGCTGGATCGTCGGCGTGGGCGGCCCGGTCCTTCTCGCAGCTCTCCTCAAGGGCCTGGAGAACGGCCCGGGGCTCGCCAACGACGTCCTGCTCTTCCTCTTCATGACCGTCGCCGCCGCCCTGCTCGGCGGGCTGCTGCCGGCCCTGGCGTCGGCAGCCGCGGGCTCGCTGCTGCTGAACTACTGGTTCACCCCGCCCACCCACACCCTGACCGTCCAGGACCCCGAGAACTTCGTCGCCATCGTGATCTTCTTCGCGGTGGCCGTCGCGGTGGCCTCCGTCGTCGACCTGGCCGCCCGCCGCACCCACCAGGCCGCGAGACTGCGCGCCGAGTCCGAGATCCTGTCCTTCCTGGCCGGCAGCGTGCTGCGCGGCGAGACCACCCTGGCCGCGCTGCTCGACCGGGTCCGGGAGACCTTCGGCATGGAGTCCGTCGCGCTCCTCGAGCGGCAGAGCGACGTCGACCCGTGGACGTGCGCCGGGAGCGTCGGGCCGGGGCCCGTCGCCCGGCCCGAGGAGGCCGATGTGGACATGCCCGTCGGCGACCACATGGCCCTCGCGCTCTCCGGCCGGGTGCTGCCCGCAGAGGACCGCCGGGTGCTCGGTGCCTTCGCCGCCCAGGCCGCCGTCGTACTGGACCGCCAGCGCCTCGTCGGCGAGGCCGAGGAGGCGCGCAGGCTCGCGGAGGGCAACCGGATCAGGACCGCGTTGCTGGCCGCCGTCAGCCACGACCTGCGGACCCCGCTCGCCGCCATCAAGGCCGCCGTCAGCTCCCTGCGCTCCGACGACGTCGCCTGGTCCGAGGACGACGAGGCCGAGCTCCTGGAAGGGATCGAGGACGGCGCCGACCGCCTCGACCACCTGGTGGGCAACCTCCTGGACATGTCCCGGCTGCAGACCGGCACCGTCACCCCGCTGATCCGCGAGATAGACCTTGACGAGGTCGTGCCCATGGCCCTGGGCGGGGTGCCCGAGGACAGCGTCGACCTGGACATCCCCGAGACGCTGCCGATGGTCGCCGTCGATCCCGGGCTGCTGGAGCGGGCCGTCGCCAACATCGTCGAGAACGCCGTCAAGTACAGCCCCGACGGCGACCGCGTCACGGTGGCCGCCAGCGCGCTGGGCGCCCGCGTCGAGCTCCGGGTGGCCGACCGCGGCCGGGGCGTCCCAGACGACGGCAAGGAACGCATCTTCGAACCCTTCCAGCGCTACGGCGACGCCCCGCGCGGCGCCGGCGTCGGCCTGGGCCTCGCCGTGGCCCGGGGCTTCGTGGAGTCCATGGGGGGCACGCTGGACGCCGAGGACACCCCCGGCGGCGGCCTCACCATGGTCCTGACCCTCAGGGCGGCCTCGGGACACGTCCCGGTCGCCCCCGACCTGCCCGCGCGGGTCACCTCATGATCCGCGGTGAACTCCACGGAGAGCGCCGCGGCCCCGACGTACAGCAGAAAGGCAGGACCGAGATGACCCGGGTGCTTGTGGTCGACGACGAGCCGCAGATCGTACGCGCCCTCGTGATCAACCTGAAGGCGCGCAAGTACGAGGTGGACGCCGCGCCCGACGGAGCGACCGCCCTCCAGCTCGCCGCCGCCCGCCACCCCGACGTCGTCGTCCTGGACCTCGGGCTGCCCGACATGGACGGCGTCGAGGTGATCAGGGGACTGCGCGGCTGGACCCGGGTGCCGATCCTGGTGCTCTCCGCCCGGCACACCTCCGACGAGAAGGTCGAGGCGCTGGACGCGGGGGCCGACGACTACGTCACCAAGCCGTTCGGCATGGACGAGCTGCTGGCCCGGCTGCGGGCCTCGGTGCGCCGCGCCGAGCCCGTCGGGCAGGACGGCGGCGACCAGGCCGTGATCGTCGAGACCACGGGCTTCACCGTCGACCTGGCCGCCAAGAAGGTCCAGCGCGAGGGCCGGGACGTACGGCTCACCCCCACCGAGTGGCACCTGCTGGAGGTACTGGTCCGCAACAGCGGCCGGCTGGTCAGTCAGAAGCAGCTGCTCCAGGAGGTCTGGGGGCCGTCGTACGGCACCGAGACCAACTATCTGCGGGTCTACATGGCGCAGCTGCGGCGCAAGCTGGAGGCCGATCCCTCGCACCCCCGGCACTTCGTCACCGAACCGGGCATGGGCTACCGCTTCGAGCGCGCCTGACGTCAGCCGGGCGCCTCTCCCCGTAACTCGTTCGAGTGGGACGGTGGCCACCCGCCACCACCCCCGGGGACCGGTACCCTTCGGTTATGAGTGCTGTTCCTCGATTCGAGAAGGCCGGGAAGGCCGAGCGGCCGTCCGGGCGCTTCCGCCGGATGCTCGACCGGCTCTCCACGTCCCAGGAGGACCTGGAGTGCGAGGAGCTGGCGGAGGACTCGCACGCCTCGGGATGCACCCGGATCTCCGAGTGCAGCGACCGCCAGATCGTGAAGGTCACTGGTACCTTGCGGACGGTCACCCTGCGACCGCGCGCCGGAGTGCCCGCCCTGGAGGCGGAGCTCTTCGACGGCACCGCTCCGCTGGACGTGGTCTGGCTCGGCCGCCGCTCGATCGTGGGCATCGAGCCGGGCCGTAAGCTCATCGCCTCGGGCCGGATCTCCATGAGCCACGGGCGCCGGGTGCTGTTCAACCCCAAATACGAACTCCGACCGCTCGGCAAGGAGTAGCCGGTGACGTCTCTTGACAAGCCGACGTCCGACACGGACCCCACCACCCGCACCGACCAGCAGGAGGCCGACGCGAAGGCGGTCACCGAGGCCGCGCTCTTCGAGGCCTTCGGTGGCATCCGGGGCATGGTGGAGACAGTCCTGCCGGGACTGCTCTTCGTCACGATCTTCACCATCGACAAGAACCTCACGTACTCGGCCGTCGCGGCCGTGGCGGTGTCGCTGGTGCTCGTGGCCGTCCGGCTGATCCGCCGGGACACCGTCAAGCACGCCTTCAGCGGCGTATTCGGTGTGGCCTTCGGTGTCGTCTTCGCGAAGATGACCGGCAACGCCAAGGACTTCTACCTCCCGGGCATGATCTACACGCTCGGACTGGCCCTCGCCTACCTGGTCACCACGGTGGCGGGACTGCCGCTGATCGGCCTGATCCTGGGCCCGGTCTTCAAGGAGAACCTCTCCTGGCGCACCAGGAACCCGGGCCGCAAGAAGGCCTATGCCAAGGCCAGCTACGCCTGGGGACTGATCCTGCTCGCCAAGTGCGCGATCCTCTTCCCGCTGTACTGGTGGGGTGACACCACCCAGTTCGGCTGGGTCCTGGTGGCGCTGAAGATCCCGCCGTTCCTGCTCGCGGTCTACCTCACCTGGGTCTTCCTGGCCAAGGCGCCGCCGCCCATCGACGTCTTCGCCGAGATGGAGGCCGAGGAGCAGGCCGAGAAGGACCGCAAGGCCGAGCAGACCCGCGCGGCGGCCGCCGAGGCGGCCCGCGGCCAGGAGTACTGAGGCTCGCGTATCACGTGAAGGGGCCCGGTAGCGCCACTGGCGCTACCGGGCCCCTTTTCCGTGTGTACGCGCGTCAGCTCTCCGGGTCCCCCCGGCGCACCGACAGCAGGTCCTCCAGCTGCTCCTCGCGCGCCTGGGCCGCCACGAACAGCAGCTCGTCACCGGCCTCCAGGGTCTCCTCCGTGCTCGGCGTCAGAACCCGCTGCCCGCGGATGATCGTCACCAGCGAGGTGTCCTCGGGCCACGCCACCTCCCCGACCTGGGTGCCGGCCAGCGCCGACTCCGGGGGCAGCGTCAGTTCGACCAGGTTGGCGTCACCGTGGCTGAAGCGCAGCAGCCGGACCAGATCACCGACGCTCACCGCCTCCTCGACCAGGGCCGACATCAGCCGCGGGGTCGAGACCGCCACATCGACGCCCCAGGACTCGTTGAACAGCCACTCGTTCTTGGGGTTGTTCACCCGGGCGACGACCCGCGGCACGCCGTACTCCGTCTTGGCGAGCAGCGAGACGACCAGGTTGACCTTGTCGTCGCCGGTCGCGGCGATCACGACGTTGCAGCGCTGCAGCGCCGCCTCGTCCAGCGAGGTGATCTCGCAGGCATCCGCCAGCAGCCACTCGGCCATCGGCACCCGCTCCACCGAGATGGCGGTCGGCGCCTTGTCGACGAGGAGCACCTCGTGGCCGTTCTCCAGCAGCTCGGCCGCGATGGAACGGCCCACCGCACCGGCCCCGGCAATCGCGACACGCATCAGTGACCGCCCTCCTCAGGGCCCTCGGCGAAGGCCGCCTCGACCTTCGCGATCTCGTCCGTACGCATCATCACGTGGACCAGATCACCCTCCTGCAGCACCGTCTGCGACGACGGCAGTATGGCTTCGCCCAATCGGGTGAGGAACGCCACGCGGACGCCCGTCTCCTCCTGCAGCGTGCTGATCTTGTGGCCGATCCAGGACGGGGTGGTGTGCACCTCCGCGAGCTGCACACCGCCGCTCGGGTCCCGCCACAGCGGCTCGGCGCCCGAGGGCAGCAGCCGGCGCAGCATCTGGTCCGCGGTCCAGCGCACGGTGGCGACCGTGGGGATACCGAGCCGCTGGTACACCTCGGCGCGCCGGGGGTCGTAGATCCTGGCCGCGACGTTCTCGATGCCGAACATCTCGCGCGCCACCCGGGCCGCGATGATGTTCGAGTTGTCGCCGCTGCTCACCGCCGCGAACGCACCGGCCTCCTCGATCCCCGCCTCGCGGAGGGTGTCCTGGTCGAAACCGACCCCGCTGACACGGCGGCCGCCGAATCCGGAGCCGAGGCGCCGGAATGCGGTGGGGTCCTGGTCGATGACGGCGACCGTGTGCCCCTGCTGCTCCAGGGTCTGCGCGAGAGCGGCTCCCACTCGCCCGCAGCCCATGATGACGATGTGCACCTTGCGCCTACCTCGCAGTCCTGGTCGTCCGGCTGACCTGCGAAAACACCCTGCTCACACTCTTTCCTCGGCTGGCCGGGCAAACAATGGGGCAACGGTTCGTCCCGTTGCCCAGGATGAGCTTATGCGGCGCCGGGTACGTTGCCTCATTCGAGTGTCCTTTCCCCGGGGCCGCGATGGCAAAGGGGCGGCTCGCGGACTGTTCCGGTGCGTTTTCGAGGGTCACGGCGCAAGGATTGCGTTAAGGATTTCGTGGCTTTTCCGTCCGAGTGCAGGAGATTCAAGTGATACGGGGGTGGTGCGTGGGCGGGCCCCATACGGAACCCTTACGATCCACAGCGTGTCCAAACTGACCGACGTGCCCAAACGGATCCTGATCGGACGGGCCCTGCGCAGCGACAAGCTGGGGGAGACACTCCTCCCCAAACGCATCGCCCTGCCCGTCTTCGCATCCGATCCGCTGTCCTCGGTGGCCTACGCGCCCGGAGAAGTCCTCCTGGTGCTGTCCATCGCAGGCGTGTCGGCGTACCACTTCAGCCCGTGGATCGCGGTCGCCGTCGTGGTCCTGATGTTCACCGTCGTCGCCTCCTACCGGCAGAACGTGCACGCGTACCCGAGCGGCGGCGGCGACTACGAGGTCGCGACCACGAACCTCGGCCCGAAGGCCGGACTGACCGTGGCCAGCGCCCTGCTGGTCGACTACGTCCTCACCGTCGCCGTGTCGATCGCCTCCGGGGTGGAGAACCTCGGCTCCGCGATCCCGTTCGTCGTCGAGCACAAGACGGCCTGTGCCGTCGCGGCCATCGTGCTGCTCACGGTGATGAACCTGCGCGGCGTGAAGGAGTCCGGGAAGCTCTTCGCGATCCCCACGTACCTCTTCGTGGCCGGCGTCTTCATCATGATCATCTGGGGCGCCTTCCGAGGGCTCGTCCTCGGCGACACCATGCACGCCCCGACCTCCGGCTACACGATCAAGGCCGAGCACCAGGGCCTGTCCGGCTTCGCCCTCGTCTTCCTGCTGCTGCGGGCGTTCTCCTCCGGCTGCGCCGCCCTCACCGGAGTCGAGGCGATCAGCAACGGCGTCCCCGCGTTCCGCAAGCCCAAGAGCAAGAACGCCGCGACCACCCTCGCGGCGATGGGCCTGCTGGCCGTCACCATGTTCTGCGGCATCATCGGGCTGGCCATGGCCACCGATGTGAAGATGGCCGAGAACCCGGCGAAGGACCTGATCAACAACGGCTCCCCGGTCGGTTCGGGCTTCGTCCAGGACCCGGTGATCTCCCAGGTCGCGGCCGCCGTGTTCGGTGACGGAACGTTCTTCTTCGTCATCCTCGCCGCGGCCACCGCACTCGTGCTCTTCCTGGCCGCGAACACCGCGTACAACGGCTTCCCGCTGCTCGGCTCGATCCTGGCCCAGGACAGCTACCTGCCCCGCCAGCTGCACACCCGGGGCGACCGGCTCGCCTTCTCCAACGGCATCGTGCTGCTGGCCGGCGCCGCGATCCTGCTGGTCGTCATCTACGGCGCGGACTCGACCCGGCTGATCCAGCTCTACATCGTCGGCGTGTTCGTCTCCTTCACCCTCAGCCAGACCGGCATGGTGCGGCACTGGAACCGTCACCTGCGGGCCGAGAAGGACCCGCTCAAGCGCCGCCACATGATCCGCTCCCGCGCGATCAACACCTTCGGCGCCTTCTTCACCGGCCTGGTGCTCGTCGTCGTCCTCGCCACCAAGTTCACTCACGGTGCCTGGGTCGCGCTGCTCGGCATGGTGATCTTCTACGGCACGATGACCGCCATCCGGAAGCACTACGACCGGGTCGCCGCGGAGATCGCCGCCGACGAGACCCCGTCCGACGAGAGCATCAGGCCCTCCCGGGTCCACTCGATCGTCCTGGTCTCCAAGCTCCACCGCCCGACCCTGCGCGCGCTCGCCTACGCCAAGCTGATCCGCTCGGACCACCTGGAGGCGCTCTCCATCAGTGTCGACCCGGCCGAGACGAAGGCCCTCAGGGAGGACTGGGAGCGGCGCGGCATCAACGTGCCGCTGAAGATCCTCGACTCGCCGTACCGCGAAGTGACCCGCCCGGTGATCGAGTACGTGAAGGGCCTGCGCCGGGAGAGCCCGCGCGACGTCGTGAGCGTGTACATCCCCGAGTACGTCGTCGGCCACTGGTACGAGCACCTGCTGCACAACCAGAGCGCCCTGCGGCTCAAGGGCAGGCTGCTCTTCACCCCGGGTGTGATGGTCACCTCGGTCCCGTACCAGCTGGAGTCCTCCGAAGCGGCCAAGAAGCGCGCCCGCAGGCGTGCGGACTGGACCGCCCCGGGCTCGGTGCGCCGCGGCCCGGTGGAACGCAGGTCCAAGGAGCACTCGCACAAGGGCTGACCGGCATCCGCTGTTCCGGTCCGCTCCTCTCCGCTCCTTTCCTGTCAGATCCCGTCCTGGTAAGCGGCCGTACGACACCCACGTAGACTCGTAGGTTGTTGTCCGGCCGTTCGCCGTTCGCCTTTACCCCTTGATCTCTGGAGCCCTCCCCTCATGCAGAACGAATCCACTTCGCCGCAGACCGGGGAGACGCAGGCCGCACAGGCGCAGGCGGAAGAGTCTCTGGTGGGGCAGGAGTACCAGGTCGAGGTCGGCCCGGTCGCACACGGCGGCCACTGCATCGCCCGGACCGCCGAGGGCCAGGTCCTGTTCGTCCGCCACACGCTCCCCGGCGAGACGGTCGTCGCCAGGGTCACCGACGGCACGGCCGGCGCCCGCTTCCTGCGCGCCGACGCGGTGCAGATCATCGAGGCGTCCAAGGACCGCGTGAAGGCCCCCTGCCCGTTCGCCGGCCCCGGCAAGTGCGGCGGCTGCGACTGGCAGCACGCCAAGCCCGGCGCCCAGCGGCGGCTCAAGGGCGAGGTGATCGCCGAGCAGCTCCAGCACCTCGCGGGCCTCACCCCGGAGGAGGCCGGCTGGGACGGCACCGTCGTGCCGGCCGAGGGCGACAAGCTCCCGCCGGGCGAGGTCCCGGCCTGGCGCACCCGCGTCCAGTACGCCATCGACGAGGACGGCCGGGTCGGCCTGCGCAAGCACCGCTCGCACGACATCGAGATCATCGACCAGTGCCTGATCGCCGCCCCCGGCGTCGCCGAACTGGGCATCGAGAAGCAGGACTGGCCCCAGATGGCCACGGTGGAGGCCATCGCCGCCACCGGCTCCAACGACCGCCAGGTCATCCTCACCCCCCGCACCGGCGGCCGCCTGCCCCTGGTCGAGCTCGACAAGCCCGTCTCGGTCCTGCGCGTCGACGAGCACGACGGCGGCGTCCACCGCGTCCACGGCCGGGGCTTCGTCCGCGAACGCGCCGACGAGCGCACCTACCGCGTGGGCTCCGGCGGCTTCTGGCAGGTCCACCCGCAGGCCGCGTACACCCTGGTCAAGGCCGTCATGCAGGGCCTGATGCCGCGCAAGGGCGAAATGGCCCTCGACCTGTACTGCGGCGTCGGCCTCTTCGCCGGCTCCCTCGCGGAACGCCTCGGCGACAAGGGCGCGGTCCTCGGCATCGAGTCCGGCAAGCGCGCGGTGGAGGACGCCCGCCACAACCTCAAGGACCTGGAGCGGGTCCGCATCGAGCACGGCAAGGTCGACCAGATCCTGCCCCGCACCGGCATCACCGAGGCCGACCTGATCGTCCTCGACCCGCCCCGCGCGGGCGCCGGCAAGCAGACGGTCAAGCGCCTCGCCGCCCTCGGCGCCCGCCGCATCGCGTACGTGGCCTGCGACCCGGCGGCCCTGGCGCGGGACCTGGCGTACTTCGCGGAGGGCGGCTACAAGGTGCGGACGCTGAGGGCGTTCGACCTGTTCCCGATGACTTCGCATGTTGAGTGTGTTGCTGTTCTAGAGCCAGCAGAGAAGGGCGTCTGACCTGCCATTTTGTAGTTCCGGTGAGCTTGTTCGATCTGCTTACGAGGCTTGGACGGGTACACCGTGTGGAGTGCGTTGCGCTACTTGATCTGCCCCTGAAGCGATGCTAGCGCGACGCCTCGGTCTTCCGGCCTGAAGCTGGCTGGCTCCGTTCTCGCTCAGCGTCTATGGCCCTTCAGTGACACGGCCTCGGACGACTGGGACGGGCGGAGGCCAGCGAGCCCTTCTCGGCGGAGCCGGTCATCGACATCGGGGCGGCGAAGAAGTGCAGGGGGTTCGGTGACGGAGCCCGGCTCATGTTGGCGTCGAGGACGTGGGGGAGCGGCCCGAGCCTGACACCGAGTTTCTCGGCGCTCTCGCGGCGGATCGCGGTGTGCGGGTCGTCCGCGTCGAGCAGTCTGGCCGCCGCCTCGATGAGCCCTGGGACGTGAGGTCGACGACGCGGTGCCGCCGTCGAAGGCGGGCATCGACGCCGCGGATGCCGCCGGACCGACCGAGTTCGAAGAGCGGGTACGGAAGGTGTACGGTCGGCCGGTCGCGAAAGGCGCTGGCCGGACGACGACCTGCGACCGGGTCGCAGTACGGAAGGACATCGAGCACGGGCAACGTGTGATCGCCGGGGCCTGGCGGCGCGTCGCCACCGGCACGACCGCGAAGCCCCGCCTCGGACGGACCACGCTCCACCGGGCCACCGACTGAGCCGACACGCAGCCTTGAGCCGCGCGTCCCAGTCGACTGCATCCTGGAGAACTACGTCAAACTGGATGCCGAACCCCCGGACCCGGACTGCGCGGTGCCGTCCGGAGTCCGACGCAAGTGGCCGTTGCCGCCACGCCAGGACCGGGTGTGGTCACCCCTGACCATCGTGGCAGGGAAGAAGCTGGCTGCGGGGTCGGCGTTTGCCACACGATCGTTCCAGTGGGTTTCATCGCTCTCTCCATCAGCGCCGATACCGATGAACATGCAATGATCCTTGCCGTGTTTCGTCCAGCTCAGGGCCCGGATGGAAGAGGGGGGAACAGGGATGTCGTTGCGTGACCTGGTCCGCGACGAGGCGATGGCGCAGATGACTCCGGCGGAACGGTTGGCTCAACTGAGCTCCGCACGGCTGTACTTCCAGCGGCCGGAGAGCCCCGGTTTTTTCGTGTCCGAGACGGTTGATGGTCCGATCGTGCCGGTCTTCACCTCCTGGGAGGGGCTGGCTCTTTTCGCGGGAGTGTGCGAGTGGGCGTCGACCACAGCCGAGGACCTGGTAGATCTGCTGCCTGAAGGGGTGCGGGCCCTGGTAGACCCGTTGGGTTCAAATCCGTTCTTGTTGGAGACCTCGATGCTGGAGGAACTGGCAGAGGTGGAGGGGGAGTAGACATGACAGGGGGCGGAGCGGATGGGCCTGCGCCGGGGGACGGCTACAGGATCGAGATCGCCGGGGTGCGCAAGATCATGAAGCCGATGGAGGAATCCGTTGTCGCGGCGCACAAGATCAAGAATGACTGGATGTCCATGGCCCAGGGCATCCAGAACGCGGCCACCATCGACATCGAGAAGCCGGCCAAGGACGTGTTGTCCGAGTGGGGCTTCGGCATGGGGCGGCTCGCCGAGCACGCCGACTCCATCGTCGAAGGGCTGAGGCAGGCCATCGCGGCCTACATGATGGCGGACCTGCTGCAGGTCAAGCACTTTGCACCGACCGAGGACAACATCGCCAAACTCCCCTTCGGTGAACACGGCCTGCGCGCGTGGAAGAACGGAGACAGACCTCATTTCGATCCGCCTCCCGAGATCTACCAGGAGCCGTGGCTCGACAGCGGTAGCGGCGGTGGTGACGGTACGGCCGTCGCGGGCGATCCGCCCAGCAATCCTCGCTACCGCGTGGCCGGTGAAGGCGGTGAGGGCTGGGTGGTCGACGGCGGTGGAAAGGGCCCTGTCGCATGACGCAGAAGGACGCCATCGACGGCGGCGCTTATGAGCGCATACCCCCGCATGCCGAGCCCGATGAAGTCATACCGGGTAAACCCGAGAAACTTGACGACCTGGTCATCAAGCTCCGTGTCTATGCGGACGCGTTCAAGGACGGCTACGACAAGCTGACCGACTTGTCCCTACTGCCGTGGACCGGCGCCGCGGCCGACACCTTCCAGGACGCGAGCAAGCGTCTGCCGAGGGAGCTGGAGTCGGCCCGTAAGTACTTCACCTCCGCGGCGGGCGCTCTGGACGCCTACGCTGACAAGCTGCGGTCCGTGCAGAGGCGGGTCAAGCCGATCATCGAAGACGCGGACGAGGTAAGGGCTGCGTCGAAGAAGTACTGGGAGAATGTCAGGGCCTACAACGCTGCTGTCGACCGCGGGGATGACACGCTGCCCGAGCGGCCGCCGGACGACGATCCCATTACCGGGCTGAACTCTTGCTACAGCCGGCTCGACAAACTGGAGAGCGAGCTGCAGGGCGTCGTCGACCACTCCCGGGCCAAGCTGGTCAAGGCTGCTGAGAAGGCTCCCAACGCGCCCGAGGGATGGAACCGCTTCAAGAAGGGCGTCGGGGACTTCTTTGGCGGCATGGGCGACAGCGCCAAGGACATGTGGAAGCAGTTCGAGTACATGGCTGAGGACGGTCCCGGTGGCGCCAGCCTGCAACTGGCGGGCGTGATCGACGGCGCTGCTTACGCCGCGAACCATCCCCAGGAGTTCGCCAAGGCCGTCACCAACTGGGATGAGTGGCAGCGGAACCCCAGCCGTGCTGCCGGCCAGCTCAGCCCGGATCTGCTGCTAGCCCTCGCCACCGGCGGCGGTGGCGCCCTGCGGAAGGGAGCCTCGACGGCCAAGACTGCCGCTCAGAGGCTGGCGCGACGCGAGCGGGCGCTGCGTCGGGACGGCAGCGCCGCCAAACGTGCCGATGGCGAGCCGAACAAGCACGACAAGTGCACCAAGGAGAAGTGCGGAGAGGGTGAGCCGGTCGACGTCGCAACCGGCGAGATGTTCATGTCCGCCACGGACGTCAGTCTGCCGGGCACCCTGCCGCTGGTTCTGGAGCGGCATTACGTCTCCGGACATCCGTGTGGCGGTTGGTTCGGTCCTACCTGGGCGGCCACGCTCGACCAGCGCCTGGAGCTGGATGACGCCGGACTCGTCTACATCGCGGCCGACGGCATGGTGCTGCGATACCCGGTCCCGGAGCCGGAGACCCCCACCCTGCCCGCCTCCGGACCGCGCTGGCCGGTGCACTGGGACGGCAAACGGGACGGTACCTTCACCCTCACCGTCCCGGAGGAGAACCGCCGCCTGCACTTTGCCCGGCTCCCACTGGGAAGCCCGGAACTTGCGCTCCACGCGATCACCGATCGCAGCGGTGGGGGTGATCGCATCGACTTCGTCTACGACGAGCGTGGCGCCCCCATTCGGATCACCCATTCCGGCGGCTACCACATCGCCGTCGACACCGACACAGCCCTGCATCGCGTCACGGCCCTGCGTCTCCTGCATGGCGATCAACTTGAGCACAGCGCCCGGCTCGTCGCCTTCTCCTACGACGCCAGCGGCGACCTGACCGAGGTCGTCAACTCCACCAGCACACCGCAGCTCTACCGCTACGACGAACACCGCATCACGTCCTGGAAGGACCGCAACGGCACCGCGTTCGCCTACGTCTACGACCACCGCGGTCGCGTCCTGCGGACCCTGGGACCGACCGGCATCCTCTCGGGCCGCTTCCACTACGACGACGCCCATCGCACCACTCGCTACACCGATTCTCAGGGCAACGTCACCACGTACGTACTCAACGAGGCGTACAAGGTCGTCGAGGTGACCGACCCGCTGGGCCACACCACCCGCACCGAATGGGACGAGACCAACCGGCTCCCCCTCACCGTCACTGATGCACTCGGCCACACGACGCGGTACACATACGACGAGGACGGGAACCTCACCCATGTCGAGCGTCCGGACGGAAGCAGCGCCGAGGCGGTCTACGACGAGCAGGGCCTCCCGCTGGACATCCGCGAGCCCGATGGTGTGGTCTGGCGCCACACCTACGATGGCCGCGGCGCACGCACGTCCACCACGGACCCGACGGGCGCCACCACGCACTGGACGTACGACGCGGCAGGTCATCTCGCCTCCGTCACGGACGCGCTCGGGCGCACCACGACAGTGACGACGGGTATCGCGGGGCTCCCGGTGACGGTCACCGATCCCTTGGGGCACACCACACACGTCCGCCGCGGCCCCCACGGCCGCGCCACCGCCATCACCGACCCGCTGGGCCGCACCACTCGGTTCGGCTGGACCATAGAGAGCAAACCCGCCTGGCGCGAGCACCCCGACGGCACTCGCGAGGAATGGAAGTGGGACTGCGAGGGCAACCTCGCCAAACACACCGACCAGGCCGGTCATACCACCGAGTACGCCTACACCCACTTCGACCTGCCCGCCACCCGCACCGACCCCGACGGCGCCCACTACGCCTTCGCCTACGACACTGAACTGCGCCTGGTGTCCGTCACCAACCCCCAGGGACATGAATGGCGCTATGAGTACGACGCTGCCGGCCGCCTGGTCGCCGAGACGGACTTCAACGGGGCAGCCCGTTCCTACGAACGAGACGCGGCGGGCCGCCTCACCGCTCGGACGAATGCGCTTGGCCAGACGCTGCGGTACACACATGACGCGATGGGGCGAGTGCTTACCCAGCGCGACGAGACGACGGACGAGCTGACGACCTTCGCCTACGGTACGCGAGGGGCTCTCGCCCGCGCCTCCAGCAGCGACGTGGTCCTGACCCTGGAACGGGACCCCCTGGGCCGTGTTCTGGCAGAGACGGTCAATGGCCGCACGATCGCCTCCACCTACGACGCGGTGGGTAACCGTCTGACGCGCACGACGCCGTCCGGGTCGGCATCAACATGGACGTACGACGCCGCTGACCGGCCCCTGACCCTCACGACGGCGGACAACACCCTTACCTTCACCCATGACGCCACCGGTCACGAGACGCAACGTACCGTCGGCGGTGTCACCCTCGGCCAACGCTGGGATGACACCGGTCGAATCACCGCACAGACGGTTACTTCCGCCGCCGATGACCTCATCCAGTACCGCACCTACGCGTACCGGCCCGACGGCTACGTCACTCAGATCCGCGAACTGACGTCCGGTACTCGCAACTTCACCCTGGACCCGGCGGGCCGGGTCACAGGTGTGCAAGCGCACGGCTGGACCGAGCGTTACGCCTACGACGCGGCCGGGAACCAAACCCACGCCTCGGTGCCAGGCCAGGGAGCCTCGGGTGAGCGGGAGTTCACCGGAACCCTGGTCCGCAAGGCGGGTCGCACCGTGTACGAACACGATGCCGCGGGCCGCCTGATCCGCAAGACCCGGAAGCTGCTCAACGGTCAGACTCGGACGTGGGCCTACGCGTGGAGTGCCGAGGACAGGCTCACGCGGGTCGTCACGCCGGACGGCGCGACGTGGACGTACTCCTATGACCCTCTGGGCCGCCGCATCGGCAAGACGGACCAGAAGGGCGCGACTCTCACCTTCACCTGGGACATGACCCGCCTCGCGGAACAGGCCGCTCGGGACGGTGAGACCTGCACGTGGGACCACGCTCCGGAGACTCACCGCCCCCTGACCCAGACGGTCGGAGAAGCGGGAACCGCGTGCTTCCGTGTCGTGGTCACGGATGCCACAGGAACGCCCACCGAACTGCTCACCACGGATGGCGAGGTGACGTGGCAGCACAGGACCACCCTCTGGGGAATCCCTGTCCCCGCCCCCTCAGACGCGGAGACCTGTCCCCTCCGCTTTCCGGGCCAGTACGCAGACCCCGAGAGCGGCCTGCACTACAACTACTTCCGGTACTACGACCCGGAAACGGCTCGATTCCTCACCCCGGACCCGCTTGGTCTCACTCCTTCGGACAACCACCATGCGTATCCACGAAACCCGATCCGGCTGACCGATCCGCTCGGACTGGCTCCCTACGACCTCGAACCCGAGTCGGAGAAGATCGCGGACCACGCCAACGGCGAAGCGCTCCGCCCCGACGGCAACGGAACGCACTACGTGCGAGGAGTCGACCCCAAGGCCCTGAAGTTCTACGTCGACGGAGTGATCAACGATCGCATACCCAACATCGAACCGAAATACGGACTGCGAAATGGTCGAGAGGCATTCTGGGACCCGGACAAGGAGGCCGTGGTCATCGTGGACGGTGACGGGGGCACCGTGTTCACCCCCAAGAATGGATACTCCTACTTCGAGGAACTGGAATAAGAGGAGCGGTATGTCCGAGCAAAATCTCCGCAGCGTCAGTCTCTCCTACTCGGAGTTCACGAGGCTTTACTTCCTGACGCGTGAACTCAATGAGTTCCCCGCCGAGAGACTGCAGGGTTTCGGATGCGATGCCGAAGAACTGGGTGATCTGTTGTCGCGGCTCAGGAGCGCTCGTCGGAAGTCCAAAGAGTATGGGGAAGCCAGCCGTTTGACACTTGTCTTCTCGACGGCGCTCCCTGAATCGGACGCCGCACCAGTTCTTGCCACCGACGGAGACACCGACCCTTCTGCGGCGCCCGCCCACATGACCGTCACCGTTCCCGCGAGCGTCGCGCAGTGGTGGGCCCCTGCGGCGCGCTGGATCCTCCATGCTCACAGTCCGCGGGAGATGTCCCTTCGCACTGGCTACTCAACCGATGAGCTGCGCGAAGCACTGGAAACCTTGCCGGACTGAGACCCATTCGTGCCTGGCCTTCTCACGGAGAAGCGCCGACGGAGGGCCGGGTGGACATTGAGGCTGAGGGCGGTCTGACCGCCGCTGGAGGTCAGTCGGTCAGGGCCGCGAACGCCGGCGGGGCGGCGCGAGCGTTTACCGCTGGCTGGCGTTGGGCGGAGGCCAGTTCATTCCTCGGCTGTGACGCTCGTTTGACGCTCTTGGAGTCTGTGGGGTCCTTCGGCGGGCCACAAATGGCCGCTGACCTGCAAATACGTCAGATCCTCCCTTTCTGACGTCTTCCCGATGACTTCGCACGTTGAGTGCGTGGCGATTCTGGAGCCGGTGAAGAAGGACGACTGACCTGCGGTTTTCTGGTGTGGCCGGTGTTTGACGGATTATGCCGACCTGTTTTCGGGTGGGCATGATGTGGGGAACGCCATCGGACTGCCGAATGCTTCTGACCTGCGGTTCTGTGGATGGTGTGTTGGACGATGGATTCACTGCCCCGATCTTCGCGGGGCAGTGAGAGATCACTTCGACGCTCATCTGACGCTAATTCTGACGGGGCGTCATGCCTGTCCGGTAGTGCTCGTGGTCGCTTGGGATCGGTGGTGCCGGGCCTCGAACTCTTCGAGTGGAGGTCCCACTGGACGGCGAGGCGTTCGACCTGGTCAGCGTCTCGCCCGGCTCGGCCTTGAAGGAGCCGACGGAGGCGGTCGCGCAGTGTCCAGCAGCCGATCCTCGCAGGGGATGGAAACGTATTGCGGCCGCAGTGCTGTGATGAATCAGTCCCGAGCCCTGCTTGATTCCCCGCCGGCGCAAGGCGGTCTTCAGTGCGTCGAGTGGGGATCTGTGCGCATGTGAGTGGCGAGCTGCCATCCGGCGGTACGGACTCGGGGGCCTGGCGACGACGCTCGCAAATCCGCCTTTGGCGCTGTGCATGCGGGCACGGGTCTGCCAGGCTAGACCGCACCGTGAGCCCCATCCGTCCGTTGTCCGTAACACCGCTGGATATTGGTGTGAGCGGCATGCCGAGAGCAGCCCGACCGTGGCCCTGGACCAGAGGCGACGGCTATCCGGCCGATGTGACGTACAACCGTTTCGGCTCCGCCAGAACGGCACGTGCGCCGTCGAAGTCGGCGAGTCTCGCGGCCACCGTGGCGGTGGCCAGCCGCAGGGGGAGCGCTGCCGAGAACTTCAGCCCGTGGACTGCGCGCGGGTCGACGTCCGGAAGGACCATCGCCGGAGCTGCCGCGGCGGCCTCGATCGCGGAGCGCCACATGACGTGTGACAGATCCTCCCGCAGCCGCAAATAGCAGTCCGTCGGGCGCTGAACCGGATCGGCGATCGATGACAAGGTTGCGCCCAGCGTCGCGTTGGCGCGGTATCCGGCCCACGTCCACCAACGAACGTCGTTGCCCTTCCGGGCCACAAGTGTCCCAGCGGGATGAACGATGTGTGGCCCCTCGGTTTCACGCCACTCCTGAAGGCAGACGTCGGCCCGCCGGGTGAGCGAGACGACCGGGTCGGCTCCGAGAAGTACTTCTCGCATGGCACGGGTCAGTGCATGGGAGAGCCCCATGAATGTGCCGCTCGACCATTTGGCGATCCCTCCGCCGTCGACCGGTTCGACGAAGACCCGCTTGCGCCCCCAGTCGATGAAGGTCACCTGCCAGCTGCGACCGGCCAGCAGCAGCCTCCGCGGGCCCGGCCGTTCCTCGGTGAGTACGGAGGGATCCATCTGGCCGATCTCGGTGCGCCCGGACAGGACGGTGAACTGCGGTGGTGCGGTGAACGACGCGGTCAGCTCGATGAAGTGCCGTCGACCGAAACGGCGTTCGGCCTCAGGCCCGATGAACAGCATTCCGTCGTCGGTGTCGAGGAAGCCCTCGTCCGTCAGATGGCGCAGGATTGGAGCGGCCGAGCGGTCGAAGGGAGCGAGGCCGTTCCACTGCTCGGGCCAGAGCTGGTCACCCAGTTTGTGTTCCTGAAGTGTGGCGGCCAGCAGCTGCTGAGCCACGAGGTGGCGGGGCTCGGGTGGTGCCACAACGGGTTCGACCCATCCGCGCCCCCAGAGCAGGAGTAGCCCCGCGGCTTGCAGGAGCGTGTCCTTGCGGGTGGCCAGGAAGAGACAGTTGCGCTGAGTACCAGCTCTGCGTCCGGTGCGGCCGATGCGCTGGAGGAACGAGGCGACGGTGCTCGGGGAGTCGATCTGGATGACCCTGTCCAGGTCGCCGACGTCGATGCCCAGTTCCAAGGTGGACGTGGACACGATGACGCAGTCCCGTGCCTCGGCGAACGCCTGCTCCGACCTGGCTCGCTCGTCGGCCGAGAGCGAGGCGTGCGACAGGAACACCGTGACCTCACGCGCCCGCAGCGCTGCCCCCAGCTCCTCCACCTGACGCCTGGAGTCGCAGAACACGAGCCGTTTCTCGCCCCTGTGCAGGGCCGCGATCACCTTGGCGGCGTTGCCGAGGGAGCCCACGTAGTCGAGCTCCACGTCTCCCGGTGGCGGCACTGCGGCCAGCATGCCGACGGGCTGACCAGAGGTGGTGGCGGAGGCTTTGGGGAGATCCGCAGCCACCACCCGGCCGGGGCGCTTACCCGCACCCGATCCCTGCAGCCAGGTGAGCAGTTGGTGGGGATTGCCGACGGTCGCGGACAGCCCGATCCGCTGGATGGGCTGCCCCGTGACTCGCTCCAGGCGTTCGAGCACGGCCAGGAGATGCCAGCCGCGGTCGTCGCCGGCGAAGGCGTGCACCTCGTCCACGACGACGGCCCGAACGCCTCCCAGCAGGTGTGCGTGATCGGTCTTCACGCCGATGAGCATGGCCTCCAGGGACTCCGGCGTGGTCAGCAGGATGTCGGGCCTCCCGGTGCGGATGCGTCTGCGCTGGGACTCCCTGGTGTCACCGTGCCAGAGGGCAGCGGTGCGCCCGAGCCACTGCGCGTACCCGTCGATCCGCGTCACCAGGTTGTTGAGGAGTGCCTTGAGCGGACAGAGGTAGAGAACCGAGGTGCCGGTCCAACCTTGGATGGTCATGGCCGACAGGATCGGCAGGCACGCGGCCTCGGTCTTTCCACCGGCAGTGGGAGCGAGAATCACGATGTCCTCGCCGTCCATCACCGGGTCGATCGCAGCGCGTTGGAGCGGTCGCAGATCGGGCCAGCCCAGGGTGTTCACCACGTGATGCAGGACGACGGGATCGAGCCGGTCGACGGGGTCCGCTCCCTGCGCCATCACAGCTCCAGATCGATGCCGTCGGCGGACGATGCGGCAGCCAGATTCCGTTCCACGGCAGTGAGTTCACTGCCCGCAACCGTCAACCGGTAGTGCTGCCGGGGGTCGAAGTCCTCGAACTGGTCGATGCGGTCGAGGACGTCACCGACGAGCTTCTTCAGGAAGAGCCGGGGCGCCACACCGACCTTGCCGCCGAGCGCCCCGCCCACCGCCTGGGCGAGGTCGGCGACGTAAGTATCGTCGGCCAGGGCCTTGATCCGGTCGGGAGCCGAGGCACCGGCTGCGTACAGGTCTCGGATGGTGATTCCGAGACCCGTCAGGGAATCCTGGGTGAATCCTGACAGGCGCAGCTGGACGGCGCGGGGGTTGTCGAAGCGGGGGTCGGTGGTGAAGTCGGTGGCGAGGCGCTGGGCGAGCGGCGCGAGCCGCTGGACACCCTGCTGCCCGTCGTAGAACGCGGGGGTTCCGGTGATGACCAGGTAGAGGCCGGGGAAGCGGCCCGAGTGGACCTCGTCGATGAGCTGCCGCAGGGCGTTCAGAGCTTTGTCGCGGGCGTCCGACCGTACGCGCTGCAGTGTCTCCACCTCGTCGAGTACGACGAACAGCCCTCGGTGTCCGGAGTCCCGCAGAACGGTCAGCAGCCCCTGCAGGAAACCCAGGGCCCCGAAGTGATCCAGGTCGCCGCGCACTCCCGCGGACCGGCGGGCCGCCGCGGCCACATGGGGCTGGCCGCCGAGCCAGGCGAGGATGGCCGCGGCCGTCGGTTCGTCGCCTTCTACGAGTGCGGACCGGTAGCCGCGGAGTGCGCTGGCGAAGGACGGGGCGTGCCGCGACACCTCGGTCAGTCGGGCGGCCAGGAGTTGCTCCACCTCGCTGCTCAGGTCGTCCTCGTCGGCCCCGGCGGCGAGTGCGTCCTCCTCCAGTGCGTAGAACCAGGTGTCCACCACCGGGCGGAGCGCGCTCGGAGGGAAGCTGGAGGTGGACAGTCGTTCGGTGAGGCGCCGGTAGACGGTTTCCAGCTTGTGCAGCGGCGTCTCTGTCTCGGAGACCTGGATCTCGGCCACGGCGAAGTTGCGCTGCTTGGCGCGCTCGCCGAGCCAGCGGGTGAAGAACGTCTTGCCGGATCCGTACTCACCCCGGACGGCTTTGAACACCGAGGCGCCCGAGGCGACCGCGTCGAGCTCGGCGTCGAGCGCGGACTCGAATCGGTCGAGGCCGGTGGCGAGCAGGTCCAGGCCGCTCTCCGGAACGGCGCCGCGCCGCAGGGCGTCGATCGCGGTACGCCGCCGGACGGCGGAGACAGCTGAAGAGCGAGGGTCGGTCACCGGGCCATTGTCCCATCGGCCCGGTGACTCTCGACCGGCTCCCGCGTCATCTGCGGGGCAGCGGTCCGTAACCGAGGGCGGTCGTCAGGTGGGCGACGAAGTCGCTGCTCTTGGCGGTCTTGTCGGGACTCCATTGCCGTTCGTTCTGGAAGCTGTCGAACTGTTCCTTCAGCGACTTCCAGAGGGACAGCAGGCGGATGGTGGTGGGGAAGGTGCCTTCCCGGGCCGCGTTGTTCAGCTCCTGGGGCTTCCCGAACGCCCTGCCCACGAGATCGACGGCGCCGAGCATGGCGAGATGGAAGCGAAGGTTCGTGTGCTCCGAGCGGGAGACGAGGTCGGGTGCCACCTGAAAGAAGGCGTCGATCTGCCACTGCGCCATTGCCAGCCACAGGTAGACCGGCAGTTCGGTCTTGTCGGAGAAGACGCGCCGGTAGTCGGTGTCCGACTTCAGCAGGCTCGACGGACGGGCGCGGGCGTAGTCGGGCCGGCCGAGGCCCATCGCCATGACGGACTGGGCGAGCAGGGGGATGCTGATGATCCGGTCCGCCGACTTGCCCTGGTTGCGGTAGAAGTTCTTGCGCCGGTCGTAGAACCAGTCGTGCTCCAGGAAGTACGACTCGATCTGCCGTTGGATGTCGTCCGTCGCCCGCAGGGATGCCACGGGCACACTCGTCTGCCGGTTGGTCGCCCGGATCACGGCATCCCGCGCTGCCTGGTCGGCAGTGACGAGGATGCGCACCTGCACCAGCCTCTCGAACACCGCCGCACCTGGATCGGTCGCGTACAGGCCGCTGAGCGTCTCATGCAGCGTGTACGAGGTCTGGAGGCCGTTCACGATCTGTACGTCGGACAGGCTCATCCGCTTGCCGATCGAGGTCGCCTGCGAGCACACGATCGTGATGCCGTTGTTGAGCCACCAGAACTCCGGCGCGTCTGGCTTCTGGAGGGACGCGGTGATCTCCCGGTTGACCTCGACGTTCCCCTGATAGTCGCGGACGTTCCAGTCGAAGATGTGGGTCTGTATCGCCCCGGTCTCCTCGCTCAGGAAGTCGATGTACTCGCCCAGGGCGACCAGCGCGATGTGGCTGGTGCCGTGCGTGATGCTCTCCCGGTACGGGAGTTCCAGGGTGTACGAGGGCAGGGTGCTGGCACGCTTCCACAGCTCCGCGGGCCCGAGAAACTCCACCTCGCCCGTGGAAATCGCGAAGGCGTTGGAGAACTGTGCCTCCAGGATCTTGCCTTTCGCCTGCACCTTCGGGTGCACTTCGCCCGCCTCGCCGCGCGTCACGTACGAAAACTTGATCAGTACCGTGGGGTGGCGGGTGAGGAGCTTGGTCAGGGCCCTGCGGAACATTCCGAACCGGGCGAGCAGGTCGTCGGAGTACAGCAGCCCGACCACGGACTCGTCGACCTCCATGTCCAGGAGGTTCGAGCAGGTGGAAGCCACCTTGTCCAGCGCGACCTCGGAGAAGCCGGTGCTGGTTTTCGCCTGGACGAGCCACAGCGTCAGCTGAGATCCCGCCTCCACGCCCGTGGCGGCGAACTGAGGGGAGAAGATCTCGCTGTCCTCGTGGAGCAGCCTGCCACCGAGGAAGACGTACACCCCATCGATGCCGCCGTCGTCCGAGCCACCGATCACACCGGCCTCGATCTCCTCCTCGGAGAGGCCGTAGCCGTGCAGGGCGTGCTCGGCCGCGAACCTTTCGAAGGTGGCGTCGAAGGACAGCGGAACGGTGCGCGCGTTCCGCTGCTCCTCGATCATCGCGTTGATCAGTACACGATCGTTGGCGCTCATGGCCCCCCGGTCCGTTCATGAGGTGCGGCTCTCACCGCTCTGTCAGCTGAGATCGAACTGGTCGCGCAGCAAGGAGAGATCGAGACGGATCGTCCGACCGTCCGGAAGCGTCTCCAGGACCTGCACGCCGTCGTAGTTGAGCAACTGCCGCAGGATGGCGGCGAAGCCGTCCGCCCGGGTGGCCGGGTACTCGACGCGCTGGGCCAGGGCCGTGACGGGAAGGGTGCCCCCCGCATCGACCAGGGCCCGGATCGCGCGGTCCACCTTGTCCATCGGCGGCTTCCGTGCCAGCAGGCCGATCTGTCCCTGGAACGCCTCGGCTGCGAAGAGGGCCTCGACGAGAGCGTCGTCGGGATCCACCAGTGCCTTCTTCACGAGTGCTTCCTCACCCTCACCCGCGGGCACCAGGGCGACATCGAACAACGAGTCGTGCGTCCTGGCCAGGTCAGCCTGTTCCTTCTTCGGCTGCTGGCGGTTCTGCCGCTTCTGCGCAGGAGCCGGTTCGGGTGTGGCCGCCACGACCGGACGGGGTGTCTGCTCGTCGAGGAGCCACCAGGTCGGACGCTGATCCCCCAGCTCCCGCCAGGTCGGAGGAGGGGTGGCTCCGAACGGCAGAAAGGCAAGGACCGGAATGGTGAACTCCGCAAGGGATGCCCCGCCGTGATAGCCGGCCTTCCGGGCCGTGTACCTGGAATCGGCATCCCACAGCGCGACGATCGACCCGCCGGGCTCCGGCGCGACCACCCGGTGCCCGCGCAACTCGACCTCGGCTGCCGCCATCCTGCCGCCCTCGGCCCGGTGGCGGGCCGACTGCGGCGACTCGGTGTCGACCTTCACGCCGTGCCGGTCCACCACATGCCCGTGGTCACTGGTGACCAGTACAGCCATGCCCTGCCCGGCGGCGACGCGCAGCAGGTCCAGGAGAGCGGGAACGTGCTCGGCCTGCCAGGCGCCGTCGCCGAGCTTCTGCTCCTTGGCGAGCCGGTCGTCGATGGCGTTGAGGACGACTGCCACGTGCGTACGGCCGTCCATGAGCGCTTCGGTGAGCGCGGGCCCGAAGGTCGCCCCCGCGCTCTCCGCCCGCAGGTCGTCCTTGTGGAACACGGCGGCGGGCGCACCGCGCCAGAGTGCCAGGCCGGGGAACAGCTGGGCCTCGTCCTTCTGCGACCCCTGCATCAGCCTTCCAGCGAAAAGTGACGTACGGGAGACCGCGGTCAGCGTCGGCAGGGCCGCGGCCATGGCGCGGCGACGTGGGGCACCTTCGTCCATGGGATCGAACTCGGCCCAGGACGCTCGTAGTTCCTCGCCCAGTTCGGTGGCTATGGCCGCACTCATGCCGTCCAGTACGAGGAGGAGGATCCTCCGGTCGGCGGCGCTCTGGACGACCGGCTTCACGGTGCGCTCCAGGAAGGTCTCCACCGTCAGCATCGCACCGGGCTCGGTACCCGCGGCCGTCCAGATCGCGAGAGCGCGGGCGAAGTCGCGGTCGATCTCCTGCCGCCGTGCGCGTACACGAGCGACGAGCACGTCGTATGCGGCCTTCAACACAGCATCGGGATCCCCGCCGGCCTCGATGTGTTCAAGGGCGCGGTCCACCCACCCGGTGTCGGCGAGATGGCGCTGTATGGCGGCGTAGACCGAGGGAGCGTCGACGGCCGGTTCGCTGGCCAGCCACTGGGCCAGCCGCTGGGCCATGCGTGTGCGCTCGACGCGCGCTCGTACGTCCGGCCCGTCCCCACGCCGGTGCTCGCCCAGGGCACGGACCGCGGCAGCGAGCGGTTCCGCCCGGCCGGCCGAGAGCGCCCGCCCCACGGAGGTGAACCTGGCATCCAGGCCCGCCGGCAGCACCGGGCTCTCCTGGGCCGCTGATTCCGCGCCGAACTGTCGGATCAGTGCCGAGGCGCGCTCCAGGACGGTGTCGGTGATCCTCCGGGCCTCGCGGGCTTCGTCCGCTCCGTCGCCACCGCCCCTGGCGGTCCGGGCCAGGAGCCCGACGACGTATTCCTCCGCCGCCCGCCCGAATGCGGCTGCGAGGGTGTCGAACTGTTCGCCTTCAGCCGGTCGCCGCTCCCCGAACCAGCGCTCCGCGCGACCGCGTGCCGTGTACGTGGACGCATTCGCCGAGGCATGACACCACAGGGCCGCGCACACCAGGCCGAACGCGGCCGCGTCGGCCCCGTGTTCCGCCTCGACGAGGGCGAGGAGCGCCCGCCCGGCGAGCCCGGCCTGATCCTCCTCACTGAGGAACTCCGCGAGCCCCGAGCGCTCGGGGGCCCGCAGCTCAAGAAACCTCTCGGGGCGGCCGGGAGTCAGCGACCAGTCGAGCAGCGTATGCGTGTCCAGGCTGCCGGCCGCCGCGGTGTGATCCTGCGCCGCCGATTCGTCCTCGTACGGGCCGAGCCGAAGCCGGCGCAGCGACAGGGCGGAGAGCGCCGTGCGCCGCGAGAGCATGCCGCCCGCCAGACGGGGCCAGCGCTTGGGCGGAGCGGCGTCGAGGAGCGCCTCAGCAGCCCAGTTGTCCTCTTTGAGCCGGGGGTCGACCTGATGAGCGCCGAACGCGTCCCGGACCACGTCCCAGCTGTCCACCGCGTCGATGCGCTGCTTGTGGGAACGGGCCAGGATCGCCGGGTCCAGTTCGTTCTGCTCGCGATCGGTGAGGACCACGAGTACGGCAGGGCCTGTGGCCCGGTCCGCGAGATGGTCGAGCAGCAGCTCGTGCACGGCGAGTGGGGACAGCGCTGCCACGACGCGGGCGGACTGCCCGTCGCCCCAGACCGGTTGGGCCGGACCGTCCCACTGCGGTGCGGAACGCAACAGGACGGCTCTGCGCTTGCCCCGGCCCACGAGAGCATCGGCGAGGGACGACTGGGCGGACAGGTACTGGGTGATCGTCGCGAGGTTCAACCGCACCGCGACCGTGCTGGTCGTCACCGCGCTCATGCCTCGACTGCCCGCCAGGTGATCTCGATGGTGGCACCGGGCTCCTGTGCCGCCAACTCTGCGAGCTGTGACTGAAGTTCGGCCACGGCTTGCACCGCAGGTGTACGGCTTCCGCCCGAACGCCGCACTCGGCCGGTACTGGTGGCCCCCTCGGCGGAGCTGGTCGAGGACGAGGACCCCTCCTCCGGCACCCGCGGATGGCGGGAGGGCGTATCCAGCGGCACGTCACCCGGACCGGGTGCAGGAGGAACAGGCGGGGGCGGCGGGGTGACCGTCGCCCGGTTCCGCTTGACCAGCGCGAGGACCTCGCGCTGAGTGCGGGCCAAAGCGTCCTTGAGGTCGTTGGTCCGCTGGTCGCTGCGGGCGGCATTGCGCAGGGACTCGAGCAGTGCCGCGCCCTCGGGGCCCTCGGCGGTGGCCAGGTCGAGGGTGGTCCACGATGCCGAGTCCAGCGCCCGGGCCACCGCCCCGGCCTGCTTGACCGAGGTCCCGAAGCGGTCCGCGCTGACGCCGCCGAAGTCGAAGGCGGCCAGCGCCTCCACCGTCTTCTTCGCACCTGCGGCACCCTGGCCGGCCGAGCGCGTGAGGACGTCCAGAAGATCGACGGCCCGGCGTGCGATGGCGAGCCGGCCGGCCTCCACGGTCTCGTCCAGCTGAAGGAAGGCGGCATGCCGCTCCAGCTCGGTCACGAGCTGGCGAGCCTCTTCCCGGTAGGCCCCGGCTTCCTTGGCGATCTGGCGGGCGAGCTGGTTCACCATGCGGCCGCGTCGCAGCGCCGGCGCGGGTACACCGAACACCGTCGTGAAACGCCGGCGGGCAGCCTCCCAGACCTCCTCCGACGGCAGCGGCTGGCTGCGCAGCGCATCCTGGTCCTTGATTTCGTGGAGTCCGGGCGCAGGGTCGAGAGGAATGCCCGCCCGCACCCACACCCGGTCGTCCATCTCGGCGAACGAGGCCACCACGAGCCGGGAGAGGAAGGCCGGCAGTCCGCGCGGATTCGGCCGGTCCGTCCAGTCGGTGAGTGTGATCAGACTGAGGTCCCCGGTCACCCCCTGTTCGCGGGCGAGCTTCTGGAAGTGGTCCGCCCAGTAGCGCGACACCTCGAAATAGGCTTCCTTCTGCTGGCCGAGCCGCAGCTGGCCGGCCACCCGCCGCATCAGGTTCCGGTCGGCGGCCGGGACCTCGGCCCGCCCGTCACGGGCCTCGGAGGCTGCCTGGACGTGTCCGAACACCTTCTTGGCGTCGGCCGGCTTGACGACGGTGCCGTTGCCGTCGGGGTCGAGGTCCGGGTGGTCCGGGTACTGGCTCGCGAGCAGCTTGCCCGCGATGTGCCGGATCCCGTCGCGCAGCGACTGGCCGAAGGAGAGCGTCAGCCCGTCGACCGCACGCAGTGACTCCAGGTGGTCGCCGAACCCCAGCTCCACGTCGGTCGCCTTCTTGTCGGCGAGCCCGTAGGCCTGCTTGAAGGCGGCCTTGACGTTCTTGAGCAGGGACTCCCGCTGGGTTTCGAGCAGCCCCTTGGCACTGGCCCGGTTGTCGGGGTTCAGATGGACCGCGTACTGACCGTTGAACCGCTGTTCGTCCGCGAGCGCCTTGTCGATCACGACCAGCCGACGGAAGTCGGCGTACCGCTGGCTGGAGAGGTGGGTGGGCAGCCAGGCGACGGTACGCGACGGCTCGCCCTGCTTCTCGCGGAGCCGCCGCATCCGGTTGGCGTCCTCGACCGGCCCGTACTCGCTCTCGTCGAAGGGCAGGTCGATCGCGATCCGCCAGCGACCGTCCAGCTGCGGCATCAGGTCGTGATCCGCCAGCTCGTCCTCGTCCGCGACGTTGCCGAAGATCACCTCGACACTGCGGTCCGTGCCCCGCCAGACGAAGTTCAGCTCGTCGATCAACTGGCCTTGCGTGATGCCGAGCTCCTCGGCGAGCAGCCGCTTGGCGAGGGCGCTGCGGCTGCCCGGGTTGTCGTTGACGTTGGCGTTGGCGATGACCGAGTCCACGTCGACCCCGGAGAGTTCGAGACGGACACCCGGATTGCTGTCGGTGCCGGTCTCCTTGATCTCGGGGAAGCGGCCCGCCCACTCGGCCACCTTGTTCTTCAGGATGCCGTACTCGCGGCCGGGGATCGGGGCGACCACCGAGCCGTAGTTGAGGGCGGACAGCCGTCGGATGGTCAGGTCGGAGAGAGCGGGCACACTGGGCGCGAGCGCGGACAGCAGCAGCGTGCCGACGATGCGGTTGTCGCCGACGAACAGCTTGACCCGGCCGCGCAGTTCCTGGTCGGTGAGGCTGTCGGGACGGTTGGTGTACTGCTCGATGTCCTCCTCCGACACGTTGTGCGTGAGGAGGAGGTACGGGCGCAGCTTGGTCCGGTAGAGCTTGTCCGCGGCCTCGAAGACCACCTTCAGGCTGTTGGTGAAGGGCTTGTCGCCGCCGGCCGTGATCAACGGGTACAGGTCGCCGACCGGGATCAGGTCGCCCAGGCGCAGCTCGGCTCGGTGATTGGCGAGAAGCTGACCCATCAGCTTCATACCGGTCCGGTTGCGCTGGAGTGCCGAGGACACATGGACGAGGGTGTCCATGAACGCCGGGGAGAACGGGTACGTCAGCCGGAAGCTCTCCTCGTCGGCCCCGATGCCGTCCGCGCCGCGGTCGGAGCCGAGGAGGGTGTCCCACACCTCTTGGCGGACCTTACGGGTCTTGTCGAACTCCGCCCTGACCAGGGCAGCTGCCTCGCCGTCCTTGGGCTGGAGCAGACGGGCATGCGCGATCAGGGGAAGGTTGCGGTCCTCGAGCGTGATCTTGTCGAACCGGCCCGAGGCCAGATTGAGCGTGTCCTGGATGGAGGACTCCGCCGCTCCGGACACCTCCTCGCCGACCAGCTCGCGCAGATCGCGCTGGCGGGCGATGAAGGAGACCACCGGGATGGCGCGACGGGCGTCGCCGCCCTCCACGAAGTTCGTGATCTTGCTGGCCTCGCGGGCCACGAACTTCTCCTCGTGGATCAGCGTGGCCAGCCACAGGATCAGCTCGTCCAGGAAGAGGACCAGCCCGTCGTAGCCGAGCCCCTTGGCGTGCTCGGCGATCACGGAGAGACCGGCGTCGAGCGAGATGAACCCGTGCTCGTTCTCGGCGGCGTTCTTCGCGAAGCCGGGCAGCAGATTCGTACTCGCGTCGCGCACCAGCCGCGCCCGCAGCTCGGGCGGCGTGGACGGGCGGACGAGGTTGAGTGCCTGACCCGCCTCGTGCACCTCCTCGGCGGCGAGCGCGGTGTCGAGGAGGTCCGGCGTCCACGTCCAGGTGAGGGACTCGCCCCACTCGTCGCCATCGTCCTCGGCCGCCACGGCCTCGGACTCGTCCACCGAGGTCAGGCCCGTGATGACGGGCCCGTCGCCCATGCTGGCCCGCATCGCCCGGATGTCGTCGAAGAGGGCGTCCGTCCGGTACACCTGCGGCGTCGGAGCCTCCGGGTGCAGCTTCTTGACGTGGGTCACGTACCCGCCGAGCACCCGCTGCTCCAGCACCTTCGCCCCGAGCATGTGGTACGGCACGAGCAGGAATTTCTTCCCGTCCGTGCCGAGCCACTCGTGCTTCGTCAGTACGGGGTCGAGGTCCTCGCGGGCCCGGGCCGCCGGGCTGCCGCTGAGCAGGGCGTGCAGCACCGCCATGAAGTGCGACTTACCGGAACCGAACGAGCCGTGCAGGTACGCCGCCTTGGACGTCCGTCCGTCGAGCGCGGACCGGATCAGGCCGAGTGCCTCGTCGAAGTTCTCCAGCAGCCGCTCGGTCACCACGTAGTCGCGGAGCGCGTGCTCGGCGCCCTCGGGAGTCGTCGCCTCCGAGAGCTGGAGCACGAAGTCCGAAGTGGAGATGGACTCCTTGATGTCGATGACATCGCGGAGCAGGGGCGGCTGCTGGGCCATTGACGATCTCACTCTCCGGCGGGACTGGTGTTCTGGCTCACGATCGTATGGCGTCGGTCTGACATCGGATGACCCTTTTCAGACACCGGACGTCACACCATGGCGGCTTCCGCATCGACGCCCGAGGCCGGGTGAACGAGGGCGCGCAGTTTGTCCCGCGTCTCAGGATCGGTCGAGTAGATGACCGTGCCGACCATGCCCCGAGTGAGCAGCACCTTGTAGGTGTTGCGGATGAGCCTGTCGACGTGGGCGTCCGGGGTCGCCTTGGTGAAGGACGGATCCTTCGACGCGCTCCGGTTCACCACCCAGCGGTCCGTGCGCCACACCAGGTCGGGTCCGATGATCACGCCCGACCAGTCGTACTCGAAACCCTGCGCCGTGTAGACGCAGCCGACCTGGCCGAAACCGGCCGGATCGGTGGCCCACAGGGGAGCCGGCGGCGCCCCGAGCACCGACCGGTCGCCGTACAGGTTCCACGGCCGCGCCCACTCACCGATGACGACATCGGCGGGCAGCGACGGCAAGTCGGGGGTGACCTTCGTCGTCCACTTCCAGCAGTAGCCGGCCGACATGCGCGCGCTGTAGCCGTCCTCCTTACGGCGTGCGACGAGGAAGTCCTCGAGCTCCTGGGGACCGTCGGCAGTCAGCAGCCGTACCTTGCCGTCCGGCTCCCAGAGGGCCGGGTCGCCGCCCTCCAGGCCGAGAAGGTCGGCGACCCACTTCACGTACGCGTCGCTGCCGCCGCAGCGGAACTGACCGCCCAGCTCCACGACAGCGCAGTCCACCCCCTGCTCGGCGGCGGCCCGCTCGATCTCCTCCTTGGTCCCCATCTCGCCGGGCCGCACCACCTGGTGCTGGTCGAGCAGGAACACCGGCACCCTGGCCGCGTCGATCAGCTCCGCCACCTGCGGGCGGTCGGTGCGCAGCGCGGCCTTGGTGTAGCGGTTGGCGGAGGTCAGCCGAAGCCGGTGCGCCTCGTCGCAGATCAGGACGTCGAGGTCGTTCGGCTCGGCCTCCATGAAGCTGTTGAAGTACTTGAACAGCCGCTGCACTTCGGGCTTCCGGGCCCCGGCGACCTTGCGCATCGTCTTGGTGAACGACTGCGAACCGGTCGCGTGCAGGGCGGTCTCCCCGCGCCGGTACAGCTCTCCGAGGAGCGACAGAGCGATCACGCTCTTCCCGGATCCGGGCCCCCCGGTCACCACGATCACCTGCTTGTGGTTGGACCGCTTGGCCTTGCGCACGGCGGACAGCACCATCTCGTACGCGAGCCGCTGCTCCGCGACGAGCACGAACTGCTCCCTGTCGCGGATCTCCGCCGCCGCGACAGCCATCAGCTGCTTCGACGGCCGCACCTTGCCCTGGAGCAGCGCATCGGCCGCCTCAGCGCCGGGCTTCGGGGCGAGCCGAGAGCGCAGGAAGTCGAGGAATGCGCCGCGCTGCTCCCCGGTGTACATCCGGCCCTGCTGGTCCTCCGTGACTTCTCGCAGCCCGGCGATCCTGGACTCGGTCGCGTTGTGGAGGAACGCCACTCCGGCAAGGGACTTCGGCATCCGCTCCAGTGCCCCGTTGAACGACAGCAGATACTCGCAGTAGCCCCGGACCTGCTCGATGGGGTTGAGCACCGGCTGCGCGTACGCGTCGATGCGGCACAGCAGCGGCTCGTCCTCCTCCGGGTAGGCCGCGCTCCACTGCTTGAGTTCCACGACCACGTAGGACGGTTCGCCGGTCGTCGGATGCCCCCCGGCGATTATGGCGTCCGCGCGCTTGCTGGTCAGGGGCAAGGAGTACTCCAGCATCACCTCGACGTCACCGAGACCCGCTTCGACCAGCGCGTTGGTGAGGGCGGGGATGCTGCGCTCCCAGGACCGCACTTCGGAGGCTCCGGGGCGGCGGCCGTGCTGGTGGACGAAGTTCTCGATCAGATGCAGCGCCAGCGACCCTTCGAGGATGCGGGCGGCCACGGACGCCGCGGACTCACGGAACAGCAAGAAATGCCCCCAGGCAGCACGAAGTAGCTCGTGCGGGTGGGGGCATGTCCTCTGAATGTCCGCTGAAGCGGAGCGGAAGCCCGGCGGGCCGCGATGATCCTCGACATCCTAGGTCAGTGTGTGGATCACGTGGAGGGGGATTCCGGACTCCGCACGCCGTGTGCGGTGGCTCAGCGGCCCTGTCTGCTGCGTGCGTTGACCTCGGCGAGGAGTGCGCTCAGCAGCTCGTCCTGGCTCATGGGCCGCAGGTGACTCGGGTCCGCGTCCCATTCCCGCCCGCCGCCGAGTGGTCGGAGCCGGCAGTACGGTCCGTGGTGGGTCATGACACGTCCCACGCGGTCGCGGGAGGTGTCACGGACGGCCTCCCCGATGGCGGGGATCGCCTCGTCCTTCACCGGGCGATCCCGTTCATGATCACAGTGGCGAGTGCGTGGGCGACGGGCGCGGAGCAGACTCCGAGGTGGACGAGCGCGTACCGGGCCTCGCCCTCGCGGTCTTCGCCCCAGGGGGTACGGATGTCCATGGCGGGGAGCTGGACGCCCGCCTGGGTGAGGGCGGAGGCGAGTGCGTCGCGGGCGTCCAGGGCCTCCTTGATCTTGAGGGAGGTGGCGTCAGTGGTCGGGCTGCCGACCGGTCGCTGCTGCTTCGTCATGGGTGCTGTCTCCTCGTGGGCTTCCGTTGTTTCCCTGACCCGGTGACATGCGGTGAATTACTCTGCGTAGTCCGGGTATTACGAGGATGCGTCCGGATGTCGGTGCCTACGCCGTGGAATGGGGATGGGCTCCCCGCAGCACGGCGGTGGTTCCACACCTTCCACACCCGCCCGCGCGAACGCCTCGGAGGGGAGCGCCATGCCGCAGCGTCGAGTGATCAGTGGCCGAAGCCAGGAGCCACGCCAACGGTTCGCGGAGGAGCTGCGGATACTCCGGACGGGCAGCGGGACGAGCCTGCGGCAGCTTGGTGACCGGCTGGGCTGGGACTGGTCGTTGTTCGGGAAGATGGAGAAGGGCGAGACGCTCGGTAGCCCGGAGGTCGTCCAGGCACTCGACACGCATTACGGGACGCCGGGGTTGTTGCTGGCGCTGTGGGAGCTTGCGGCGGGGGACAAGTCGCAGTTCCGGGAGCGGTACCGGCGGTACATGGCGCTGGAGGCGGAGGCGGTGAGTCTGTGGCACTTCGCGGTGAGTGTGCTGCCGGGGTTGTTGCAGACGCGCGGCTATGCGCGCGAGTTGTTGGCTGCGGGTGGGTTCAGCGGGGACGACCTGACGCGGCAGGTGGACGCGCGGATGGGGCGCCAAGACCTACTTGAGGGGGAGGGCGCACCGCCGTTCCGGACGATCCTGTCGGAGGCGGCCTTGCGGACGGCACTGCGGGATGCGGCGGAATGGCGGGAGCAGCTTGAGTACTTGGCCAAGGTTGCCGAACGGCCGAATCTGACCCTTCAAGTGCTGCCGCAGGGCGCGGGGTTGCATGGCTTGTCGAGCACGGACGTCTGGTTCCTGCGGCTGACGGACGGCCGTACCGTTGCATACACGGAGCATGGATATGGAGGCGAGCTCTTCGAGGGAAACCTCGCGGTGGAGCGCATGCAACGTGCGTACGATGCGATGCGTGACCTGGCGCTTTCTCCGGCCGAGTCGCAGAAATTCGTCCTGTGCATGTTGGAGGAACTGCCGTGCGATCCATCGACCTGAGCGCCGCAGCCTGGCGCAAGAGCAGCCACAGCAACCAGGACGGTGGTGCGTGTGTCGAGGTCTCTGACGACTTCGCCTCCGTTGTCCCGGTGCGGGACAGTAAGAACCCTCTCGGTCCGGCGCTCGTGTTCCAGGCTGGTGGGTGGTCTTCATTTGTCGAGGCGGTCAGGGACGGGCGCCTGAGCGTCTGAACGGACAGCAACGGCCCCCGCGATCGGTCCAGATCGTGGGGGCCGTCGGCGTACTCGGGGGGCTACTTCTTCGTCGTACGACGTCCTCGGGTGGCGGCAGCCGGGCGCCAGGCGCGCAAGTCGTCGTCCGTGAGGCCGTGCCTGCCCTGTTCCATCTGCCGGTCGCCCTCGAAGAACTTGGCCGGGGTCGGGGCGAAGACCGGGTCGGACTCGTTGTGCCACTGGTCCAGCCACGGCTGGAGTTCCAGCAGCCCCGCCAGGAAGGGCGTGACCTCTTCGTCGGTCAGCGCCTCATGGGTGGCAATGTACGTGTCGAGCGCGTACGCCTGCTCCCGGTGATCCCAGCCGGCCCAGCCATACAGGTCGGGCGTGGCCGCGTTGGTCTGTCCGTACGAGATGAACCGCTCCTTGGGCACGTCCAGCTTGCCGCGCGCTCGCCAGAAGGAGGGGCGCAGGAAGTCGGCCGAGGTGTACTTCGGTGGTACGGGAATGGTGTCCCGGATCTTCCGCTTGGCCGGCTCGTCCTCGGCGGCGTCTTCCTGGCGCTGGAGGTCCCAGACGTGTTCCCAGTCGGCGCGCTTCTTCAGCCCGGCGGGCTTGTAGCGGAGGGCGGAGAGGAACGGTACGTGCTCGTCGGTCATCAGCTCGGCGACGACGGCGGGCAGTTCCTTGCGGGGCGCGTAGATCTTGGCAACGGAGACGAAGTCGTCGTCGCGGGAGAGGTTGTCCGTGAGCCGGGAGAGCGTGATGAGGGCGGGCATGCCGTTCTCGTCGAACCAGTGCGCCCGGTCCTCGATCCGGTCGAGCAGCCAGGCCCGAAGGGCCTTGTCCTGGAGGGCGTCCCATCCCTCGGTGGCCCAGCGTCGCTTGTACTCGGGCCGCTCGATCATGCCGATGGCACGGGACGACTCGATGGCATCAATCCGCTTCTGGACGATGGCGCGGTAAGCGGCAGGCCAGCGGGCGGGGATCTCGGTGATGGGCGTGGACCCGTGCCGCTTGAACCACTCGTCGCTGGCTTCACGTGCGGCAACGCGGCGGGCAAGCACGATCTCGAAGGCGCGCTCACCGAGGGCCAGTTCAGGGATGTCGGGCGAGTTGGGGTCCTCGGAGGCGCGCAGGTCCTCGGCGTGCAAGTTGTAGAGCGAGTACACCTGCCAGTCGAGTTCCTCCTGAAGAGCGACCATCCGGGCACGGGTGGAGCACCAGGTGGCACTGGCTCCATGGAGGCTCGTCGTCTTGGGGGTGGCTTCGGCTGCCACCGCGAAAGGGCTGGCATCAGCAAGCCCTTTCGCGAGCGTATCCAGAGCGGTGCCAAGAGGGGTGGGATACGCGGTAGGTAGGGGGAATTCCTCCAACTTGGTGCCGGTGAACTCGAATCGGTGCTCCCAAAACTCGTCGGAGATGCCGCCGCCGATTCCACCGTTGCCCTTGGACTGGCTCACTTGCTTGAGCCAGAACCCGGCAGTGGAGCTGTTGAGTAGCCCAAGCAGCCGCAGATGGTCCGCCTCACTTGCCTCCTTGCGGAGCTTGATCACTGGTGCGTGGCGGTTAAAGACGTTGCCACCTCGGTCGAGGCTAAAGTGGGGGTGTGTAGAAACTGATGCAAAAATGAGCGAAAGCGGTGTCTCGTAGCGGTTTGGTACCCAGCGATACCAAGTCCACCATGGCTTCCCTCGCTCCTCCTGGCTCTTCCCGTCGAAGTCCTTGGTCGAGCGAAGGCAACTACGTGCCGGCCAGAGAACGCGCGCCCATGATGCCTGCTCGTCGTATGGAAGTGGTTCGCGAGCGTCGTCGTAGGGAACCAAAGCGCTCTCGTAGGAGGCGGTTACCCAGTCGCGAACAACCTCCCCGGTAATGAAAGTCTTTGAGAGCGGGGCAGGTACGCGTTGACGTCGCAGAGCGTCAGCCGTGGAAATGAAGGCATCATCTTGACCAGGGAAGCTCGCGAACCCGATTTCGCGGGGCAACATGGAGGCGAGACTGGCGTCTGATCCAGATTGAATTGTCTCGTTCAATTCCAGACCACCGTCTGCCAACACCCAGGGCTGTTTTCCGAAGTATCGTGTGCGTCCCAAGTCGCCCACGGAAACCCACTGGCTAGCGGATCCTGGGTCATCAATCTGCTCGACGATTGCGCGCCAAACGTGTCCATTCTCGGGGTGCTCCGGCGCCGACGGCTCACCCTGGACGCTACGCACCGTTCGAATCGTTTCGGAGCGCCGATTCCCCCCGCGCCGCTTACCCACGAGGATGACAGTCGGTGTGCCATGCCCGGGAATGTAGGCCCCCGATGTGTCAATGACCTCGGTCAGCTCCACCTCATGGCCAAAGTACGCCTCGATGAGCCTTGTTCCGAACTCCCGCTTCATGAACGAGTTTGCCGTGATCTGGCCAACCAGTCCGTACCCACGTCCGCTCTCGGCCTCGCCCGCCTTGACCAGCTCGAAGAACCGCTGGGCGAACGGCACGGACAACGCGTACTTCCCTGTGCACGCTTCGTACAGCCCCCGATAGAGCTCGTTGAGCTTCTTGTCCTTCACCGTGATGTACGGCGGGTTTCCCACCACCACGTGATACCGCCCCGGCTCCAAAATCCCAGGGTGCTCGTGCACATCCTCCGTCTCGTACTTGAAGTCCGCGAGCTCGTCCGCGCCCTCTTCCTCCAAGTCGTCGAACAGATTCCCCTGCTTGTGCCGGTGCTTGATCAGCGAGTCGCCCACCGCCAGGTGAATCGGCCACTCATACGTCGCGGCCTCCCGCAGCGTCCGAACCCCACTCGCAGCCATCGCCGCCACCAGCAACCGGAACCGCGCAATAGCCACCGCGAACGGGTTCAGGTCCACCCCGTGCACCGAGTCCAACGCCGCCCGCACCCGCTCGTGCAGATCGCGCCCCGGCTGCCCGTCCCCCCACAGCCGCACCAGCCTCCGAAACGCCCCCAGCACGAAGTGCCCCGACCCACACGTCGGGTCGATCATCTTCAGGCCCTCGTAGCCGAACTCCCGTACCGCCGGGTCCATCGTCCGGTCGAGGATGAACTCCTCCACGAACTCCGGGGTCTGGAGCAGCGCGTACGTCTTCCGGGCCGCCTCGCTCAGGTCCTGGTACAGGTCACCCAGGAACCGGGTGTCCCAGCCCTCCGTACCGTCGCCGTCCTCCTCCAGCACATCCGTGAAGTCGTGGACGAGCACACCCGCATCGTCCCGCTCACGCCAGAAGTCGACCAACTCCCGTGCACCGTCGTGCGACAGCGGAATCTGGTACAACGGGTTGTGCCGCTGGTCGAACAGCAGCCGCCCCGCCTGTCCCGCACCCAGCTCCTCGAAGGCGTGCTCAAGCCAGCCCCGGTACGTCGGGTCCTCCGACGTCGACAGGTAGTCCTCGTACCGCGCCAGCGCCAGGTCCCGGCGGTCCGGCTCCGGAGCCGTCAGGTACGGCTCCGGGATCAGACCGTTGTCCTCGGTGAAGCGGACGAACACCGACCCCAGCACCCACGCCACCGCGACCTGCGTGACGCGCTCGTCCAGCCACGTGTTCCACGTCGCCGCCGTACGGCCCAGCTTCCGCGCCCGCTCGTACTCGCCCTTCAGTCGCGCGCCGACCTCCGCGACCGCCTTCACCTGCTTGCCGAGGTCCGTCTCAACCGCTTTGACCTGTTGCTTCAGGTCGTTCAACAGGGCTTTGCGGTCGATCACTTGTTGTCTCCCTCGGTTCCATCCAGCTGCACTGCACCTGACCGGTGGGCGTTCTTCACCCACGAGTCGGGAAGTTCGATCCATTCGCCCAGGCCGGCCTGGTACGCCACGGCCACGGACCCCAGCCGAGGCTCCCGCGCCGGGTCCGGCTGCGGTGCCAGCAGCCACAGCCCCCGCCCGCCCTGCCGCGCCGCCTCGCCCAGCCGGTCCAGGACACCCATCGCGTCGTACCGGGCGAACACGCCCGCCTCCGTCAGGAGGACCGGCCCCCTTCCCGCTTCCGGCTTCAGGAGCTCCCGCACGCGCGGCTCCACCGTGCCCCAGGCCGTCGTCGCGTACTCGGCGAACTTCAGCGCGCCCCGCGAGCCCGGTTCGGCGACATCCGCCTTCAGCAGGGTCTCCCAGGTCGGCTTGGTGGCCGGCGGGACGAGGGAGTGCATGGACTCCAGGAAGAGTTCGGTCACCGAGACCGGCTGGGCGCCGATCCGGGCGGCGGTGAGTTCCCGTACCGCGTCGACCGTACGGCCGTGGTGCACGGTCAGGACCCGGTAACCGTCCTGCCGCGCGGAGGAGATGAGTCGCTCGTCGGCGCGGACCGCGTCCGCGAGGAGTGGGTCGTCCGAATACCGGGTCACCGCGCCGGTGTCGGTGGTCTGGCGCCAGGCGCCGCTCGTCAGGTAGCTGGACGCGCTGTCCATCCGCGTGGGCAGGTAGCGCAGGGTCTTGGTGTCCTCGCGTGTGGACAGGGTGAGTTCGAAGCCGGCGTCGCGCAGGGCCTTGGTCAGGGGGCCGCCGGTCGGCAGCTCGTGGGCCGAGCCGCCCCGGCCGTCCGGGATGACGAGCTCCGGGAAGCGGGCTCGTACGAGCTCGTGGATGTCCTCACCCGTGAGGCCCGGCTGACGGGCCTCCGGCACGCCCGGGATCAGTCGGACCAGGCCGGCCTGGGTGAGCCGGAGGGCCCGTACCAGGGGCAGGTCGCGGGGGTAGATCTCCAGGCGCGGTGTGGCCGCCGCGTTCGCCGAGGCGGCGGCGGCCAGTTCGACGAGGCGCCGTTCGTCCCATTCCACCAGGCCGGGCGGCGGGGTGAGCGCGCCCATTTCGTTCAGGACCGTGGTCGCGGTCGGCAGGGTCCCCTGGCGGGTGAGCCGGTCGGCCGTCCTGCCCAGGCGCATCGCGTAGTCGAGCAGGCCCGGTGCCGTCGGGGTGTCCGGGGCGTCGCCGTCCCGGACGTCCAGGGCGAGCAGGCCCGCGGCAAGCGAGTCCTCCGTGGCCCTGCGGTTGGGATGGTGCTGGAACTCGGCCTCCTCCGGCTCGAGTTGCTCCACCTCCACCACGGCCCGTACCGCTGCCAGTGCCAGTGCGCGACGCTGTTCACGCTCGGAGAGCTGCGTACCGCGCCGCACGGCGAGGGCGTCGGCGATCTCGACGGCGGAGGCGACGCGGCCGAGCCCCGCGAGGAGGTCCATGATCTCCTCGCGCAGAGCCTTCACCGCCGGGAGCTTCTTCCAGCGCTTTCGCTCCTCCTTCAGCATCTGCGGGATACGTCCCGCCGACAGATGGAGGGCCTCCGCCACGTCCTTCTGTTTGGGCCAGACGCCGATGTCGGGCAGTTCGCCGCGCTCGTCGGGCAGCCGGAGAAGGAGCCGGACCATCTCGACCTTGTTGCTGTTGGAGCGGTTGTTGTTCAGCTCCGGCACGAAGATCGTGGCGAGGGTGTCCAGGCTGACCGAACGCAGTGCGTGCCCTGTCAGGCCGCCCGCGCCCTCGCTCGCGGCGAGTGCGCCGAGCACTGCCGACTCGGTCACAGTGAGCTGAGCGAGCTCTTCCTTGGCTTCGGCCCGGCCCTTCGGGGTCAGCGGGGAGAGGGGCGCCTCGCTCAGCAGCCTGCCCCACTGGCGCTGACGGCGCTGCACCTCGGTGCGGGTCTTGGTGCCGAGGCCGGGGGCGTTGAGGAGCTTGCTGCGGCTGTAGTCGAGGAGGCCGCCGACGGTGGTGATGCCAAGTCCGTACAGGAAGGACTCGGCGGCCGGGGTGAGGCCCGCGGACGACAGGTGCGTGTCCCGGGTGACCGCCGCGGCCAGCTTGTCGCGCTGCTGGTCGGCGGTGAGGGGTTCGGCATCCGCGATGACGGGCCCGCCGCCGGCCGGGGTCTGCTCGACGACCGGCTCGGGGTGGCGGGAGCGGTGGCTGGACGGCACCGTCTGGGAGGCGTCGAGGAAGATCTTCCGCCAGGCGTCCCGCATCGGCTTGAGCTCGGGGAAACGCTTGGACGCGTCCCGGTGCAGGGCTTTCTGGAAGAAGGCCACCAGGCCGTCCCGCACGGCGGGTTCGAAGGCGTCGGCGGCGACGGCCGCGTGCGGGACTTCCTTCTGGTCCGTCATCCGCGGCAGCACGGTACCGTCGCCCCACTTGGGCAGCTCGCCGGAGGCCATCTGGTGCAGAGTGACCGCGACGGCGTACCGCTCGGCGTGCGAGTCGTACGCGGTACGGGTCAGGGTGCCGATGAACGGGTCGAGATACCCCTCAGTACCGGCCTCGTACTCCTTCGCCGGGTAGCCCGCCAGCGAGAAGTCGATCAGGACCAGCTCGCGGGTGCGGTTGGGGCGGATGCGGATGGCGATGTTGTCCGGCTTGATGTCGCGGTGCCAGACGCTCTCGCCCTCCAGGAAGTCGACGGCGCCGAACAGGTAGTCGCCGTATGCCTCCAGCTGGTCCATCTGGAGCCGGCCCCGCTCGCGGAGCTGGCGTGCGACCGTCTCCTCGCGGCGACGGGGCCGGGTGCGGGTGCCGGTCTCGGCGGCCTCGGCAGCGTCGTCGGAGGCCTCGCGTTCGTCGCCGACGTACTCCAGGACAAGGACGGTGCGGCCGGCGATGCGCAGCGGCTCCGGCTCGACGAGCCGGATCACCCGGGAGTCCGGGCGCAGCCGGCCCATCACCTCGGCCTCTTGGACCAGCACGTTGCCGCGGCTGTCCGAGAGACCCACCTTGAGCACCGCCAGCGGGCGTGTCCTGCGCGCCTCCGCCTCCAGGTCGCGTACGAGGAACGCCCGGCTGGTGGACCCGGTGCCGAGACGGCGGCGGACTTCCCAGCGACTGCCGAGCACGTCACCCGCCACGGCCTCCAGCGGGTCCTTCTCGGGGGTCTCCACTTCAGCTTCGGCTTCGACAGGTGCGGACGTCGGCGCCGTCAGGCCGTCCTCGACCAGCTCCAGCATCTCCAGGAACTCGTCCACCGAGGACAGGCGCTGACCCGGCCGGTATGCGGTGGCCGCCTGCACCAGTTCGTCGATGTCCGGGGACATCCCGTCCACGAGGGAACTGGGACGCAGGCCCTCACCCGCCTCCAGGCGTGCGAGCAGCTCGGCCTGGCTCGCCGCCGGAGCCTTGCCCGTGACCAGCAGATAGGTGAGGACTCCGAGACCGTACACGTCCAGGTAGACGGGGTCGGCGCTGAGAGCGGTCAGCTCGGGGGCGAGATAGGGGTCGGAACCTTCGGACAGGTGCATCGCCGACAGGGCTGTGGGCGCGAAGCGGGTCATGCCCTGGCCTGTGCCACCACTCGAGCCGGAGCCGGAGCCGCGCTGCGTGGCGATCTGCCAGTCCGAGATCTCCAGGCGGGGGGTGAGCCAGGCGGCGTCCTCGCCGACGGCGTGCCCCTGGCGGCCGCGGTCCCGCGGGATGACATGAACGGAGCGGGCGGCCAGCGCCCGGTGGTGGATCCGGCTGGAGTGCGCGGACCGCATCGTCTCGGCGAGCTGGCGGACGAGTGCCATCCGGCCGAGGATGTCGAGCTTCTTGCCGTGCTGGAGCAGGTACTCGTCGAGGCGGAGGGTGTGCGGGTGGTAGTCGAAGATCAGAGCCGGCCCTGCGGAGTGCCCGGACGGGAAGTACTGCTTCAGCCCCACGACTCCGGGGTGGCGGAACCGCTGGAGTACCGCTGCCTCGCGACGGGCGGCGTTCTCCACCGAACGCCGGAGGGTGGCGTCCGAGCCGCGCTCGCTCAAGTAGACACGGACGCGGGCGATCTCCGGCAGTTCTGTGTGGCCGGCCCGGTAGTCGGCCCATGTCGGACCGGAATCGAAGGACTTCCGCTCGAGCTGGTAGGGGCCGACCTTGTATTCGGCTTCGCTGCGCCGGATGCCGATCCGGTCGAGTGCTGTCTTGATTTCGCGCGAGTCGATAGCCGTGATCCGGCGTCTTTCGTCGCGCGGCGGCTGCTGGAGCATGGCCACCAGCTCGGCGACGGTATGGACACCGTTCTGGTCGTGCGCCGGCAGCCGGACCCGCAGGCCGCCGTCGGTGAAGCAGACCGCCTCGCCCACCCACACCCGCCTGCCGTTCTGGCCGAGCAGCGTGGCCAGCTCCTTCGCCTTCTTGTTGACCAGGTGGAGGGGATTTCCGTGGGGACGACGATGACCGCCGGGGGTGGTCTGGATCCAGGTGCCGTTCTCGCTGGTCACGGAGCCGTGCCAGTCCTTCAGCTCGATCATGCATACGCCGCCGGGGGCGACGACGAGCAGATCGACCTCGCGGACGTGTCCGGTGTTCGCGGTGAAGGTGAAATTCGACCAGGCCCGCCAGGGGTCGGAGTCCGGCAGCTTCTCCCGGATGGCTTCCAGACCGCGGTGCTCATGGTCGAACTCGGACTCGGTGACCGTGGTCCACCGGCCTTCCCGCATGTGCTGTCCCCGCCCTTTGATTCCGTGCCGAGTGGGTGTCCGCTCCCGGGCACCCGTGCCGTTCCACCGCCGGCCCGACCAGGTCGCAGACCTCGTGAATCCTAACCGTGAGCGCTGACACCGGAGGTGTCCTCGATGAAGCCGCGGGGGCATGGGGATGATTACCGAAGGGTCGGCACTAAGTCCCGAACTGGCTATATCTGGGTAAATGGGACGTTATCTTTGCGCTCTGGCTGCGAGGCAGTCCGGGGGCGTCGGGGTCCCACTGGGCGCGGCTGGGTGACCGCGCCGCCCTCGAGCGTGGCGACCTGGTCACCTCTGGCGTCCTGGTCGCAGGCGCAGGTGGCGCATCCGATAGTGGCGGGGGAGATCTACCCGGCCGGGTGCCTGCTTGTGAGGGTGTTGGAGCCGGTCATGCGCCCCGCCCCGTCGTAGCCGAGGGTGGCGTCGGGCGTGCCATCCGAGTAGCCGATCTTGGTGAGCAGGCCGCTGGCGTAGTCCAGCCAGCCAGGCCGAAAAGGCGTCATTCCGTGAAATGCCGACGGGGTAGACCCTGAAGAAGGGGAGCCAGGGCACGGGCACAGCCAAGGGGGAGCCGTCATGTCCGGACCGTCGTACGTTCCCGTCCTGTCGGCGGCGCCGCATGCCATCGCGGCGTACCGGCAGTTGAGTCCGGGTGTTCAGGGATCGGTGGTGCCGCTCTGGAACCTTCCGCCGCGTCATGGGTCGGTTCGCGACGTACTCGTCGCACACACACGGCGCGAAGCGCATGCTGTGAGCAGAGTGCAGCGCCATCATCCGGCCTGGATCGATACCCCCTTCGCAGGGGAGGTCCAACTGCGGGTCTTCATGTCCGTGCTGGCCGACCTCGGTGAGCTGAGCGCACTGCGTCCGGTCACCGGGCCCGACCGTCCTGAGTTCCAGCAGACAGCCGCGCTGGAGGCTGCGCGGCGCAGCGGGAGCGGCGTCGGCATACGGGTGGCACTGCCGGGCGAGTGGGACGATCACGCAGCCCACGCTGTTCGCGCCCTGCTCGCCCGCCTGGACCCTGCCGACGAGGCGGATCTCCTCCTCGACCTGGGTGCGGTCCTGGGCGATCGCCCCGATGCAGGAAAGGAGGCACTGCGTGCGTTCGATGCGCTGATGCCCCTGACGCCCTGGAGGACCGCAGCCTTTCTGAGCGGTGGGTTCCCGTCCGTGACCGCGAAAATGCTGGAGGAAGGATTGCGGGCCGAACCTCGCACGGACTGGCTCGTCTGGCGTGAGCTGACCGCCGCCGCCCGCGGCTATGTCCCGTGGCTCAGCTTCGGCGACTACGGCATCCAATCCGCCCGGGTCATCGCACGCGAGCCGTCCGCGGGCGGGGGCGGCCCCGCCTGGGGCGTGCTTCGCTACACCACCGCCGAGTCGTTCGTCCTCGCCAAAGTACTTGCGCGAGGCGAGGACCGGACCGCCGTGAACCGGGCGGCGGCCCGCCAGCTGCTTGAACTGCCTGACTTCCGGGGCGCGGTGGCCGGTGCAGGCGAGAGCTGGCTGAGGGACTGCGCGTGCGGCTACGGAACTAAGGGCACCGGCAATGCCTCCGTCTGGCTTCGCGTCGGCAACGTCCAGCACATGACCTACGTCGTGCGGAGCCTGCGGGAATGACGGCGCCCCTCTGCCCCTGTTCGGCTACCCGACGCATCAGCTGAACAGTGGCTCCAACACTGCCTCGCCGGCCAGGATCCGCCATGCCGGGACCCGGACAGTCCGGGTTACCGGCCCGGCCTTCGCCCCGGCACCACCGGACGGAAGCCCGGTCAATAGATCGGCCCGTGCGTGGGTCAGCCGCAGGTGCCGGGCCGGATCCTGGTTGTTGCGGGGGCCAGGATCGATCAGCACAGCGGTGTTCGTGCCGTCCACGGTGAACAGCAGATCCACGGTCTGCCCACCGACGACGGCCGCACGTTCCAGATCGGTGATCCCGCGTTCCCCCAGGTACTCCTGGAGCCGGTCCGCGAGTTCTTCGCGCACGCCGGAGACCCTCTCCGCCCTGACCGCGGTGTCCTGGCCGGCGTACGCGTCCGTGCGCAGCACCGCCGACCGCTCGGCGAGCAATGCGGGCAGCCCTGCCTGTTCCTGCCAGAACGCGTGACTGCCCACGGTGATCAGCTGAGACTTCGCCCGGGTGACGGCAACGTTCCACAGATTGACCTGACTCGCCACCCAATGCGCCGTAAGCGGAGGGGTGTTGTCGGTTGCTACCGGGCTCAGGACCATGACATCGCGCTGCCCGCCCTGAAAGGCGTGCACGGTTCCCACCCTGACCCGCTCGTTGTCCGGCCAGAAGCGGGCGAGCGCTTCCTTCTGGGCCCGGAAAGGCGTGACAACACCGACCGTCGCATCCGGCGGAAGCCGCAGCAGTAGCTCGTCCACCGTCTCCCGCACCCGCCCCGCCTCCGCCGCGTTGCGCCATGACTGGCCGCTGCCACCCCGCGCCGACTCACCGTGGGGCACGTCCGCCCACCCCAGCACCGGTGCCGGGTCGTTCCTGCCGAACGGATCGGAAGCCGGTACCTGCCTGCGGACGTCAGTGAGGACCTGCAACTGTCCCGCGTAGCAGTAGCCGTTGACGATGTCCGCGATGGCTGGATGGCAGCGGTAGTGCTCGTCGAGCAGCAGCGCTGACTCACCGTGCTGTGCGGCCGCGTGGTACGACGCGTACACGTGGTAGGCGAGCCGGTGGTCCTCCAGCTGTGCGGCGCTGAGCCCGGCCCGCACCCGCGCCTGCCGTTCCTGCTGCGCCGTGATGCCGGGGATGTGTCCGAGCTGCATGGGGTCACCGATGATCAGTGCCCGCTTGGCTCGGAAGAGCAGGGGAAGGACGCGTTCGTCGCCGGTTCCGGTGCGGCGCCGGCCGACCCGTCTTCATGCAGCTGGGTCCGGTCGTCCCCCGGCCGCTGAAGGACAAGAGGCGCCCTGACATTCGGCGCTGGCTGGTTCCGGACGTGTTCCAGCACTGCGGAATCACCGACCCGGCGACGGCACGGACACACCCCGCCTGTACGACTCTGGTGACCCGGAACCGGTTCGGCCGTGCCGTGATGGGGCTCGTGAACGGCCTGGCCTACGGCGGTGTGCTCCAGGCCGGACCCGTCGTACGGAGCCCCAGGAGCCCTGAGGACCCGGAGATCGTCCTCATCGACACCGACGGGCTCCACGAACTCGCCCATGTCCATCTCACGGGCCCGAGCAAGGGCTGGTGGCCCGCGGGCCCCCTCATCTCCCGGGCCCTGATCGACCTGCACGGCGGGGACGGGGAGACCACGGGCGTCGTGACCCCGTACGGAGACCAGGCCGAGGCCACACTGGAGGCGCTTCGCGACATCGAACGGGACGGTGGTCCGAGCGCCGATGTCGGGTGGGGTTTTGCGGCGGGGTAACGATGCGCGGGCGTGTTCCGGTCCGGTCGGATGGAGGTTCCTACGCCGTACCGTCCGACCGGGGGATCACGCCCGCGCCATGCCATCGTCTCTCATCCCCGCCCCTCCGGTGGGGGCCACGGTCCCTCGAAGGCCGGCCCGCAGCCGTGGGGCAGGTGGGCCACCACCAACGCGGCCGCCTCATGCGGTGTGAGTGACTCGCCCAGGACGCGCGGCGACATGCCCAATGGCGCGTACACGGTGCACGATTGTGCGTCGCCCACGATGAACGGCAGGTCGTTGCTCCACGGGAACTGCGTGTTCCGGTGAAAGGTCAGCGCCCCATGGCTCGGAAACGGGAAAAGGACCCGCAGTCGAGGTTCGGTGTAGGCCGCCTCTATGACCGCGGGATTTCCCCGTCGTGCCGTGGGATGCCTCTCCACCAAGAGCCGCCAGGTCGTCTCGACACTCGTCTCCTCAGTCACTCCGCGATCATGACGCCGGGACTCGGCCAGGGCAACCCGCTCCACCCGGTGGCCCACCGTCCCCCGGTGGACATCGCCGCGGTCGTGGCGGCCTGCCTGCTGGAAGCCCGGCACGTCTGCGGCGTGTACGAGTTGACCGGCCCGCAGGTGATCACCCCGCGCCCGCAGGTGACGGCCATCGCCGCCGCGCTGGGCTCACCGGTGGGTTTCCACGGGCTCACCCGCGACGAGGCCAGGGCCGCCATGTCCCGGAGCATGCCGGCCGAACTCGCCGACGACGCCCTGGACATCCTCGGCTCCCCGAGCCCGGCAGAACCGCGCGTCAGCCCGGACGTCCAGCGGGTCCTCGGCCGCGCCCCGCGTCCCTTCGACGACTTGGGCCGCACGCAACGTCGCCGCGTTCCGCGGAGAGGCCGTCTGATGCAGCGGGACCGCCGCTCGTTGGCGTGGTGGACATCATCGGGCACCACACCGGCGAACCGGGGCTGAGGTTCCTCGGCTTCCAGGGCCGGCCCGTGCCCTCAACCGGGCGACGACGGCGGGCTGACCCGGCTCACCCACTGCCCGGACGGCGCCCAACCGGCGGTCCGGGCGGTGCTGGCTTACTTCGACCTGGCCGAGTCGCGACCCGGACGGCCGCGTCCGTGCGGCAACCCGGACTGCCGGCTGTGAGCCCTGAGGCCATGCGGGCCGGTCACGTCGACCGGCGCTGACGCCCCCACCGCAGATCGGCTTCGGAGGGCGGGAGCACCGGGGAACCCGGACGCGCCTGGTGAGCTGGGCCAGGTGGTTTCCGCTGCTGACCGCCCGGCAATCATCCTTCCAACCGTGCGGCGGAGGGGATGGCAGTGACTGAGATACTGAGCAACACTCCTGTGGCAAGAGGTAGTTGGACCAAAAGGCACATGAGGCAACCACCCTCCGCGAACACAGCCCGGCTGGCGCCGGAGGACACCTTGCCCGCGCCCTCGCCCGAACCTGGCGCCCACCAGGATTCCGAAGCTCGGCAGAAGGCCATAAACGGAGAGCGCAGCCCGCTTGTGGCGATGGCCCAGATCGTCGGTCGGAACCTCCTGGCCAACCGGCTGGAGAAGAAGCGGGTGGAGGCGCATCAGGCGGAGCCGCGCTGGAGCGTGCGGCGGGCTTCCGACACCGCCGAGCACTACCTGGACGAGGTGGCCCGGCACTGCGTCGGCTCGTGGAAGTTCGACGCTCGCAGCCAGGCCGAACTGGTCGGCGCGGTGCCGGACCTGGAAACTCCTCTTCGCCAGATGGTGGACGCCTGCGCCGCCATGCGGGAATCGGACCTGTTGTGGACCAGGCTGGAGGCTGGCCGGCTCATCGAACCGGCGCTGCTTTCCGCATATCGGATAGAAGCACTCGTCGCGTCCTCGTTCCGCATTTTTCCGGCACGGGCGGATCTCCCCTGGATGGGGATGAGAGTCACCTCGCAGCAGAGAGCACGGGGGCTGGAGCGTGCGGTCGCCGGCATCGGCGAGGCGATCGGATCCTGGCACACGTTCGCGTTCACCAATCCGGAGGCCATCGAATACAGCCGTCGGCTCGAAGCCCTCGCAGCCAACTTCGGGGCAGAGGCGCAGACTCAGGAACTGACCCTGCGGCGCGAGGAGTGCCTCACGCTCGCGACCGCCGCGAAGATCTCCAGGAACGAGGGACGAGAAGCCCTGCGTCGCCTGTCCGCCGCGCTGGACGCACTCGAGTCGACCCTCTACCGAGGCGTCCTCGGCGAGGAGCAGCCTGACTGAGGACCGGACTCGCATCGGCCGGCCAGTGGCTCTGTTCACAAGAACGCGTTCTCGTGAACAGAGCTCGGCGAAGACGGCGAGGCCGAAGTCGATGATCTTCGGACCGTTGGGGCCGAGCAGAATGTTCGCCGGTTTGAGGTCCCTGTGCAGCAGTCCTTGGCTGTGGACTCCGGCCAGCGCTTCGGCAAGGGTCGCTCCGAGCGAAGCGGCCGCCAGGGGCGACAGAACACCCCGGGTGTCGAGGAACCGACGCAGGTCTGGACCCTCCACGTACTCGGTCGCGAGCCACGGCTGCTCCGACTCCGTGTCGGCCTTCACGAACGAGGCGATGCGCGGTCCCCAGATCGTCTTGAGGACCTCGATCTCCTGGGCGAACCGCTGCCGCGTCTCCGAATCGACGACCGTGGGTTTGATCACCTTCACCGCGACGGCCTCACCGGCGGCGGACTCGCCGAGGTAGACCTGGCCCATGCCGCCGTGGCCGATCCGTCCCAGGAGCGTGAACCCGCCCAGCTCGGCCGGATCGTCCGGGCTCAGCGGCGTTGCGTTCACTCCGGTCCCCACCTCGAAGGTCTGCCGAAGGCCGTGCGATGGTCATGTGCGTACGGCCAGATGGTCGCGTGCGTACGGCCAAGGGTATCGGCGGTATCCGACATCAGGTCCGGTTCGGGGCAGGCCGCCCATGCCCTGGGCGGATACAGCCCGCAGGCGATCGAGGAACGCCCCTTCTCCGGCTTCGTCCTGCCCTCCCGAGCCGATCGGGACGGGATGAATCGGTCAGGTAATTCGGTCTCTTTCCGTGTTCGCCGCACTTCAGGGACAATGGCGGCGATGACTGTCACCGCCCCCAGAGCTTCCACCGGCCCGCCTCCCGAGCCGTCGGGCTTCGGCCCCTTCGCTCACCTCACCGTGCCGAACACCCCGCTCTACCGCCAGGTGATGCGGGCGTTCCTGAAGGCCAAGGAACGGTTCGCCGTCCACCTACGGCCCGAGGACGTGCACACCGCACTGCCGGCGGACATCCGTCCCGCCGAACTGGACGCCGTCGTCGGCGCGCTCGACAAGCTCGTCGGCTGGGGCAATCTGCGGGCGGATCCCGACACCGCCCGGGTGACCGCGGTCGAGGACTTCTACCGCAAGCGGTTCATCTACCAGCTCACGCGGGAGGGGGAGGCGGCCGAAGAGGCGCTGTCCGTCTATGACGAGGCGCTCGGGCGGCGCGGTGCCCTCCAGGCCGTGGCCCTGCACGACATCGTCACCCAGCTTCGCGCCCTTCTCGTCCTGGCTGCCGAGGAGGAGCCGGATCCGGCCAAAACGCATCTGGCGCTCGACGCGCTGGCCAGCCGGTTCGCCGCGCTCGCCGACAACGCCCGGGCCTTCATGGGGTCGCTCCAGCAGACCATCGACCTGCACGATGTCGAGGAGGCGGTCTTCCTCGCGTACAAAGACCGGCTCATCCAGTACCTGGAGCGGTTCATCCAGGATCTGATCACGCTGGGCGGGCGGATCGCGCGGCTGATCCTGGAGCTGGAAGAGGACGGGCGGGTGGAGCCCCTGCTCCGGGCAGCCGCCGGGCGGGAAGCCGTCGACGCCTCACCGGAAGAAGCCGCGAACGCGGAGCGGGAGATGTACGAGCGGTGGGGCGCCCGCTGGTCGGGGCTCGGCGCGTGGTTCATCAGCCGGGACGGGCGCGAGTCGCAGGCCAGGCTCCTGCGCGGCCGGGCACTCGGCGCGATTCCCCAGCTCCTCGCCGTCGTACGAGCGCTGAACGAGCGCCGGGCCGGCCGCTCCGACCGGTCGGCCGACTTCCGTACGCTGGCGCGCTGGTTTGCCGAGGCACCCGACGACGACGCCCGGCACCGGCTGTGGCGGGCCGCCTTCGGCCTCTATCCGGCCCGGCACCTCACCGTCGACGCCGACACCCTTGCCGCCCGAGCGGCGCGGCCCGTCCCGGCCGCCACCCCATGGGCCGGGGCCGAGCCCTTGCGTATCAGCCCACAGCTACGACGCACCGGCAGCTACGAGCGACGCGGCAAGCCCCGCAAGGTCGAGGACCGCGAGGAGCAGCGGCGCCTGCTCACCGAGACCGCCGCCGAGCAGTCCGCCGAAACGGCCGCCGCCCGCGCCAGGCTCGTCACCCATGGCGTCACGCGCCTGTCCGGTCTCGGCGAGCTCGACCCGGCCTCCTTCGGGCTGTTCCTCCAACTGCTCGGGGACGCCCTGGCCACATGGCGGCCCGGCATGCGGCACACCGCGACCACCAGCAACGACGGCTCCATGGAGATCAGACTCACCGCACTCGCCGACGGCACGACCGCCGAGATCCGCACCCCCGGTGGAGTCTTCAGCGGCCCGGACCACCTCATCGAGATCGTCGACCTGACGGACGGAGACGGTCCGATGGACGGAGACGTTCTGACGGATGGAACACCCCGACGATGACCACGCCACTTGCCGAGGTCCTGGACGGCCAGCACGCCGCCGAACTGCGCAAGGCGGCCCGCGCCCTGCTCAAGCGGCCACTTCTGCTCGCGCGCGGGCGGTACGCCGACGAGTTCCGCCTCGCCCGCCGGCACGCGTCGGAGCTACGGGAGTGGTTCGACCGCAACACCGGCTGGGCGCTCCAGTCGGACACCGAAGCCGCCCGGCTGCGCAAGAGTCCCGGTGTCCTCACCAACCCCACCCACCCCGCGCGGGACACGACCCGCGGTGCCACCCCCTTCACCCGACGCCGCTACGTCCTGCTCTGCCTCGCCCTCGCCGCCCTCGAACGCGGCGAGGCCCAGATCGCGCTGGGGCGCCTCGCCGACCGGATCGTCCTCGACGCCGCCGACCCCCGACTCGCCGCGACGGGGATCGAGTTCGCCCTGGAGCGCCGCGACGAGCGCCTCGATCTCGCAGCCGTCGTACGGCTGCTGCTCGACCTCGGCGTGCTGCGGCGGGTCGCGGGTGAGGAAGAGGCCTACGTCAGCGGGGCGGGCGACGTCCTGTACGACGTCGAACGCCGTGTCCTCGCCGGGCTCCTGGCCTCCCGCCGCGGCCCCTCCACCGTCCACGCCGAAGCCTTTCACGACCGGCTCGCCGAACTCGTCGCCGAAACCGCCCTGGACAGCGACGAGCTGCGCTTCCGCGCCATGCGCCGCTCGCTCACCCGCAGGCTCCTTGACGACCCGGTGCTCTACTACGACGACCTGAGCGACGCCGAACTCGGCTACCTCACCCGGCAGCGCGGCTTCCTCACCGCCCGGATCACCGACCTGACCGGACTGGTCGCCGAGGTGCGGGCCGAGGGGATCGCCATGGTCGACCCCGAAGACGACCTCACCGACCTCCGCATGCCCGAACAGGGCACCTACGGCCACATCACCCTGCTGCTCGCCGAGCACCTGGCCGCCGCCGACGGCCCCGTCGATCTCGGCGAGCTCGCCCTCCGAGTCCGCGAACTCGCCTCCCAGCACGGCGGATTCTGGTCGAAGTCCGCCCGGGAGCCAGGCATGGAGACCGAGCTCGTCGAACAGGCCGTCGCCCGGCTGGCCGCACTCGGCCTGATCTCCCGTACTCCGTACACGGTCGTGGTGCGACCCGCCCTCGCCCGGTACGCGGTCGGCGAGACCGTCATCCGCGAACCCGGCTCCGCCCCCGTGCCTCCGCAGCGAAAGGCCACCTCGTGACCCGCCTTCCCACCCCGCGGCGTTCCCGCTGGCAACCCCTGCGCATCGGGCTCGTCGACCTGTTCCACTACGACGTGGAGGAGTTCCGCTTCCGGGACGGGCGCCTGCTGCTGCGAGGCAACAACGGCACCGGTAAGTCCAAGGTGCTCGCCCTGACCCTGCCGTTCCTGCTCGACGGCGACCTCAGTCCGCGTCGTGTCGAACCCGACGGCGACCCGGGCAAGCGGATGGAGTGGAACCTGCTCCTCGGTGGCGAGCACCCGCACACCGAACGACTCGGCTACACCTGGATCGAATTCGGCAGGCTCGACGACGCGACCGGCGAGCAGCACGTCCGCACGCTGCTGTGCGGGCTCAAGGCCGTCAGCGGGCGGGGCATCGCCCGACACTGGTACGCCGTCACCCGCCAGCGCGTCGACCACGGCTCCACCGAACGCACGGAGGAGACCTTCCGGCTTCTCGACGCCACCGGTACGGCCCTGTCCAGGGACCGCCTCGCCGAGGCCGTCGCCGGGCACGGCACGGTGTACGACCAGGCCAAGGCGTACCGCAGGGCAGTCGACGAAGCACTCTTCGGCCTCGGAGAGCAGCGCTACGCCGCCTTGGTCGACCTGCTCATCCAACTGCGCCAGCCCCAGCTCTCCAAGCGGCCCAACGAAGCCGCTCTCTCCCGCGCCCTCACCGAGGCGCTGCCGCCCGTGGACCAGGCCGTCATCGCCGACGTGGCCGAGGCGTTCCGCTCCCTGGACGAGGAGAAGGACGAGCTGGCCGCCGCGTCCGCCGCCGAGCGAGCCGCCTCCGCCTTCCTGGAGCACTACCGGCGGTACGCCCGGATCGCCACCCGGCGCCGCGCCCGGCTCCCGCGCGCCGAGCACTCCCGATACGAGCGGGTGCAGCGAGATCTGGCCGAGGACCAGGAGCGCCGGACCCGCGCCGAGGAGCAGCGAGCGGCGGCCGAAGAGGAGATCAGCTCCCTGGCCGAGACCGGGGAACGTCTGCGGGCCCAGGAGGCAGCGCTGCGCGAGGCGCCCGAGATGCGCGACGCCCGAGAGCTGGAGCACGCCGCCCAGGCCGTGACGCGAACCGGGCAGGCGGCGAACCGGGCGCGGGAGGACCAGCAGCAGGCGGACGCCCTTCACACCAAGGCCCTCGGGCGGCTCGGCACCGCCGACAACCGGCTGCGTGCGGCGCGGGGCCGCGCTGCAGAGACCTGTGCCCACGTGCGGGAGCAGGCAGCCGCCGCGCACGTCGCCGTGCCGGCGGACGACCTGCTGCCCGAGCCCGAATCGCGGCGGGCCGTCGAGGAAGCCACGGACCGCGCCCGGCGGGCGCTCGGCCACATCGAGGGCCGCCTCGAAGGGTCCGAGCAGGCCGCCGCCGAGCACCGCCGGGCGTCGGGCCGTCTCGACGAGGCGGAGACCGACCTCGCGCTGGCTGCCGAGACGCACGGCGAGGCGGAGGAGAGCGCGGCGCGGGCGGGCCGGGCCCTCCTGGACGACGTACGCGAACGCGCCAACGCCTGGAAGGAGCTGTCCTACGCCGACGCGACGGGCCTCCTGGACGAACTCCAGGAGTGGACCCGCCACCTCGACGGCCCCTACCCGGCGCGGGTCTCGGCCACCCGGGCGCACACCGCCCGCTCGGTGGACCTCGCCGACCAGGCGGCCGAAGCCGCCCGCGAGACCACGGAGCTGGCAGAGCGCACCGCCGAGGCCCGCCGCGAGCTCGCCGCACTGGAAGCAGGCACCGGACGCGCACCCCAGCCCCCGGCGACGCGCACCCCCGGCCTGCGCGAAACGCTTCCGGGCGCGCCGCTCTGGCGCCTGGTCGACTTCCGTGACGAACTACCCGAAGCCGACCGTGCCGGGCTCGAAGCGGCGCTCGAAGCCTCCGGCCTCCTCGACGCCTGGGCGCTGCCCGACGGCTCCGCCCTCGCCGCGGACGGACACGATGTCCTTCTCTCCCCGTCGAACGGACCGGTGAGCGGCCCCTCGCTGGCAGACGTGCTGTGCCCGGCCGTGGACCACGGAGATGGGCAGGCCGCTGTCCTGGACGAGACGACGGTGACCCGACTGCTGGCCGGCATCGGCCTCGACGGCGGGGGAGGAGCCACGACATGGGCTGCACCCGACGGGCGCTTTCGGGTCGGTGCGCTCACCGGTACGTGGGCCAAGCCCGCGGCCACGTACATCGGCGAGGGCGCACGCGAAGCCGCCCGCAGGGCTCGCGTCGCGGCGCTCGGCGTCGAACTCGCCTCCCTGCGCGAGGAGTCGGAGAATCTCACGGCTCGGTCAGCGGCCATCGTGGCACGCCGGCGCACGCTCGACGCCGAGCTCGCCGACGTCCCCGACGAGTCGCCGCTCACCAGGGCACACGCGCTCGTGAGCGCCGCCGCCGAGACTGTACGCAAGGCCCGTGCCCGGTACGAGGGGCGTGCCACTGAGGTCGGTGAGGCGGCTGAGCTCGCCGAGCGGGCCGCCGCCGAGCTCGCCGAGGCCGCCACTGATCTGGGGCTGCCCGCCGACCGGGCCGGACTCACCGCCGTACGCCACGCCCTCGGCTCCCTGGCCACCGCGCTGGCGGCCCTGTGGCCCGCGCTGCGTGAACAGGCGGACGCCGCACGGCAGGTGGACGACGAGCGTGCCGAGGCGGCCGAGGTGCAGCAGCGGGTCGTCGACCTTGCCGAGCGGGCCGAAGAGGCGGCGCGCGAGGCGGCGGCGGCCGATGAGCGGCACCGGACTCTGCGTTCCACCGTCGGCGCCGCCGTCGCTGATCTCCAACGGCGCCTCGCCGAGACCACCGAGGCACAGCGGATCTGTGAGACCGGCCGGAAGAAGGCCGGGCAGCGTCACGCCCAGGCGGACCGGGAGGCGAGCCGGGCCGAGGGGCGGCTCGAGCAGCTGGAGAAGGACCTCGCCGAAGCCGTCGACGCACGTGCGCAGGCCATCGCCGCGCTCCAGCGCTTCACGGCCACCGGCCTGGTCGCGGTCGCGCTGCCCGAGGTCACCGTCCCCACCTCTGACGACGGCCACTGGGCCGCGACCCCGGCCATCGCGTTCGCCCGCGCCATCGACTCCGGCCTGTCGTCCGCCGACGACACGGACGCCGCCTGGGAACGCGTACAGCGCCGACTCAGCGAGGAACTCAAGACCCTGCAGGACACCCTGTCCCGGCACGGGCACAGCGCTTCCGCCCGCATGCTCGAGTACGGCATGGTCGTCGACATCGTCTACCAGGGCCGTGAGCGTGCCGTACCCGAACTCGCCGAAGCGCTCGCCACGGAAGTGGGCGAGCTCACCCGCATCCTTTCCGCTCACGAACGCGAGATCCTCGAGACCCACCTGATCACCGAAGTCGCCGGCACCCTCCAGGAACTCATCGGTGCCGCCGAGCGACAGGTGCGGGACATGAACACCGAACTGGAGGATCGCCCCACCTCCACCGGGATGAGACTCCGGCTGGTATGGCGGGCCTCGCGCAAGGCCCCGTCCGGACTGGCCCAAGCCCGCGAGAGGCTGCGCCAGTCCGCGGACGCCTGGACTTCGCAGGACCGCGCGGCGGTGGGCGAGTTCCTCCAGGCCCAGATCGCCCGCCAGCAGTCCGACGACGGCTCGGGCAGCCGGCTCGATCACCTCACCGCCGCGCTCGACTACCGCTCCTGGCACGAATTCGGTGTCGAACGCCACCAGCACGGGCGCTGGGTCCCGGCCACCGGCCCCGCCTCCGGCGGTGAACGCGTCCTTGCCGTGTCCGTACCGCTGTTCGCCGCCGCCTCCTCCCACTACGCCAGCGCGGGCAGCCCGCACGCGCCCCGCCTGGTCACCCTGGACGAGGCGTTCGCCGGCGTGGACGACGACTCCCGAGCCAAGTGCCTCGGTCTCCTGAGCGCTTTTGACCTCGATGTGGTCATGACCAGCGAACGGGAGTGGGCCTGCTACCCGCAGGTGCCCGGCATCGCCATCGCCCAACTGTCCCGGATCGACGAGGTGGCGGCTGTCCTCGTCACCCGGTGGGAATGGGACGGCACACGACGGCAGCGCCGCGAGGACCCCGTACGGCACGCGCTCCAGGACGCACCCGGCGTGGCGGAGCCCGAGCCGCTATGGAGCTGACCGCTGGGCCCGAGCCCGGCACCGAAGCAGTCGACAGCCCACGGCTCGCCAGGCTGCTCGGCACACCGGACCTCTCCTGGCTCGTCGAACGAGCACGCAGACGACTGGTGGCCGGGCAGCCCCTGACCGGTTCCGTGTCCCTGGCCGATCCCACTCCGGCCCAGCGAACGGCGGCCGAACGGCTTCTCGCCCGGGCCCCCGGTGGCGGCAGGTCCCTGACCGTACGGCTAGAGGCGGTCGACGCCGTACTGCGCCGTTCGGGCGCAAGCCCGAACGGCCTCGCCGCTGCGGTCGCTCTGCTCACCGGGCCTGTCACGTCGCTCGTCCAAGCCCGCCAGGAGGAGGAGGCCGCGTGGAAGCGGGCGCACGCCCCGCTCGATGAGCTCGTCGCTACGGTCCCCGCGTTCGCGGAGTGGGCGGCCCTTATACGAGCAGACGGCCTCGCGCGGCGCCTGGGCCGCACTCCAGATGTCACGTTCGGCCTGCTCACCGGCGTGTGCACCGCTCTGCGGGCACTCCCCGCCGCCCCGGTCGTCTCGCTACCTGCCTTCGCCGCCCGGGTCCTCGGCTGGGCTCACGCCCTTGACGACGGCACACCGCTGGCCACCCTCACTCTGTCCGGGGCCCGTGCGCTGACCGGTTTCCACGATGGTCAGGGCGCCGAATGGCGACGTGAGGCCTGGGCCGCGGTGGGGCTGTTGCGGGACGATCTGTCCTCGACCGTCCTGACCCTGAACCTGCGCGGCACCCCGGCCCTGGACCACCTGGCCGAAGACGGCGAACCCTGTGTGCTCACCCTTCGCCAGCTCACCCGCAGACCTCCTGCCGTCGCCGATCCCGTGGTGCGGATCTGCGAGAACCCGACCGTCCTCGCGGCTGCGGCCGACATGCTCGGCCCTGCCTGCCCGCCCATGGTCTGCCTCCAAGGCCAGCCTTCCGCGGCCGCCCTCACACTGCTCCGGGGGCTGCACGACCACGGAGCGACCCTCTATTACCACGGGGACTTCGACTGGGGAGGGCTCCGGATCGCCGGCGTCCTTCGCCGCCGCGTCCCCTGGCTGCCCTGGCGCTACACGGCCGCGGACTACCGCGCCGCCGTGCTCCGCTGTGCCCAACCTCCGTTGTCATCGCTCGTCAGCACCCCGACGGAGACCCCCTGGGAGCCCGAACTCGCTACGGCCGTCGCCGAACTCGGTGTTCGTCTCGAGGAGGAGAGGGAGCTGGAGCTGCTGTTGTCCGATCTCACGTGAGGATCGTGACCGTCCGGCTGGCCGAGCAGCAGGTCACCGCGTCGGGGCGTAGGGCCCGAGACCGGCCTCCACTACAACTCCTCCCGGCACTACGACCCGGAGGCCGGCCGCTACACCTCCCCCGACCACCTCCGCCTCGCTCCGGCGCCGAACCCCGTCAGCTACGTGGACAACCCGAACACCGCGGCGGATCCGCTGGGACTCCATGCCCAAGTACCCGAAGGAGGAGAAGGCACAGAAGCGGATCGACAGGATTCTGGACGGGATCGCAGAGAGGGCAGAGAACGGTGAGATCGACAAGCCTCCCAAGTACCAAGGGGACACCCGACATGCCTTCACCGACGAACGGGTCCTGGACATCCTGAAGAACCCCGATGCTGTGTACCACTCGTCCGGCACGGCAGGTAACTTCATCTTCCGGAAGGACCCGCTGAATACGCCTGACGGCACGTTGCCCGGGTGGGCCCGCTGAAGGGGGAGCCGTCCGGGTGGGCAGTCGTGCTCCCGCTCGGGCCGGATGGCCAGGTTGACCGCGGTACGGCGGCATACTGAGCCGACATGGTGGGCGCGTCCGGGAGGCGGGCACCGACATCGGACGCGTCCAGCCCCGCGACTCGCCTTCGGGGCTGAGCTTGACTCTGTCGAGGATCTTGGAGTTTCCCAGTGGGCCTGCATGATCAGCGGGCATGCTCGGGTGGTTCCGATGACCGATGCAGCTGTCGAGGTGCCCGTTGTCCCTGCGCCCGCGTTCTGGTGAGCACGTACCGTCTCTGACTGCGCAGATCGCGCGGGCGAGCAACCCAGGTGGTACGACGGCGATATGGGTGCGCGATCGACTGGACGGGCTGTGGTGCGACGAGGACTTCGCCGACTGGTACCCGCGTGACGGACGCCCGGGTCTCTCGCCTGCCCAACTGGCCACCGTCTGTGTGCTGCAGTTCCTGCTCGGCCTGTCGGACCGGCAGGCGGCCGAGGCGGTCCGCTGCCGCATCGACTTCAAGTACGCGATGGCCATGGAGCTGGACGACCCCGGCTTCCACCACAGCGTGCTGGCCGATTTCCGCGACCGTCTCGCCGAAGATGACCGTGCTGACCGACTCCTCGACCTCGCGCTGGCCCGCCTCAAGGAGGCCGGACTGGTACGCGAGCGCACCACGCAGCGCACCGACTCCACCCACGTCCTGGCCGCGGTGCGCGACCTGACCCGCCTGGAGCTGATCACCGAGGCGGTCCGCGCCGCACTCGAAGAAGTCGCCGGCACAGCCCCTCACCTGCTGGACGAACTGGTCGACGAGGACTGGGGACGCCGCTACGGGCGGCCAGTCCGCCTGGGCAAGAACCCCACTAAGCCCAAGACCAGGATCCTTGCCACCGGAAACGATGCCGTCCGGCTCCTGGAACACCTCTACCAGCACGGAGCGGACCGCACGTCCGGCCCTCGCGTCCAGGCCCTGCGCCAGATCATCGTGCAGAACTACCACCATGACGCCGCAGGACACCTGCGCTGTCGCACCGCCGAGACGGAAGGCGGGCCCGGGCTGCCGCCCTCGTCCCGGGCGGTCGTCTCGCCCTACGACACCTCGGCCCGCTATGCACGCCATGGACACATCATCAGCTGGAAGGGGTTCTCCGCTCACCTGACCGAGACCTGTGCCCCCGGCCCCAACGTGATCACGGACGTGGCCACCACCGCGGCCACCACACACGACAGCAAGGTCCTGCCCGGCATCCACACGCGCCTGGCCCGTCGCGGCCTGCTGCCCGCCGAGCACCTCGTCGACAGCGGCTACACCTCCCTGCCCCACCTGGAACAAGCCGCCCGTGAACACCAGGTCACCGTCACCGGACCACTGCCGGGCAACCCCACCCGCCAGCACCGCCGAGGCGAGGGCTTCGCCCGGGACGACTTCCACATCGACTACGACCGTGAGCAGGTCACCTGCCCTCAGGGGCAGGTCAGCGCGGGCTGGCACGGCCCCTATCCGACCTCCTCGCCCACCGCGGCCCCGCTGATCGTGGCCAGGGTCACCAAGAGTCAGTGCCGGCCCTGCCCGGCCCGTGCTCGGTGCACGAGCACCGCCGACAGCGCCCGCACTGTGGGCTTTCCCCCGCGAGAGCTCCGCGACCTGCAACTTCGCGTCCGTACCGAGCAGCAGACGTCCGAGTGGAAGGCTCGCTATGCGGTCCGCTCCGGAGTGGAGGGCACGGTCAACGAGTTTGCCCACGGCCACGGCATGCGGCGCTGTCGCTACCGAGGGCAGGGAAAGGCCCACATCCAGCACGTCCTGACCGCCATCGCCGTCAACATCGAGCGCCTCAGCAGACTGCCACCGGCCGAGGACGCATCCGCACCCCGCCGACCGACTGCCTTCCAGAACTACCTCGACCAGCGCGAGCTACCCCGACCGAAATCCTGGCGAACCCTGGGCACCTGACCTCGACAGCTCCAAGATCCCCGACAGAGTCAAGCTTCGAGGCCGTCGGGAAATCCGCCACCCTGCGCGCCGCGTACGACGCGACCCGCCTCGGCGGCACGGTCTGCCTGGTCGGCGCCGGATCCCGCACCGACCTGCCCGACATCAGCATGGCGGAGCTGGTCATGAGCGAGAAGGCGATCCTGCCCTCGTTCTACGGGGGCGACGACATCCGGCGCACCTACGCGACGATCATCGACCTGTGGCGCGCGGGCCGCATCGACCTCGACTCCATGATCACGCACCATGTCCCGCTCACGGACATCAACGAGGCGATCCGGCAGATGCACACCGGTGAGGCGCTGCGCACCGTCATCGACATCGCCGGGTGACGTCGCCGCAGGGGGCCGGGCGGCCGGACGCGACCGCGGCGCACCGCACGGCCCTTGCCCGCAGGACCCGCGCCGTTCACTCGAACAGCTGACCCGCCTCGCGGCCCACAGCGCCCACGGGGAGCGTGGCTGTCAGCCGACGAACTGGCCCACTGCACTCCGGCGCCCTGAACGGGCGGGCCCCGGCCGCCGCGGGCACGAGGAGCTGTCATGGCCCGCACGCCCAAGGACGCGACGCCCGCAACCGCAAGAGCCAACCGTGCAGCCGCCGCCCGCTACGCCATGGACGACCGGCAGGACTTCGCCGACAACGACCGCGGGTTCATCGCCCCGTTCCCCGACAGATTGTACGCGGCCGACGGCCGCGTCATCTTCGACGCGAGCCGGTTCGACTACATCGCCGACGACGCCCCGGCCCCCGACACGGTGAACCCGAGTCTGTGGCGCCAGTCGCAGCTCATCCGCAAGGGTGGCCTGTACAAGGTCGTCGACGGCATCTACCAGGTGCGCAACAACGACATCGCGAACCTCACCGTCGTCGAGGGCGACACCGGACTGGTGATCGTCGACTGCATGGCTTCGGTCGAGGCGGCCACGCAGGGCATGGCCATGATCCGCGAGCACGTCAGCGACAAGCCGGTGGCCGCCGTCATTTACACGCACACCCACATCGACCACTACGGCGGAGTCAAGGGTGTCGTCAGCGCAAAGGACGTCGCGTCCGGCAAGGTGCCGATCATCGCCCCGGGCACCATTGCCTCCTTCGACAAGCACGCTATCGGCGAGAACGTGATCGCGGGCAACGCGATGTCCCGCCGGGCGTCGTACGCCTTCGACAGCCTGCTCGACTACTCCGCCACCGGCTGCGTGACCTGCGGCATCGGCATCACGACCGTGCCGGGGGTGACGGTCTCGTACATCTCGCCCACGGACCCGATCACCGAGACCGGCGCCAAACGCGACCTGGGCGGCCTCGAATTCGAGTTCCTCTACGCCCCGGACACCGAGGCCCCGGAGGAGATGCACATCTGGATCCCGCAGCTGGCCGCCCTCACCTGCGCCGAGAACGCCAACCACTCGCTCCACAACATCCAGACCCTGCGCGGTGCCCGCACCCGTGACGCCCGCAACTTCGCCCGCTACCTCGACGAGACGCTGGAGCGCTGGGGCGACGAGGCACAGGTGCATTACGGCCCGCACACCTGGCCGGTGTGGGAGAACGAAGCGGTGACCTCCTTCCTGGCGTCACAGCGCGACACCTACAAGTACATCCACGACCAGGCGCTGCGCCTCGCGAACAAGGGATACACGCCCCTGGAGGCAGCCGAAGTCATCGAGCTGCCGGCGGAGCTGGGCCGCAAGTGGTTCAACCGCGGCTACCACGGCACGCTGCACCACGACGTCCGCGCGGTGTTCACCAAGGAACTCGGCATGTGGGACGGCGACCCCGTCTCCCTCCACCCCCACCCGCCGACCGAGTCGGCCCGCCGCTTCGTCGACCTGATCGGCGCGGACCAGGTCATGGCCGAGGGGCAGCGGGCCCTCGACGCGGGCGACTACCGCTGGGCGGCCCAGATCCTGCACACTCTCGTCTTCGCGCAGCCGGACAACCGGGCGGCCCGCGACCTCCAGGCCGACGCGTACGAGCAGATGGGCTACCAGGCCGAGGGACCGCAGTGGCGCGGCATCTTCCTCACCGCGGCCAGGGAACTGCGCGAGGGTGTCCAGCCCGCCACATTCGCCACGGCCAGCCCCGACACGATCTTCGCCATGCCCATCGACATCCTCTTCGACTACGCCGCCGTCCACCTGATCGGCGACAAAGCCGCAGAGGCCGACCTGCGCATCGACTTCTCCTTCAAGGACAGCGACGAGACATGGACGATGTGGGTCGCGCGCGGCGTCCTCAACGCCCGCCGCGGCGCGTCCCCCGACACGCAGCTCACCGTCACGGGAACCAAGGCGGCCCTGGTGAGTGTTCTGCTGAACCCGGCGAGCGCGGCCACGCTCGCCGAGTCCGGGAAAATCCGCCTCGACGGCGACGGCACCGTTCTGCCGGCGCTGGCCGAGCTCATCGACACGTTCGACCCCAACTTCGACATCGTGACGCCCTGAATGAGGCGTGCTCACGCCCGGCGGCCGGCGCGACCGGCTCGCGGCTCTCAGCCGCGTACCTGACGGCCAACGTTGAGGCCGGCTCCGGCCTCGCCTGTGTGAAGTCACTCCCCGCCACGACGTTCCGCTCAGCCGTCGACATCGTCGAAGGCGTCCACTGCCCCATCCCCAAGAGGAGCCTCTGACAGGCCAAGGTGTGGATGCGCCGCCCTGAACTGGGCTTGTTCCGCTTTGACGGGCACCATGGGTGTGGTGGTCAGGCTGCGAGCCGTCGCCTGCGGTGCCGGGCCAGCAGCCCGGCGGCCCGCATCTGTTTCGCGATGACGCATCACGTGGAGTGCGCGGCGATCATGGAGCCGGTGAAGAAGGACGACTGACCTGAGGTTTCGCTCCGGCGCATAGGGTGTGCGTTGCGGGCGATACCTGACGCTGAAATGACGCTCGCGACGCTCGTTCTGATGGGCGACAGGAGCCTCTTCGGGCAAGTCGTCCCCCGTCGGGGCAGCGAGCATCGACGGGGTCTGCATCACGCCCTGGATCCTGTGCAGCCCTCCGGCATGGGCAACTCCGAGAAAGATTCGAGGTATGGCAGTGATCTGCGTCGGCGGCATGATCGGGATCGGAAAGACGAGTGTCGCCGAACTGATCGCCAAGGAGCTGGGGAGCAGGGTCTTCTACGAGAGCGTGGAGGACAATCCGATTCTGCCGCTCTTCTACACGGCCGGCCCCGAAGAGATAGAGGCGAGGCGGTACCCCTTCCTCCTCCAGCTCTACTTCCTGCAGACGCGTTTCGCCGCGATCAAAGACGCGTACAAGCAGGACGACAACGTGCTCGACCGCTCCATCTACGAGGACTGGTACTTCGCCAAGGTCAACCACGACCTCGGCAGGATCAGTTCCCTTGAGATGCGGGTGTACGAGGGGCTGCTCGCGGAGATGATGCGCGAGATCGACGGCCTGCCCTACCGCAAAGCACCCGATCTCATGGTGTATCTCCGGGCGGACTTCGAGACGGTACTGCACCGCATCGGGCTGCGGGGACGCGATTTCGAACAGGACCGGAGTCTCGTCGGGTACTACCGGACGCTGTGGTCGGGGTACGACGACTGGGTGCGCGAGCACTACCGCGCCAGTGACGTCGTCGTGGTCGACATGAACGACACCGACGTGGTCAACAGCCCCGAGGACGCGGAGCGCGTGGTCCGGGAAGTCACTGACGCCCTGGCGCTGGCGAGGTCACGGCGCCCCTGATGCCGCCCGGTGGCCGGGCACGGAGGTGTCCCGGTACGCCGTCCGGCCGGGCTCCTGCCACCGTGGGGCGGGTGACATGATGGGCTGCGGACATGGGCGACGGCGGCCCGAGGAAACCGGTGGGAATCCGGTGCGGTACCGCCACTGTGATCGGCGAGCGGATCCCGATGCGCCACTGCCCCGCGAGGGCGGGAAGGCCGGGACGAGCACGGACCCGAGAGCCAGGAGACTCACGCTGTCGCCTCCTCGAAGGACCCCGGGGCGGAACTCCCCGGCAAGAGGGAGGATGCGGCATGCCTGAGCGGCCAGTCGACGAGAACGCGCCGACGTCGGACCGGACGGTCCCCTGCCGGGTGGTGGTGTGCCGCGACTGCTGCTGCGGCACGGTCAAGGTGCGGGGCGATCACCCCGCGCAGACCGCGCGGTTGCGGGAGATCGCCCCGGTGCGGACCTCCGACTGCCTGGACCTCTGTGAGCAGGCCAACGTCATCGTCGTACAGCCTTCTGCCGTCGGGCGGGCGGCAGGAGCCCGGCCGGTCTGGCTCGGCCTGGTCAACGACCCCAATGCCACCGAGGACATAGTGGATTGGGTGCGGGCCGGCGGGCCGGGTGTCGCGGACCGTCCCGGCATCCTCGACCTCTATCTGATCGACCCGCCGCGCCGCGTGAGGACGGCGACCTCATGACCAGCGGTGGGCGCGCGGCGGACGCGGTACCGGCGCACGAGGTCGTCGTGGCGCTGCGCGACGTGGCGCGGATGGGCGGATTCTTCGTCCTGGACACGGCCCGGGGGCCCGGGTCCGGTGCAGGAGGGCTCACACGGGAAGGGTTCGGCGCGCGGGCCAGGACGGTCAATGAACGCTACGCCACCGCCGAGGCCCGCGTCGGAGTCTCCATCGCCCATCTCGGGCTCGCGGCCCGCCTGTGGTCACCGGTTCTCGCCTGCGCGCTGTTGCACGGGATCGTGCCGGAGACGACCACCGTGGAATGGGCCGGTGACAGTGCGGCGCTCCGGCTGGCCGAGCCTCGGGGCAGCCGTGCTCCGCAGCCGGCGTCGTCGCTCGCCGATGCCGTCCGCGCTCAGGCGGACGGTGTTCTGGAGGGTGTGGAGCGGGGCCTGCCCGTCAAGGTGGCTCCCCGCCTGCTCGCGGGTAACTCGGCTTCCGCGCTGGTCGGTTCGGCGGCGCAGCTGCTCAGGTCCCGGCCCGACCTGCGGGCACCGCTCACCGGGCTGACCAGGGAACTCCTTCAGACGGGGCGGCTGTTGGGTACGGGCGAGGTCACCGGCCCCGAGCTGACGTTCCGGCGGCGGAGCTGCTGTCTGTACTACCGGGCCTTGAACGGTGCGAAGTGCGGTGACTGCTGCCTGGCCCGGTGACCGGAGCGGAGCAGGCCACAGGGGCCCGCTCCGCCCGCTGCCGAACGTGCCCGGGATCCGCTCACCGCGACGCGGGCAGCCGGTGTCGCGGTGGGCCCGGCGTCCCGGATCCGGCGCCGCGGCTCGTACCCCGGCACCGGCGTCCAGTTGACCCAGGACGCCCGGTCACCGGTTCGCGTCGGGCACAGGCACGTCCGCCGGCAGGAACGTCACCTGGGGACGGCCCGTGCGAGGATGCACCGCGACCTCGGCGGTCACCTCGTAGACCTCCGCGAGCAGGCGCGGAGTGAGCACCTCGTGCGGAGCACCGGACGCGACGACACCGCCGTCGCACAGAACGAACAGGCGATCGCAGTAGTACGCGGCCAGGTTGAGGTCGTGCAGGGCGACGAGGACCGTCGCGGGCAGCCGGCGCAGCACGGCCAGGATCTCCAACTGGTGCCGGATGTCGAGGTGGTTGGTCGGTTCGTCCAGGACGAGCAGCGACGGCTCCTGAGCCAGCGCGCGGGCGATCAGCACCCGTTGGCGCTCGCCGCCGGAGAGCCGGTCGAAGGCGCGGCCGGCCAGGGGGACGGCGTCGACCGAGACGAGTGCGGCCTCGATCAGCGCGGCGTCCTCGGTCGTGTCGCCCGACAGCAGTCGCTTGTGCGGGGTGCGGCCCATCGCGACGACTTCACGCACGCTCAGATCGAGGCCGGACGGAGTGTCCTGCACCACTGCGGCCAGGGTGCGCGCCAGCCGGCGCGGTGGCAGTGACCAGGTGTCTTCGCCGTCGACGCGGACCGTTCCGGCTGCCGGCCGCAGTATGCGGTAGACGGCGCGCAGCAGGCTGGACTTGCCGCTGCCGTTCGGTCCGACGAGGCCGATCGTCTCCCCGGGGCGGGCCGTGAGCGTGACGTCGTGGACCAGTCGCCGGGCCCCGGCCGTGAGCGTGACGCACTCGACGCGCAGTTCGGCCGCCGTCATGCCGCGCCTCCGGCGTTCCTACGGGCGTCGCGTCGCATCAGCCACAGGAAGAAGGGCCCTCCGCACAGGGCGGTGAGGACGCCGACCGGCATCTCCTGCGGTGCCGCTACGGTCCGCGCTGCGATGTCCGCCAGGACCAGGAAGGACGCGCCCCCGAGCGCGGCGGCGGGCAGCACACGCCGGTGGTCAGCGCCGACGAGGAGCCGTACGGTGTGCGGCAGCATCAGTCCGACGAAACCGATCGGTCCGGCCGAGGCGACCAGCACTCCGGTGACGAGCGAGACGAGCACGAACATCCGGGCCCGGAAACGGGCGACGTCCAGGCCCATGGTGGCGGCGGCCTCCTCGCCGGCGAGCAGCAGGTTCAGGTTCGGGGACTGCACCATGAGGACGGCGATGCCGAACAGCAGCGCCAGGCCCGGCAGCCACAGCGAACCCCAGGACACACCGCCCAGGCCGCCCAGCGTCCAGGCGAGGACCGTGCGCGCCTCGTTGCCGTTGTCCGTCGTCAGGAGCAGCAGGTTCAACAGCGCGCTGAGCACTGACGCCACCGCGACCCCGGCCAGGATGAGCCGCAGCGAGGTGATGCGGCCGCCGGTGCGGGCGGCGGCGTAGACGAGCACGAGCGCGCCCAGTGCCCCGGCGAACGCGGCCGCCGACAGGGACACCGTCCCGAAGAGGCTCACCCCGAACACGATCACCGAGACCGCGCCGAGCGAGGCGCCGGAGGACACCCCGAGGAGGTACGGCTCGGCGAGCGGATTGCGCACCAGCGCCTGCAACGCCGTACCGACGACGGCGAGACCCGCGCCGGTGACCGCGCCGAGCAGGACGCGGGGCCCGCGCACGTCGAGGACGATCGTCTCCCGCGCCCGGGTCCAGGTGGGTTCCGTCCAGTCGGCGCCGAGCGCATGGGTGACGATGCCCCACACCTGGCCGGGCGGCACGTGCACCGAGCCGAAAGCGAGTCCTGCGGTCGAGCAGGCGGCCAGTAGCACCGTGAGCCCGGCCAGGGTGAGCGCGAACGCGGCCCGGCGGCGCGGCTTCACCAAGGCGGTGTTCCCGGCGTCCGCGGTGGACGCGGTCACTTGAAGCTGTCCGGGTGCAGCCCGCGCGCCAGGTCGCCCACCGCGTCCGCCGAGCGGACACCGACGAGGGTGTCGGTCAGCGGCAGCACCACGAAACGCCTGTTCCTGATCGCGGGCACGTCGGCGAGGGCGGGCTGGGAGAGCAGGAACTTCTTCTTCTGCGCGACGCCGGTGCCCGCGTAGTCGTAGATGGCGATGACGTCGGGCTTGCGGTCGACGACCTGCTCCCAGGAGACGTCGCCGAACACGTCGTCCAGGTCGGAGAAGACGTTCTTGCCGCCTGCCAGCCTGATCAGCTCGTTGCCCAGGCCCTTGCCGCCGGCCGTGAAGGCGGACTTGTCGCCGCTGTCGTAGACGAACACGGAGACGTCACGCGCGTCCTTCACGGCCTCGCTCGCCTTGCCGGCGCGGGTGCGCAGCTCGGAGACGAGGGTGGCGGCGCGATCGGGGACGCCGAAGATCTTGCCGATCGTGCGTATCTCGGTGTACGTGTCCTCGATGGTCACCCCCTTCTTTCCGGCGCAGTTCTCCCGGTTGAGGTAGGTGTCGATGCCCGCGTCCCCGAGCGCCTCGCGTGAGCGGCCCTCCTTCTCCGCGAATGCGCTGGCGTACCCGCCGTAGACGAAGTCGGGATCGGTGTCGAGGACCTTCTCGAACGACGGCGCCTCCTTCGACAGCTGCGGGATCGACGCGAAGTCCTCGCGCAGCGCGGGCAGGATCGCCGAGTCGGGGTACGACGTACCGGCCATCCGGTCCTTGAGCCCCAGCGAGAGCATCACTTCGGTCGGATGCTGGTGGATGGTCACCGCACGGGACGGCGGCTTCGTGTACGTCGTCCTGACACCGCAGTTGTCGATGGTGACGGGGAAGCCCTTCGCCGCCGAGGCGCTCGCCTCCGGGGAGCCGGCGGTGGCCCCGGACGAGCCGCAGCCGGCCGTCAGCACAATCGCCGACAGCACGGTGAGGGCTGCGGCGAGGCGCGCGGGACCGCGCCCGCGTGGGGCTGCGAACGCCGCGGGCGAGGGGGAGAGCGAGAAAAGGGGACGGCTGTGACCGTCGTGCATGGGAAGCCTCCTGCGGAGTCCGCGCTCCTCGGATCGGGCCCGCGGCAGGTCAGTGACCTGACTTCCGCGCACGTCCCGTGGGACACGCGCGGTCACAGTGGCGGGACCGCGCCGGATTCGCACCGGCTTCCTGATTCCTGCCGCGGCTTTGACCTGGTGATCGTACGTAATGACCGGATGGACGAGGAAACCGGGTCGGCGCCGGGTCACTGGTACTCCTCGCCAAGCTGCCGAGCGCCGTGCGCCGGTGCGAACGAGGCCCGGTCTGGGCGAGGAAGCCCCGGCCGAACCGGGCCACGAGCAGGATCACGACCACCACGAACGCTGCGAGCGCGAGACGGGAGGGCGCCGCGTAGTCGGCCGCCCTCGGGTCGTTCCCGACGACAAGACTCACCCCCACCCCGATCAGCGCGAGGTCGACCACCGTGATCACCACACCGCTCACCAGCGGCGGGAAGAACCGCACGGCCTTCGCGAACGGGTAGGCGACCAGCAGCCCGAACACCCCCGCCGCCAGCATCGATCCGTACACGGCCTGGATGCCGTACTCCCCGGCGATCAGGATCATCGGCGTCACCGCGGTGAACGCCGCCCCCGCCATCACCGGCATCCGTACCCCGAGGATCCGGCCGACCCCGGCTCCCTGGATCATCGTGACGACGCCCGCGACGAGCAGATCGGCGTTGATGAGCACGGCGATGGTCGAGGCGTCGAGGCCGGCCGCCGCGCCGAACACCAGCGGTACGGTCACACACCCCGTGTACATCACGAGCACGTGCTGCAGCCCGAGTACCGCAAGCCGCCCGGACCCGGGCCGGCTGCTCCCTGGGGACGTCGTCACGTCACCCACCTCTCTCAGCGCTTGAAGTTGGCGGCGATGCGCTGCTGGATGTAGTCGGCAGCCGTGATCGGCGGATAGCGGCCGTCCGGCCCCTCGATCACCACGTCACGGTCCGCCTGTGCGAAGAACGCGATGCTGTGGCGGGCGGCCCTGTCGTCGCCCGGACCCGGCGACTTGACCCGGTGGAAGTTCGACGGCAGCCGGTCGTCGCTCCACCGCATCAGCATGTCACCGATATTGCAGGTGATCACGTCGTCGGCCGGCTCGACCGGCGTCCACTCCTGCGCTTCGGCCTCCCTGCCAGGGCACACCTGAAGCCCGCCCTGCCCGTCCCGCTGGAACAGCAGCGTGAGGCAGTCGAAGTCCGTGTGCGCGCCCGCCCGCCACACACCGGCGGGGATCTCGGCGTCCTCGGGCACCGCGAAGTAGTGCAGCATCCGCAGCGTCGACTGGTACTGGTCGCTCGCCGGGCGGTGGGCGCGGGCGAAGAACCCGTCGGGCAGCCCCAGCCTGTCGGCGAAGCAGGACAGCACGCGCATGGCAAGGTCGCGGCACTGCGCCTCGAAGGCCAGGGTGCGCTCGCGGAACCCGGGCAGAACGTCGTCGGGCCACAGCCCGTCCATGTGCGGGCGGGTCAGCTGGTAGGACTCCTTCTGGTCGGGCGTTCCGATCGACGGGCGGACCTGGGTCATGGACTCCCAGCCCGAGTTGAGGCCCCTCTTCAGTCCGTGCCGGGCCTTGGTCCCCTCCGGCAGTGCGAAGAAGCGTGCCGCGTCGGCGAACGCGGCGTCCACCGAGGGCTGTTCGATGCCGTGGTTGACGAGCTGGAAGAAGCCGATGTCCGTGGCGGCGGCCCACAGCTCCTCGGTGATCGCGGCCTTGCGGTGCTCGAAGCCGGTGAGGTCGATGCGGCGGATCTCCCGGACGGAGGTCTCCGTCCCGGCCCCGCCCATGCGGGTCTCTTTGTCCAGCTCGGCAAGGTGGTAAGCGGTGTTGGTCATCGCGGCTGTCGCTCCTCGAAGCGATCGTGGTGTACGGGATGCAGTCACCGCCCCTGCGATCCCCACCGCCGGCTCTCAGAGGCCCGCGGGCACGGCCGCGGCGGACCCCTTCGCGGGCCCGGCGCCGTGGGCTGGCGCGGGCCCCGGTCACCCGGGACCCGCACGCGATGTGCTCAGCCTGCCCGGCGCGTGTTTCCGCCGCGGCTCACGGTGTTACGCGGCCGTAAAGCCGAGCCGGGCCGCCAACTCCGCCGACGGCAGCCGGACATGCTCCCCGTCGCGCACCAGGACCTCCCCGCCGACCATGACGGCCGCCACGGTCCTGCTGCCCGCACAGGTCAGCAGGGTGGCACCCGGGTCGCGTACGGGAAGGCACGCGTAATCCCGGTCGAAGCGGTGCAGCACCAAGTCCGCCTGCATCCCGGGCCGTACCCCGTCCGGGCGCTCCTCCAGGCCGAGGACCCGGTTCGCGCCGTTGGCGGCCAGCGCGAACATCTCCGGGAAGCCGAACAGATCGGCCTTGCGGTGCGCGGCCCGCTGCACATACGCGCCGATGCGCAGCGCCTCCAGGATGTCCTGGGTGTCGTTGCTGGCCGCGCCGTCGACACCGAGCCCGACCCGCAGTCCGGCCGCCAGCATGTCGGGCACGGGAGCGATCCCGCTGCCCAGGCGCATGTTGCTGAGCGGGTTGTACGAGACACCGACCCCGTGCCGCGCCAGCGTCGCGCGACCTGCAGCGTCCAGCTCCACACAGTGCACCGCGAGCAGCCGCTCCCACAGGAAGCCGGCCCGCTCCAGATATTCGACGGCTCCGACCCCCGCGTGCTCACGGCACATCACGTCGTCGGTCGCCGTCTCCAGGAGGTGCAGCGAGACGGGCAGGCCCCGCTCGTCGGCGTAGGCGCGCACGGCCCTCATCCCGTCCGGCGTCAGGCACCGCGGATTGGGCACCGCCACTGCGACCTCGACCCGGCTGCCGTGCGCGGCCGCTATCAGCTCGTCCGTGTGGGAGAGGGCCTCCTCCAGCGGCTGCATCAGGCGCGGGTCGAACCCCCACTTGCGGCTGAGGTCGCCGCGGTCGGCGACGCCTCGGCACAGCACGGCCCGCACCCCGCTGGCGCGCAGCGCGCGCAGCACGGCGTCGTGCACGTCGGGCGACGGGTGCGGCCACATGTGCTCGACGAGCGTGGTGGTGCCGCTGCGCAACGCCTCCGCGGCGGCGGCCGTCGCGGTCGCGTACGCCCGCTCGGGCGTCAGCAGCGCCGCTTCCTCGCCGACCGCGCTGAGCCATGCGAGCAGCGGCAGTCCTTCGCCGATGCCGCGCAGGCCCGCTTGGAAGAGATGGGTATGGGTGTTCACGAGTCCGGGCGTCAGATGCCCCCCGGCGCCGTCCAACACGATCTCTCCCGGCGGAAGTTCGCCGTGAGGCAGGAGAGCTCGGACGCGGCCGTCGGCCAGGTGCACGTCCATCCCCGCGTGCCAGGTGCCACCGCTGAAGACCGTGACGTCCGTGATCGTGTCGAGGGTCATCGGGAGAGGTCCTTCCGGCGGGGCGTGTGGTGGAACAGCAGGTTCAGGGCGAAGGCGACGATGCCGGTGACGGCGATACCGCTGTCCAGGACCGGGCGCGCGTAAGACGGCAGAGGGGCGTAGAAGTCGGGGGCGCCGACCGGGATCATGCCGAGCGCGAAGGCGAGGGTGACGGTCAGCAGGTTCCGCGAGTCGGTGAGATCGGCGCGGGCCAGGACGCGCAGGCCCACCGCGCCGACCGTGCCGAACATGACGAGCGACACCCCGCCGAGCACCGGTCCCGGCACGGCGGCGACGGCCGCGCCGAGCACCGGGACGAAGGCGAGCACCACCATCAACGCTCCCGAAAGAGCCACGACATGACGGCTTCGCACCCGTGTGACACTGAGCAGCCCCACGGACTGCCCGAACGTCACGATGGGGAACGAGGCGAGTGCCCCGGACACGACCGTCGCCGCGCCGTCCGCACGCAACGCCCTTACCACGGTGGGCGCGTCGTCGCCGCGTTCCACGATCTGCCCGACGGCGAGCGTGTCACCCACCGACTCGACCATGTTCACCAGTTGCACGACCAGCATCGCCGCGACGGCCGGCACGATGAACGTGGGCGCGCCGAAGGCGGTCGGATCGGGAGCGGTCACCACGTGCGCGTCCGCGACGCCCGTACCGTCGAACAGGCCCAACTGCACGGCGATTACGGTCCCCGCGGTCATCGCGGCGAGTACCGAGTACCGAGAACCGGGCGAGCGCGGGCGGCGCGAGCAGTTCCGCCACCACGACGAGCAGCACGGTCACGGCGGCGAGCCCGAGCCCGCGGCCGCTGCCGCCGCCGCCGTTGATCAGTCCTGCCGCGGACGGCACGAGCGAGAACCCGATCACGGCGATCACGGTCCCGGTGACCAGCGGCGGGAACAGGTGCAGCCATCGCCCGAACCACGGCGCGATGGCCACCGTCACCAGGCCGGACACGATCGTGGCCCCGAACACGGCCGCGAGCCCGTGCTCCTTCCCGATCAGCACGGCGGGCGTGATCGCGGTGAATGTGGACCCCATGACGATGGGAAGCCTGGCCCCGAACCACTTGACGCCGAGCGACTGCAACAGCGTGGCGAGCCCGCTGACCAGCAGGTTGGCACTGATCAGCAGCCTTATCCGGTCCTCGGGCAGATGGAGCGCGCTGCCCACGAGTAGCGGCATGGTCGCCATGCCCGCGTAGGCGACGAGCAGGTGCTGCAGGCTCAGCGGCACCAGGCGGCGCAGCGGCGGGCGTACGTCCACGGGGTGAGGCCCTTGCGCGGGCGCGACAGCGTGCTCGGCGACAGCCATCGTTCCTCCCTGAAAGCTAGGCGGAAGACGGCTGGTTCGCGCCGGGGCACGACAGTGGCCCCGCACACACGGGCCGTTGCAGCCATGGCCGGTGTGAGGGCGACCATAGGGACACCGTGTTTCGCCCGCGTTGCGCCGGGAATTCGGGCACGGAGCCGGATGGCGCCCCGCTCCACATCGGCTCAGACCCATCGTGGACTGCGACACGCTCTCCGTGGGCGTCGAGGTGATCCCCGACATCACGAGCGGCTCCAGAGCGCCCGTCCCTGGCAGGCACGTCTACTGCCGGAGTCGACACAGGATTCAACCGTGGAACCGGGGGCACGCTGAACTCCATGACCCGCGGGGAGAAGAATTACTACTAGCTGACCGATGCGCACGGCCGTAGGGAAAGCTGAGGCGACGTCGAATACTTGGGAGCGTCTGATGCGAATCGTTGTCGGACTTTTCATATTCATCTTTGCGGGATTTTTTGTCGTATCTTCCAAGCGGCTCAGCCGATCTGCCGGAGGCAGTCAGGCGCTATCGCAAGGTATGCAGGCCTGGAATCGTCTGCTATTCGTCCTTATTGGTGGAGTCCTTTCTCTCGCCGGCCTGGCCTATGCTTTCGGGCTCTTTGGGTAATCCCTTCGTGCGGCAATGCATGGGTTTATGTGTCAGATAGCGGTATTGCGCCGGTGTGAGCCGGTCTTCCGCCTGAAGGATCTTCAGTGGCGCAACGACCGGTAGCGAAGATCCCGCTCTCGGTGACAAGGTCCTACGGCTCCGAACCGCACCGCGACGCCCTGCGCTGCGCAAGCGCAGGGATCCTGCCCGTCGCCTCCCGCAAGGACCGCCCCCAACGGCTCAAGTGCCTGGGCAAGGTCGGCTGCGCCTGTCGCGTCGATCCGCAGATGATCCAGCTGTTCTACAGCCGGCCCCTTCTGCGAGGATGAGCCGTATGAGCGTGCGTAGGAGGAACCGGGTGCGGGTGTCAGGCCGCGCAGGCGCACCGGTGGTGGTGCTGGCGCATGGTTTCGGGTGCGACCAGAACATGTGGCGCCTGGTCGCGCCGACTCTGGAGCGGGACTTCACGGTGGTGGTCTTCGACCACGTGGGCGCCGGCCGTTCCGACCTGGCGGCATGGAGCAGGGACCGGCACTCCAGCCTGGACGGATATGTCGAGGACGTCCTGGAGATCTGCCGCGACCTGGACCTGGGGCCGGTGACGTTCGTGGGGCACTCGGTGAGCGCGATGATGGGCGTGCTGGCCGCCGTCCGGCATCCCGAGCTCTTCGCGGGCCTGGTACTCCTCGCTCCGTCACCCTGCTTCATCGACGACCCCTCGGCCGGCTACCGCGGCGGCTTCAGTGCCGAGGACATCGAGGAACTCCTCGAATCCCTGGACGCGAACTACCTCGGCTGGTCGGGCGCCATGGCCCCGGTCATCATGGGCAACCCCGAGCGCCCCGCGCTGGGCGAGGAGCTGACGAGCAGCTTCTGCGCCACGGACCCCGAGATCCAGCGGGTCTTCGCCCGGGTGACGTTCCTCTCCGACAACCGCGCCGACCTGGAGCGGGTGACCGTGCCCACCCTGGTCGCCCAGTGCTCCAGCGACGCCATCGCCCCGCCCGAGGTCGGCGCCTTCGTCCAGTCCCAGATCAAGGGCAGCCGCCTGATCACCCTGACCGCCACCGGGCACTGCCCCCAGCTCAGCGCCCCGGAGGAGACCGCCGAGGCGATCAGCCGCTTCGCGGGAGCTCTGGGGTGATGCCCCGGACCGATGGCGACCAGGACCGCGAACCGGAATCCGGCGGACGCACCGACGACCAGACGTTCTCCGCCCTGCTGGAGGACAGCGCCGAGGACCTCTACGAGCACGCCCCCTGCGGCTACCTGTCCACTCTGCTCGACGGTCAGATCGTCAAGATCAACACCACCCTTCTCGACTGGCTCGGCCACCGGCGCGGCGATCTGGTGGGCCACAGGAAGTTCTCCGATCTCCTCACCGTCGGGTGCCGTCTCTACCACGAGACCCACTTCGCCCCGCTGTTGCGCATGCAGGGCGAGATCAGCGGCATCGCCCTGGAACTCAAGGCCGCCGACGGCCGCCGCCTGCCCGTCCTGGTGACCTCCACGGTCAAGACCGGCAGTGACGGGCAGCCGCTGCTGATCCGCACCACCGTCTTCGACGCCCGCGACCGCCGCTCCTACGAACAAGAACTGCTGCGCGCCCGCCAGGAGTCCGAGCGCGAACGCGAACGCCTCCAGCAGCTCAACGCCACGCTCCAGCGGACGCTGCTGCCCCCGACCCTGGCCAACGTCCCGGGCTTGAACGTGGCCGCGCACTACCACATCGCCTCGATCGACGAGGTCGGCGGCGACTTCTACGACCTGTTCCCCCTCGCCGCCGGAACCTGGGGCATGTTCCTGGGCGACGTGTGCGGCAAGGGCGCCGCCGCCGCGGCTGTCACCTCCCTGGCCCGCTACACCCTGCGTGCCGCCGCGGTCTACGACCCCGACCCGGCCGCGGTCCTGGGCAACCTCAACACCGTCCTGAACCACGAGTACAACGGCATCGACCCCCGGTTCTGCACCGTCCTGTTCGGCCTGCTCACCCCCGACGGCGAGCGAGGCGGGTTCCGCATCACCCTGGCCAGCGGCGGACACCCGCCCGCGCTGCTGCTCCGCGCCGACGGCACCGCCGACTACCTGCCCACCCCCGACGGCCAGCTCATCGGCGCCCTGCCCGACGCCCACATCTCCACCACCACCTTCCGCCTCGATCCCGGCGACACCCTGCTCCTGCACACCGACGGCCTCACCGAGGCCCACACCGCCATCGCCGGTGACCGCTACGGCGACGAGGCCCTCCTCGACTTCGGCCGCGCCCTGGCTCCCACCACCGCCGAGACCACCGTCTCCGCGATCCGTGAACTCCTGGACACCCTCGGCACCGGGGTAGACGACGACACCGCCGTCCTGGCCATCCACGTGCCCCGGCCCGACCGTAAAGAGCAGCAGTGACCCAGCTCAGCACCACCTCGCGTACCACCCCCGCCGGGCCGGTTGTCACCCTCAGCGGCGAACTCGACCACCACAGCGCACCTCAGGTCCGCGCCATGCTGCCCGGACTGGACATCGGACCGGGACAGCAACTCGTCGTCGACCTCGGCGGTCTCACCTTCTGTGACTCCAGCGGCATCACCGTCCTGATCGCCGCACGCAACCAGGCCCTCGCCAGGAACGCCGGCATCGTCCTGGCCGCCGTCCCCGAACGCGTCAGGCGGATCTTCACCATCGTCGGCCTCGACCAGGTCTTCCCGACCCATCCCACCGTTCAGGCAGCCGAAGCCGCCTGGGCACCCCCGGCCGGTTGAGCAAGCCGGCAGACACCGACAGGAGCCCAACGCTCCGTGCCTGCCGCCCCGTACGTCACCTGGATCAGCCATGCGCCACGCCTGTCGCGCCGGCTTGCGTGAGGCGAGAAGCGGACGGACTACTCCCGGATGGCCTCGGTCACCGTCGCCGGAAAGACGTACGCCGGGCAGTACGGGGGGACCGATCAGTCCGAGCGCATCGAGCTTGGTGACACGTTCTTCCACTGCGGCCCTCGGCCCGGCAGGCAGGTTAACCGCCGGGGTGGACACGGGGTTCAACCGTGACCCCGGGGGCACGCTGGATTCCATGACCCGTGGGGGAATAGGGCTGTCAGTGCTTGACCGACGCGCTCGGCAGCGTGCTCGCCCTTGCCGAAGAGGCCGGCACAAAGGTCGACGGCTACGGCCACAGCCCTTAGTCCCGACCTACGGTGGCACCAACTTCCTTGGCGTGAACGCGGTTCAATGCCACCGCACGGCGCGGAACATCCCGCGCCTTCGTCGGCGGAATACTCTTTGCAAATCCAACGTCAGGTATCAATAATGTGGCAACACGTTCGGCGTCTTTCTGCTTTTATCGCCCTAATCGCGGTGATCGGAATCATTGCCCTGGTCACGGGAATCCGCGACCATGATGCATCGAACATCGGCCTGGGGAGCGTGATGCTGTTCCTCACGCTTGCCTTTGTCGTGTTAGTGGGCTACAGGTTCAAGACGGGGGAGATTTCACTCCCTCTCTCCGCTGAGGTGCACAATCCCCGTGTCCCCGGGCGAAGTGCCTGGATGGCCTGGCCCGACAGCACCACGATCTGGGGCCGCTCCCTGCTCGCCGGGGTCCAGGCCGACATCGCGCTGATCGCGCGGACGGTCGCCACGTACGAGCCCGTCGTCATGTGCGCCAACTCCGCGAGCGCCGCCAAGGCCCGGTCGATGTGCGGGGCCTCGGTCACCGTCATCACGTCCGTGCCGGTCGACGACTGCTGGATGCGCGACACCGGCCCGGTCTTCCGTACCGACGGCGCCGGCGGCCTGGACGCGGTCGGGCTCAACTTCAACGGCTGGGGCAACAAGCAGACCCACGCCAAGGACGCGCGAGCCGCCGCCGGGATCGCCTCCTACGCCAAGGCGGCCTACACCTCCGCGGCCCTGGTGGGCGAGGGCGGCGCCGTCGAGCAGGACGGCAGGGGCACCCTCATGGCGACCCGCAGCAGTCTCGTCAACCGCAACCGGAACCCCGGCAGGACACAGCGCCAGCTGGAGACGGCCCTGTGCGAGGCGTACGGGGCGTCCAAGGTCATCTGGTTCGACGGTGTGAACGGCCAGGACATCACCGACGACCACGTGGACGCCACCTCACGGTTCCTGGCCCCGGGGGAGGCGCTCGTGCAGATGCCCCTGGCGTCGGACAACGACGTCTACGCCAAGGACGCGCGCCAGCAGTACCGGATCCTGACCGAGTCGACGACGTCGGCCGGTGCGCCGATGGACGTGGCTCAGCTCCAGGGACCCGACTACGACAGGATCCGCTCCGGCGACCCGGAGTTCCTCGCGTCCTACGCCAACTACTACGTGTGCAACGGCGCCGTCATCAGCGCCCAGTTCGGCGACACCAGGGCGGACGCCGCCGCCAGGGCGACCCTGAGCCGGCTCTTCCCTGGCCGGGCCGTCGAACAGCTCAATATCGACCCCCTGGGCACGGGCGGCGGAGGAATCCACTGCGTCACCCAGCATCAGCCCCGCCCCTGACCTCCCGGAGCAGTTGAGGCAGGAGGCGAGGCGGGAGCGCCCCCGGTGCCGGTGTCGAACCCGGCACCGGGGGCCAACAGCACGTAGAGCCGGCGCAGCCCTGCCGTGCCGTCGGGGCCGGACGCCGACAGGGCGCCCGCGCCGGAGGCCGCCACCACGGGGATCCAGGCCCGGCTGCGGGGCCTGGGGCCGCGTACGTGACGAGGCGCGGCAGCAAGGGGGCGGCGCACCCACCTGGCCGGTGTCCTGACAAGGCCGGACAGTAGAGTTCGGGTGCGCCAGCCCCCCCGAACACCGAGGTATCGTCCGTGACTCCCGAACCCGCCGACCGTCCCGTGCCGCCAGCAGCGAGCGTCGTGGGAATCGGAGCCGACGGCTGGTCCGGGCTGACCGACGCCGCGCGCCGCGAACTCATCGGCGCGCAGGTCCTGATCGGCGCCGAACGCCAGCTCGGCCTGCTCCCGCCGCCGTGCGCGGGACGGCGCGTCGCCTGGCCATCGCCGCTGCGGCCGGCGGTCGCGGGCCTGCTCGCCGCGCACGCGGGGAGCAGGATCGCCGTACTGGCCAGCGGCGACCCGATGTTCTACGGCATCGGCCGGGCCCTCACCGAAGTGCTCGGCGCCGACGGGCTGCGCGTCCTGCCGCACCCCTCGTCCGTCTCCTACGCCTGCGCCCGGGTCGGCTGGCCCCTTGAGGACACCGAGGTCGTCACGCTGGTGGGCAGGCCCGCCGCCCGGCTCGCGGCCGCCCTGCACGACGGCCGCCGGCTGCTGGTCCTCAGCGCGGACGCCGGCACGCCCGCCGTGGTCGCCGCGCTGCTGCGCGAACACGGCTTCGGGCCGAGCCCGCTGCGCGTCCTGGAACAGCTCGGAGGCGAGGGCGAAGCGTGTACCGAAGGGACCGCGGACACCTGGGCGCACCCGCCCGGCGACCCGCTGAACGTGATCGCGGTCGAATGCCGCGCGGCCCCCGGAGCCGTGCGTCTCGGCGCGGTGCCCGGTCTGCCCGACGAGGCGTACGAACACGACGGCCAGCTCACCAAGCGCCACATCCGGGCCACCACCCTCGGCACGCTCGCACCGGCACCGGGCGAGCTGCTGTGGGACGTCGGCGGCGGCTCCGGGTCCGTGGCGATCGAGTGGATGCGCGTCCACCCCTCCTGCCGGGCGATCAGCGTGGAGCGCGACCCCGTACGGGCGGAGCGCATCACCCGCAACGCCGCACACCTCGGGGTGCCCGCCCTGCGCGTGATCAGTGGCGGGGCCCCCGGGAGCCTCGCCCGACTTCCCACGCCCGACGCCGTGTTCATCGGTGGCGGGCTGACCGTGCCAGGGCTGCTCGACGCCTGCTGGGAAGCGCTGCCGGCGGGCGGCCGGCTGGTCGCCAACACCGTCACGCTGGAGTCCGAGGCGCTGCTCACCGAGTGGTACCGCCGGCACGGCGGCGAGCTCGTCCGCCTCGCCGTCGCGCACGCGGTGCCGGTCGGCGGCTTCACCGGCTGGCGGCAGGCGATGCCGGTCACCCAGTGGTCGGTGCGCAAGCCCTCGGCCGGTCCGACCGCGCGAGCCGCGGCGCAAACCCGTACAGAACATTCAGGAGACAACAGATGACCGTGTACTTCATCGGCGCGGGGCCGGGTGCGGCCGACCTGATCACCGTGCGCGGCGCGCGTACGCTCGCCGCCTGCGGGGTGTGCCTGTACGCGGGCAGCCTGGTGCCCGCCGAACTCCTCGCCGAGTGCCCCCCGGACGCGCGGCTCGTGGACACCGCGCAGCTCGACATCGGACAGATCACGGCCGAGCTGACGGCCGCGCACGAGGCCGGTCACGACGTGGCGCGGCTGCACTCGGGCGACCCCTCGGTGTTCAGCGCGGTCAACGAGCAGATGCGGCGCCTCGACGAGGCGGGCGTGCCCTACGAGGTGATCCCGGGCGTGCCCGCGTTCGCGGCCGCCGCCGCGGCACTCAAGCGGGAGCTGACCGTGCCCACGGTCGGCCAGACCGTCATCCTCACCCGGATCGCCAACCGGGCCACGGCGATGCCCGAGGGGGAGGACCTGGCGACGCTGGGCCGCAGCGGGGCCCTGATCGTCCTGCACCTCGCCGCCAGGTACGTGGACCGGGTCGTCGACGAGCTGCTGCCGCACTACGGGGCCGACTGCCCGACGGCCGTCGTCGCCCTCGCCTCCCGCCCCGACGAGCTCATCCTGCGCGGACCCCTCGACGGCATCGCGGAGCAGGTGAAGGCGGCGGGCGTGATCCGTACCGCCGTCATCATGGTCGGCCGCACCCTGGGCGCCGACCAGTTCCGCGACAGCCACCTCTACTCGCCGGGACGCGACCGGCACGCCTGCTGACACACCCGGCGGCACCCCGGACGGCACCGGACGCCGGGTCAGCGCACCGAGCTGCGCCCGACGACCGTGCCCGCCCGGTCGATGCAGATGACGTCGACGGCGACCGGCGAGCCGCGCAGCACGGCCAGCGCCTCGTCCCGGGCGGCCACCGCCACCAGGTCCCCCAGGGGGACACCGTGCTCCTGGCAGGAGCGGAGCGCCGCCAGGCCGGTGTTCGCGGTGGCCACCTCGGCGGCCAGGGCCTCGTCCGCGCCGCCCCGCCGGGCCAGCCCGGCCAGGAAGGGTTTGTCGACCTGGGAGCGGGCCGAGTGCAGGTCGAGGTGGCCGGCGGCGAGCTTCGACAGCTTGGCGAACCCGCCGCAGATGGTGAGCCGGTCCACCGGATGGCGGCGCACGTACTTCAGTACGGCGCCCGCGAAGTCCCCCATGTCCAGGAGGGCGATCTCCGGCAGTCCGTACTCGGCCACCACGGTCCTCTCCGACGTCGAGCCCGTACAGCCCGCCACATGGGTGTGGCCGGCCGCGCGCGCCACGTCCACGCCCCGGCGGATCGAGTCGATCCACGCCGAGCAGGAGTACGGCACCACGACCCCGGTCGTGCCCAGGATCGACAGGCCGCCCAGGATGCCCAGGCGCGGGTTCCAGGTCGAGCGGGCGATCTCCTCGCCGTGGTCGACGGAGACCGTGACCTCGACGTCGCCGGAGCCCCGGTGCGCCGCGGCGACCCGCGCGAGGTGGTCGCCGATCATCTGGCGCGGAACCGGGTTGATGGCGGGCTCTCCCACGTCGAGCGGGAGTCCCGGCAGGGTGACCGTGCCCACGCCGGGACCCGCCCTGAACACCACGCCCGAGCCCGCCGGCAGCCGCCGCACGGTGACCCGTACGAGAGCGCCGTGGGTGACGTCCGGATCGTCCCCGGCGTCCTTGACCACACCGGCCGTCGCCCGTTCCCCGGCCAGCTCCTCCACCGCCAGGGCGAACGCCGGGGTCTGGCCCCGGGGGAGCGTGATGGTGACCGGGTCGGGGAAATCGCCGGTCAGCAGGGCCGTGTACGCGGCCGTCGCCGCGGCGGTCGCGCAGGCACCGGTCGTCCAGCCGGGCCGCAGACCGGTGTGTTTGAGTTGGGCGCCGCGCCCGCCCTTCGCCTCACCCACGGATGGACCCCATGCACGTACTCGTACTCGGCGGAACCACGGAGGCCCGCCGCCTCGCCGAGCTCCTGGCGGCACAACTGCCCGACGCCCGGGTGACCAGTTCGCTCGCGGGGCGGGTGGCCAGCCCCAGGCTCCCGCCGGGCGAGGTTCGCGTCGGCGGTTTCGGCGGCGCCGACGGCCTTGCCGCGTGGCTGCGCACGCACCAGGTGGACGCGCTCATCGACGCCACCCATCCTTTCGCCGGGACGATCAGTTTCAACGCGGCGACAGCCGCCTCGGCTGCCCATGTTCCCCTGCTGGCACTCCGCCGCCCCGGCTGGGTGCCCGGCCGGGGCGACGACTGGCACCCGGTCGGCTCCCTCGACGAGGCCGCACGGGCACTGCCCGCCCTCGGGCGCCGGGTCTTCCTCACCACCGGACGCATGGGACTGGCCGCCTTCGCCGGGCTGGACGAGCTGTGGTTCCTGGCGCGGTCGGTCGACGAGCCGGAGCCGCCGTACCCCGCCCGGATGGAGGTCCTGCTCGACCGGGGCCCGTTCACCGCCGAGGGGGAGCGCGAGCTGATCCGCCGCCACCGCCTGGACGTCCTCGTCACGAAGGACAGCGGCGGCGCCGCCACCGCCCCCAAGCTCGCCGCCGCCCGCGAGGCGGGGATCCCGGTCGTCGTGGTGCGCCGCCCGCCGGTTCCCGAGGGCGTCGCGGTGGCCGGCACCCCGGACCTGGCCCTCGCCTGGCTGCGCGGGACGGGGCCCGGGGCTCAGCCCTCCGGGTAGCGGCGCGGGGTCCAGACGATCTGCTCCCCGTCGCCGCGCCGCACCCAGCGCGTCTGCGAGGACCCGACGATCAGGATCGTGCGCATGTCGACCTCGGCCGGGTCGAGATCGGCCAGCCGCACCGTGCGGACGTTCTCGGCCGGCCCGCCGACGTCCCGGCCGAGCACCACGGGAGTGTCCGGCGAGCGGTGCTCCAGGAGCAGGTCGCGCGCCTTGCCGACCTGCCAGGTCCGGCTGCGTGAGCCGGGGTTGTACAGCGCGAGCACCAGGTCCGCCGAGGCCGCGGCCCGCAACCGTTCCGCGATGACCTCCCACGGCTTGAGCCGGTCCGAGAGCGAGATCGTGGCGTAGTCGTGGCCCAGCGGCGCCCCCGCCCGGGCCGCGGCCGCGTTGGCCGCGGTCACGCCCGGCAGCACCCGGACCGGCACGTCCGCGTACCGGTCCTGGGCGGCCACCTCCAGGACGGCCGTCGCCATGGCGAAGACCCCGGGGTCGCCGCCGGACACCACGGCCACCCGCCGTCCGCGACGCGCCAGGTCCAGGGCGAACTCGGCGCGCTCCGACTCGACCTTGTTGTCCGAGCCGTGGCGGGACTGCCCAGGCCGGACCGGCACCCGCTCCAGATAGGTGGTGTAGCCGACCACGTCGTCGGCGGCGGCCAGCACCCCGCGCGTCTCGGGCGTCAGCCACAGCGGTCCGGCGGGGCCGGTGCCGACCACGGCCACCTCGCCGCCGTCCGCGGTGCCTTCGGCCTCGGGGCGCGGCGCGTCGATCCTGCTGGGCAGCACGGCGACCGCGAAGTACGGCACGGAGCCGGGATCGATCCCGGCCAGCTCGCCCGTGCGTTCCCCGGCCATCGTGGCGCGCTCCACGTAACGGGCCTCGGGCAGCCGGCCCGACGCCTCGAAGGCGCGGCGCACCGCGGGGAACGTGCGGCCCAGCTTCATCACCACCGCGGTGTCCGTGGCGGCCAGCCGGGCGGTCAGCTCCTCCTCCGGCAGGGTGCCGGGCAGGATGGTCAGCACCTCCTCGCCCTCGACGAGCGGGGTGCCGAGCCGGGCGGCCGCGGCGCTGACCGAGGTGACGCCGGGGATCACCTCGGTGGGATAGCGGTCGGCGAGCCGCTTGTGCATGTGCATGTACGAGCCGTAGAACATCGGGTCGCCCTCGGCGAGCACGGCGACCGTGCGCCCCGCGTCGAGGTGCACCGCGAGGCGGGCCGCCGCCTCGGCGTAGAAGTCGTCCAGCGCGCCCCGGTAGCCGCCCGGATGGTCCGTGGTCTCCGTCGTGACGGGGTAGACCAGGGCCTCTTCGATGTGGTCGGGGCGCAGATGCTCCGCCGCGATGGACCGGGCGATCGACCGTCCGTGCCGGGCGCTGTGGTAGGCGACGACATCGGCCTGGGCGATGACCTGGACCGCGCGCACGGTCATCAGGGCAGGATCGCCCGGGCCGAGCCCGACCCCGTACAGCCGGCCGTTCTTCTGCTCGCTCACGCTTACTCTTCCTCGCTGGCGATCGCGTTGAGGGCGGCGGCCGCCATGGCGCTGCCGCCCCGCCGGCCGCGCACGATCAGGTGGTCGAGCCCGGACGCGTGTGCGGCCAGGGCGTCCTTGGACTCGGCCGCGCCGATGAAGCCGACGGGCACACCGATGACGGCGGCGGGGCGCGGCGCGCCCTCCTCGATCAGTTCGAGCAGCCGGAACAGGGCGGTGGGCGCGTTGCCGACGGCGACGACCGCGCCGTCCAGCCGGTCGCGCCACAGCTCCAGGGCGGCCGCGCTGCGGGTGGTGCCGAGCTCCGCCGCGAGACCGGGCACCGCCGGGTCGGACAGGGTGCACACGACCTCGTTGCCGGCGGGCAGCCGCTTGCGGGTGACACCGCTGGCGACCATGGCCACGTCGCACAGGATGGGCGCGCCGGCCCGCAGCGCCGCACGGGCCCGCGACACCACGTCCGGGCTGAAGGCCAGATCGCGTACGAGGTCGACCATGCCGCAGGCGTGGATCATCCGGACCGCCACCTGGCTCACATCGGCGGGCAGCCCCGAGAGATCGGCCTCCGCGCGGATCGTGGCGAACGACTGCCGATAGATGGCCGGTCCGTCCTTCTCGTACTGGTGCACAGTGCTGTCGCTCTCTTCATCGGCGTGGAAAATCGGGCGTGGAAAGTCGGGTGTGGAGGGGCCGGTCTGGTCCGGGGTCGGGCCGGTCGGTGCGCGGCGGCCGGGTGCGGGACGGTCAGGTGCCGAGGCTGCCCCGGGCCGCCTCCACGGCGGCCGCGAGCGCGGACGGGCTGTCGGGGACGGGCAGCGGGGCGTGCCGTTCACCGTCGCGCACCAGTGAGACCCGGTAGCCGTCCGCGGTGGCGACCACGTCGACCCATTCGCCCCGGGGATGACCGCACCGGCGCTCGCACCCCGACCAGTACACCGGCAGCGCCCCCACGGGCCCCAGGGCCGCTGCCGCCCCGGCCCGCACATCGGCGAGTGACTTGGCGCAGCCGGGACGCCCGATGCAGGCCCCCACCCCGGTCCAGGGGGAGAGGGGCCCGGTGATCAGCCCGGCGGCCCCCAGAGCGTCCAGTCTCTCCGCGGCCCGCGCCCGCTCCACACCCGGCACGACGACGCCGCGCCACGGGGTGAGCCTGAGTTCGCCACCGTCACCGCCACCGTCACCGCCACCGCCACGGCCACCGCCACCGTCTCGCTGCCGGGCCGTGTCTGTCAGCGCCCGCCACTGCTCCGCGCCGACGCGTCCCAGGGGCACGCCGACGGACAGCGCGACCGTGTCGTACGGGCCGTCCACGACGCCGAACGCGGGAGCAGCCGACTCCGAGGGGCGCACGGGCCCGGCGGTGCGCGCGGAGGGGATCCCGGCCCGAGCCAGCCGCCGGACCACCTGGTCCCGGAGGATCCCGCCTTCCGCGCGCAGATCCGTCACACGCCAGACGCCCGAGCCGCGCGCGGTGTCCACGAAGGTCTCGGCGGCGACGAGCGCGGCCCGAGGGGCGTGCGCGCCGGATATCCGCAGAACTGATTCGGCCGGACCGATCCGCAGAGCCGCGTCGCCGTCGGCCCGTGCCAGCAGGGTCACATCGGCGCCGAGCGCGTCCACATCGCCGCGGCCGTCGTCGAGTGCGAACAGGAAGCGGCCCGACAGCTCGGTCGTCAGCTCACTCGCGCACACCAGCTCGTCCAGCGCGGACAGCCACGGGCGGACGTCGCGTTCTCCCCGGCCGTCGAGCCCGGAGAGCGGGGAGGCCACGATGTTGCGGACACGCTCGTGGCGCTCGGAGGGCAGCAGCCCCGACTCACCCAGCCCGGAGGCCAGTTCGCCGCCGCACTCCGGCCGCAGACCGCGCAACTGCACATTGCCGCGCGAAGTGAGATGCAGCTCACCATCGCCGAGCCGCTCCGCCAACTCCCGCAGCACATCTGCCCGGCTCGCGCTCAGTACCCCCCCGGGGATCCGGACCCGGGCCAGCGCACCGTCGTGCGCACTGTGCAGCCGCAGCGTGCCGGGGCAGGCGTCACCGCGGTCACGGACGGACGCGGCTCCTGTGGGCACGGGCAAAGTGGCTGGCGGGGGCATGGCGGCGAGCATACCGACCATCTCATCAGATCCGTATGCCTCCCAGTTCTTGACCGCCCCTTACTATGCCTAGCGACGGACCTTCCGGTCCGTAGTCGCCACAGACGGCGACAGGGGAGGAAGCCCGGTGCGATTCCGGCGCGGTCCCGCCACTGTGAACCCGGCCCCACCGGCCGGGTGAGTCAGGAACTCCCTTCCCCGAGCCACTCGGCCCGTCCGAGCAGGGGAGTCCCATTCCGACACCGCCCGGGGCGTGGATACCCCGAGGAAGGCCAGACGCCGCATGATCCTGCTCCTGTCGACGTCAGACACCGACCTGCTCAGCGCCCGCGCCTCCGACGGCCCGGTCGCCTACCGCTACGCGAACCCCTCCCGGCTCCCGCTCCAGGACCTCCCCGAGCTCCTCGACGGCACCGACCTGGTCGTCGTACGTCTCCTCGGCGGGGTCCGCGCCTGGCAGGACGGCCTCGACCAGGTCCTGGCCACCGGGCGCCCCGTCGTCGTCCTCACCGGGGAACAGGCCCCCGACGCCCAGCTGATGGCCGCCTCCACCGTCCCGATCGGCATCGCGGCCGAGGCGCACGCCTACCTGGCGCACGGCGGCCCCGCCAACCTGGAGCAGCTCGCCCGCTTCCTGTCCGACACCGTCCTGCTCACCGGCCACGGCTTCGAACCGCCCGCCCCGGCGCCCTCCTGGGGCCCGTTGGAGCGCACGCCCCGCGTGACGGACGGCCCCACCATCGCGGTGCTCTACTACCGCGCCCACCACATGAGCGGCAACACCGCGTTCATCGACGCCCTGTGCGGTGCCGTCGAGGACGCGGGCGGCCGCGCGCTGCCGCTGTTCGTCGCCTCGCTGCGCACGCCCGAACCCGAGCTGATCGACGCCCTGCGGGCCGCCGACGCGATCGTGACCACCGTGCTCGCGGCGGGCGGTACCCGGCCCGCCGAGGCGTCGGCCGGCGGGGACGACGAGTCCTGGGACGCCGGGGCCCTCACCGGCCTCGACGTGCCGATCCTCCAGGCGCTCTGCCTCACCGGTTCCCGGTCCGACTGGGAGGACAACGACGAGGGCGTCTCGCCGCTGGACGCCGCGAGTCAGATCGCCGTCCCCGAGTTCGACGGCCGCCTGATCACCGTCCCGTTCTCGTTCAAGGAGATCGACGAGGACGGCCTGCCGGCCTACGTGGCCGACGCCGAGCGCGCCGCCCGGGTCGCCGGGACCGCCGTGCGCCACGCGCGGCTCCGCCACATCCCGAACGCCGACAAGCGCCTCGCCCTTGTGCTGTCCGCGTACCCGACCAAGCACTCCCGGATCGGCAACGCCGTCGGACTCGACACCCCGGCGAGCGCCGTCGCGCTGCTGCGCCGGCTCCGCGCCGAGGGGTACGACTTCGGCGACGAGGAGGTGCCGGGCCTCGCCTCCGGTGACGGCGACGAGCTGATCTACGCACTGATCGAGGCGGGTGGCCACGACCAGGAGTGGCTCACCGAGGAGCAGTTGGCCCGCAACCCGGTCCGTATCCCGGCGGCCGACTACCGGCGCTGGTACGCGACGCTGCCGGCCGAACTCCGCGAGGCCGTCGAGGAGCACTGGGGCCCGGCCCCGGGCGAGATGTTCGTGGACCGCTCGCGCAACCCCGAGGGCGACATCGTCCTCGCCGCGCTGCGCCGGGGCAACCTGCTCATCCTCATCCAGCCGCCGCGCGGCTTCGGCGAGAACCCGATCGCGATCTACCACGACCCCGATCTGCCGCCCTCGCACCACTACCTGGCCGCCTACCGCTGGATCGCCGCCTCCGCCGACGACAACGGCTTCGGCGCCGACGCGATGGTCCACCTCGGCAAGCACGGCAACCTGGAGTGGCTGCCCGGGAAGAACGCCGGACTGTCCGCCGCGTGCGGGCCCGACGCGGCACTGGGCGATCTCCCGCTCGTCTACCCGTTCCTGGTCAATGACCCGGGCGAGGGGACCCAGGCCAAACGCCGCGTCCACGCCACCCTGGTGGACCACCTCGTGCCGCCGATGGCCCGCGCCGAGAGCTACGGCGACGTGGCCCGGCTGGAACAGCTCCTGGACGAGCACGCCCAGATCGCGGCGATGGACCCGGCGAAGCTCCCGGCCATCAGGGCCCAGATCTGGACCCTGATCCAGGCCGCGAAGCTCGACCACGACCTGGGGCTCGAAGACCGCCCGGAGGACGAGGGCTTCGACGAGTTCATCATGCATCTCGACGGCTGGCTCTGTGAGATCAAGGACGCACAGATCCGCGACGGACTGCACGTCCTGGGCGGCGCGCCCGCCGGCGGCGACCGGGTCAACCTCGTCCTGGCGATCCTGCGGGCCCGCCAGATCTGGGGCGGGACCACATCCCTGCCCGGCCTGCGCGAGGCGCTCGGCCTCGACGAGTCGGCGGCCACCCGCACCGCGGCCGACGAGATCGAGGAGCAGGCGCGCGCCCTGGTCCTGGCGATGGAGGACGCCGCGTGGGCGCCGGACGCCGTCGCCGGGGTCGCGGCCGGGCACCCGCAGGCCGTGGCCGACATCCTGGCCTTCGCGGCCGGTGAGGTCGTACCGCGTCTGGCGGCCACCACCGACGAACTCGACCACACCGTCCACGCGCTGAACGGCGGCTTCGTCCCCGCCGGACCCTCCGGATCCCCGCTCCGGGGCCTGGTCAACGTCCTGCCGACCGGACGGAACTTCTACTCCGTCGACCCCAAGGCGGTGCCCTCCCGCCTCGCCTGGGAGACCGGACAGGCGCTGGCCGACTCCCTGCTGGAGCGCTACCGCACCGACAACGGCGACTGGCCCACCTCGGTCGGCCTGTCCCTGTGGGGCACCAGCGCGATGCGTACGGCCGGCGACGACGTCGCGGAGGCCTTCGCCCTGCTCGGCGTCCGCCCGGTCTGGGACGACGCCTCACGGCGGGTCACCGGCCTGGAGGCCGTCCCGGCCGCCGAACTGGGGCGCCCGCGCATCGACGTGACGCTCCGCATCAGCGGCTTCTTCCGCGACGCGTTCCCGCACACCATCGGCCTCCTCGATGACGCGGTCCGCCTCGCGGCCTCGCTGGAGGAGCCCGACGAGCAGAACTACGTACGGGCCCACACCCAGGCGGACCTGGCCGCACACGGCGACGAACGCCGCGCCACCACCCGTATCTTCGGCTCCCGCCCCGGCACCTACGGCGCGGGCCTGCTCCAGCTCATCGACTCCCGGGACTGGCGCACGGACGCCGACCTGGCCGAGGTCTACACGGTCTGGGGCGGCTACGCCTACGGCCGTGAACTGGACGGACGCCCGGCCCGCGAGGAGATGGAGACGGCGTACAAGCGCATCGAGGTCGCGGCCAAGAACACCGACACCCGCGAGCACGACATCGCGGACTCGGACGACTACTTCCAGTACCACGGCGGCATGGTCGCCACCGTGCGCGCGCTCAAGGGCACCGCCCCGGAGGCGTACATCGGGGACTCCACCCGGCCGGAGACCGTCAAGACCCGCACCCTGGTCGAGGAGACCTCACGCGTCTTCCGCGCCCGCGTCGTCAACCCCAAGTGGATCGAGGCGATGCGCCGCCACGGCTACAAGGGCGCCTTCGAGCTGGCCGCCACCGTCGACTACCTCTTCGGCTACGACGCCACGACGGGGGTGGTGGCCGACTGGATGTACGACAAGCTCACCGAGACCTACGTCCTGGACCCGGCCAACCGCGAGTTCCTCCAGCGGGCCAACCCCTGGGCCCTGCACGGCATCGCGGAACGCCTCCTGGAGGCCGAGTCCCGCGGTATGTGGGAGAAGCCCGACCCGGAGATCCTCGCCGGGCTGCGTCAGGTCTTCCTGGAGGCGGAGGGCGACCTGGAGGGGGAGGACTGAACCAGCGGGCGCAGTACCGGCGTCCGAACGGCAGGAGGGCCCCGCGAACCGCGCGCGGGGGCGGGGCCCTTCCACGCGTGGCATCGGTGGTCAGCCGGTGACGGGCCGGCCGATGACCTGGTCGAGCTTGTCCGTCCGATGCCCGCGCGGTCCGGCCGGGTGCGCCCGCCGTGTGACATGTCTCTCCACAGGCGCCATGGCGCTGTCCGCCCGGGAGGTGGAGCATCCGGACATGACCTCCTCGTCCCGCACGCCGCTCGTCGATGGCCGACCGGAACCGACAGACGGGACCACAGGGCCCGGCGGAGAGTCCCCTCCCGACCACGGGTACCTGCTGGACAACGCGCGCGCGGAGGCGGGCGAGCGGTTCGTGTGGCTTGCCGAGCTGTTCGACGGTGTGACGCGCGGGCACTTCGACCGGCTGGGCGTCGGGGCCGGCTCGCGCTGCTGGGAAGTGGGAGCCGGCGGCCCCGGTATCCCGGAGGCGCTCGCGGCGGCCGTCGGCCCGACCGGGCGCGTGCTGGTCACGGACATCGACCCGTCGTGGCTGCGGACGGGCGACGGGTACGAGGTGCGCCGGCACGACGTCGCCGCTGATCCGCCCCCGGAGCCGGGGACGTTCGATCTGGTGCACGCCCGGCTCGTACTGATCCATGTACCGGACCGGGCGCGGGCGTTGGCCACGATGGTGGCGGCGCTACGGCCCGGCGGCCGGCTGCTGGTCGAGGACGCCGACACCGCTCTGCAGCCACTGGCGTGCCTGGACGACAGCGGCCCAGCCCAGCGGCGGGCCAACCGGCTGCGCGACGCGATCCGGGAGCTGCTGTCGCGCCGAGGCGCGGACCTGCGCTACGGCCGGACACTGCCGCGCGCATTGCGTGAGGCCGGCTTGGTGGACGTCGCCGCCACGGGCTCCTTCCCGGTCGGCGGGCGGGCCTGCGGCCGGCTGGAGGCCTCCACCGTCCGGCACGTGCGCGGCGAACTGCTCGCGGCCGGCCTGGCCGACGAGGCCGAGATCGACGCGCACCTGGCCGCCATCGACGCCGGTGAACTCGATCTGACACTCGCGCCGTTGATCTCGGCGTGGGGGCGCCGTCCGGCCGAGTAGCCGCCGACGCCCGGTCAGGGGCCTCCGGCTCTCACCGCGCGGCTCGTGGTGATGACGCGTCGAACTCCGTTGTCAGTGCCTCCCCATAGGGTTCAGGTATCACTCGGGGAGCTTCGGAGAAGGAGCAGAAACGTGTCCGCCAACAGGCTTCAGCACAAGGTGAATCACGTCGCGCTGGTCGTGGACTGTTCGGGTTCCATGCGTCCGCACCAGGGCCAGCTCGTTCGTGTCGTGGACGAGTTCGTGGCCGGTCTGAAGGCCGAGTCGGACAGCCTCGGTCATGAAACCCGGATCAGTCTCTATTCGTTCGACCACAGGGTGGAGAACCTGGTCTGGGACATGGACGTGAAGCATCTGCCGTCCATGCGGGGCCTGTACAGGGTCAACAACGGCGCGACGGCCCTCATTGAGGCTTCTTTGAAGTCCCTGGACGATCTGGGCCACATCTGGGAGGAATACGGCGAGCACAGCTTCCTGCAGATCGTGGTGACGGACGGCGAGGAGAACGCCTCCGGCGGAGACCGGCGGCACGACGGCGACATGACCGTCCTCGGCCCCTGGCTCGACCGGATCGCGGCGAAGATGGGCGGCCTCCCCGGCCACTGGACGTCCGCGATCCTCGTACCGAACTCGCTGGCCAAGCGCACCGCCCAGAACTACGGCTTCCCGGCCGGCAACATCGCCATCTGGGACGCCGATTCGCAGGAGGGTGTCGAGGAGGCGATCGGCACCGTGCGTGCCGCCGCCACGAGCTTCCTGCGTGGCCGCGAGCAGGGTGTGCGCGGCACGAGGAATCTGTTCGCCGTCGGCCAGGACATATCTGTTGACGAGGTGCGCGCGAATCTCGAACCGATACCGGCCGACAAGTACCGCCTCCTGAAGGTCGACAAGGAGATCGAGATCCGGCCCTTCGTCGACTCGCATCCGGGTGTGACATACGAACGCGGCTCCTGTTACTACCAATTGGGCGCCCGCGTTCAGGTCCAGCCCGACAAGGAAGTGATAGTCGTCGAGAAGGACACCGATCGCGCGTACACGGGCGATGCCGCACGCAGCCTTCTTTTCGGTACGGGTATCCATGGGACGGTCTCGGTGAAGGCGGGAAACAATCCCGCGGTTGAGGTGTATGTGCAGAGCCGTTCGGTGAACAGGAAGCTCAAGCCGAAGACGCGTCTGCTCATCATGCTCTGAGCCGAGCGGCCCGAGCGGTACCAGCGGCTCACTTCCAGGCGCCCGGAAATACCCCGGGGGGTATCACTGTTACAGTGAGACGAAGATACCCACCGGGGTAAATCGATATGGAGGGAGACGGCCGTGTTCTTCGTGGACACCCTGGAGACCGAAGGCCTGGGCAACCGCAGCTATCTCGCGGGCGGGGCGTCGGCGGCGGTGGTCGTCGACCCGCCGCGCGATGTGGAGCGAGTCCTGGCGGCGGCCGCCGGGCGCGGGGTGCGGATCGGGTACGTGGTGGAGACACGCATACACAACGACTACGTCACCGGTGGCCTGGAGCTGGCCCGGCTGACCGGTGCGCGGTATCTGGTGCCCGCGTCGGCCCGGGTCTCCTTCGACCGGGTCCCGGTCGAGGACGGCGACAGCGTCCACGTCGACACCGGGCTCGGCCTGCGGGCGCTGGCGACCCCCGGACACACCCCGCATCACACCGCGTACGTGCTGGTCGAGGACGGGCGGGAGGTGGCCGCGTTCACCGGCGGCTCGCTGCTGATCGGCGCGGTGGGCCGTCCCGACCTGGTCGAGCCCCGGCTCACCGAGGAGCTGGCCCGCTCCCAGTACGCCTCCGTCCACCGGCTGGCCGGGGAGCTCCACGACGATGTCCGGGTGCTGCCCACCCATGGCTTCGGAAGCTTCTGCTCCGCCTCCCGGGCCGGGGGCGATGCCACCACCATCGGCAAGGAGCGGGCCGGTAACGACGCGCTCACCCAGGACGTCGACGCCTTCGTGGCGCAGACGCTCGCCGGTCTTGAGGACGTGCCCGCCTACTACGCGCACATGGGCCCGATCAACGCGAACGGTCCCGCGCCGGCGGATCTGACCCCGCCCGGGACCGCCGACGCCGAGGAGATCGCCCAGCGTCTGGCCGCCGGGGAGTGGGTGGTCGACCTGCGCAGCCGTACCGCGTTCTCGCGGGGGCATGTCGCCGGCACGTTCAACTTCGAGGCAGGGGGCAGCCTCGCCACCTATCTCGCCTGGCTGATCCCGTGGGGCAAACCCGTCACCCTCCTCGCCGCCTCCGCCGAACAGCTCGCCGGCGCCCAGCGGGAGCTGGTGCGGGTCGGTATCGAGCGGCCCGCTGCCGCCGCCACCGGTGAGCCGTCCTCCTGGCTGCGGCCGGGGCAGGAGCTGCGGTCCTTCCCCCGCGCGGACTTCGCCGCCCTGGAGCAGGCGCTCGGACGCGGCGAGGACGTCGTGGTGCTGGACGTACGCCGCGACTCCGAACGTGCCGGTGAGTACGTGCGGGGATCGGTGCACATTCCCTTGCACGAACTGCGTGAGCGCGCCGCCGAGGTTCCGGCCGGAGTGGTGTGGGTGCACTGCGCGGGCGGGATGCGCGCCGCGACGGCCGCGTCCCTGCTCGACGCCGGAGGCCGTGACGTGGTCGCCGTCGACGACGGTTTCGACGCCGCCCGGAGCGCCGGTCTGACCGTCACCGCCGCCGCCGGGAGCGGTCCGGCGGTATGAGCGTCGCCGTCAGGCCAGCGAGAGGAACAGCTTCTCCAGCCGGGCACGCATCTGGTCCCGGTCCCCGGCCTCCTGGCCGCCGTCGGCCATGCACTGCTGCAGGCCCGTCGCGATGATCGCGAACCCGGCCCGGTCGAGGGCGCGGGAGACCGCGGCCAGCTGCGTGATCACGTCCTCGCAGTCCCGGCCGTCCTCGATCATCTTGACGATCCCGGCGATCTGGCCCTGGGCCCGCTTCAGCCGGTTGAGCACCGACTTCAGCTCGGCGGCCGCCATGTCCAGCTCCACGCTTCCTCCTCCGTACGCACCGTGAATACCCCTAGGGGTATCCTATCGTGTTCGGGGCTCCCGACCCCGGCCCGCACAGAAACGGAACACCGCACATGACCACCCCCACGCCCGCCCCCGTCTCCGCGCCCGGCCCCGCCGCCGTCCTCCCCGCGCAGGCGGCGGCCCGGCTCGGCCACTACGCCGTCATCGACGTCCGCACCCCCGGCGAATACGCCTCCGGCCACGTTCCCGGCGCCTACAACGTCCCCCTGGACCAGATACGCGCGGCGCTTCCGGCGCTGAGGGCGGCCGCGACCCGCGGTGACCTGCTGATCGTCTGCGCCGCCGGCAACCGCTCCGCCACCGCCCGCGGCGAACTGGCCGCAGCCGGTGTCGCGGCGGCCACCCTCACCGGCGGCACCACCGCGTGGGCGGAACAGGGCCACGCCCTCGACCGGCCCGAGAACGCCTCCCGGGTCTGGGGCATGGAACGCCAGGTCCGTCTCGCCGCCGGCTCCCTCGTGGTCCTGGGTCTCGCCGTCGGCACCCGCTACCGAGGTGCCCGCGGGCTCTCCGCCGCGATCGGCGGCGGCCTCGTCTTCTCCGCGCTCACCAACACCTGCGGGATGGCCGCCGTCCTCGCCAGGCTGCCGCACAACCGCCCTCGCCCCGCCGACCTCGACGCCACCCTCGCCGCGCTCCGGCAGCGGTAGCCGGTAAGGCGCCCCATCCGGGCGGGAGGCCGGCGAACCGGCCTCCCGCCCGGGGTGCGCCGCCATGCGGGCCGCAGCCCCGGCGCGGACACGCTCCGGTGCGTCCCGGTCAGGCCCTGGCCGGGACGCACCGGACCGGCAGGGTCTGGTGGCCGTTGCTGATGAGGGAGTGCAGCGGCTTCAACTCGCTCGTCGGCACAGCGAGTTCGAGGTCGGGGAAGCGCTCGAACAGCAGCCGCAGCGCCGCGGCGATCTCCATCCGGGCGAGCGGGGCGCCGATGCAGAAGTGCACGCCGTGCCCGAAGGCGAGGTGCTCCGAGGACGGCCGGGTCAGGTCGAAGCGGTCGGCGGACTCCCCGTGCCAGTCGGGGTGCCGGTTGGCCGCCGCGTAGGAGACGAGGATCGCCTCGCCGGCCCGGATCGTCTGCCCGTCGGGCAGGGGCAGGTCCTCCAGCGCGCAGCGCAGCGGGAGGTGCTTGACGGCGGGCTCGAACCGCAGGGTCTCCTCGACGACATCGCTCCAGTTGGCGCGGCCGGCGCGGACGTGGGCGAGCTGCTCGGGGTTGGTGAGCAGGGCCGTGATGCCGTGGTCGATCCCGTTGACCGTCGTCTCGTACCCGGCGCTGATCATCAGCAGCAGAGTGTCGCGCAGTTCGTCGTCCGACATCGCGCCGCCGTCGCCCTCGGTGTCCCGGGCGGCGATGAGGAGCGAGGTCATGTCGTCGCCCGGCGCGGCGCGCTTGGCGGCGATCAGCTCGTCGAGCAGCTTGTACAGGGCGGCCGTGTTCGCCGCGGCCTCATCGGCGGCGAGAGCGGTGGAGAAGACTCCGTCGACCACGCTGCGGAAGCCCTGACGATGGTCGTCGGGGACGCCCATGAGCCGCCCGATCACCGCGATCGGCAGTGGATAGGCGAGCTCCTCGCGGAGGTCGACGATCTCCCCGGCCGGCCGGGACCCGATGGTGTCGAGGAGGGACGTGACGATCGCCTCGATGGTGGATGCCATGGTCTGGACCCGGCGTGCGCTGAACGCGGGCGCGACCATGCGCCTGAGCCGGCGGTGGTCACCGCCGTACGCGGTGAACATGTTGTTGACCGCGATCCACAGGGCCAGGGGCCAGGTCGTCACGGCGTCGGCGAAGCCCGGCCAGTGAGCGCGGGTGTCCTTGGAGACCCGGGCGTCCGTCAGGAGTTCCTTGAGCAGGACCGGGTCGGTGACGGACCACGCGGTGACGCCGAGAATGTCGACACGGGCGGCCGGTCCGCGGGAGCGCAGGGCCTCGTGTTCGGCGTGGTGGTCCGCCGCGGAGGGGTCCAGAACGAGAATCGGGTGTTCGGGCACGGGTGCTCCTCAGCGAGTGGCAGGGAAGACGACGGGGAGGGATTCCAGGGCACGGTGGAAAGGACCGGGCCGCCAGCGCACCTCATCGGCCGGAACCGCGAGGTCCATCTCCGGGAAGGCGTCGGCGAGACAGGTGATGGCGGTCTCGGCGATGAGATAGGCGTGGGAACGGGCCGGACAGGTGTGCGGTCCGGTACTCCAGGACAGATGGGCGCGGTTGCCGACGAAGGCCTCCGGCGGGAGTCCTGCGGTGAGCGCCGGGTCGTTGTTGCAGGCGGCCATCGAGATGACGACCGGCTGGTGCGCCGGGAGCAGGGTGCCGTCCACGTCCGCGTCGTAACGCGGATAGCTGATGCAGTAGTTGGCCATCGGCGGGTCCGTGTACAGGACGGTGTCGAGGGCGTCGCGGATCGTGGACTCGGCGGAGTGCAGCGTGGCGGAGAACTCCTCGTCCGTGAGGATCTTCCACCAGGTGTTGACGATGAGGTTGGTCAGCGGTTCGATGCCGGCGCCGTACAGCGTGACGATCTGGTGGCCCATCTCCTCGTCGCTCAGCCCCGCCGGGTGGCCTATCAGCCGGGACGTCACATCGTCCGCCGGATGGTGCCTGCGCAGGCTCACCAGGTCGGCGACCGCCGTGGCGAGGATCTCGTTGCCCCGGACGGCGTCGGTGGTCTCGAAGATGCGCGACATGCCGTCGGCGATCCGGGCGCCGATCTCGTCGGGGCATCCCAGCATCGAGCTCAGGACCCGGAAGGCGATCGGGAAGGCGTACTGAGTGGCGAGATCCGCCCGGCCGGTGGAGCCGAAGCCGGTCACGGCGTCGGCGGCGACCTTCTCCACCAGGGCACGCAGCTCGTGCTGGTCGATCGCGTCGATGCTCGCGGTGTTGGCCGAGCGATAGCGGGAGTGCTCGGTGCCACCGCTGCGCAGGGCGTTGGGCCGCCACTCCATCATCGGCCGCACCGGGCACGACGCCGGTACGTGCTGCTCCCACACCCGGGGATCGGCGGGGAAGCGCAGCGGATCGTTGAGGATGCTGCGCGCCTGGAAGTAGCCGATCACCAGGGTGGCGGGGATGCCCGGGGCCAGTTCGACGGGCGCGAACGCGCCGAAGGCGCGCCGCATCTGCTCGTACGCGGCGTGCGGGTCGGCGGCGAAATCGGGTCCGTACAGGGGATACCGGGCCGGCCCGGTCAGTGGCTCGGTGCTGATGGGGTTCATCGCAAGGGCTCCAGGGGTGCGGCTGGTCGGTGCTCCACGAGGTGGTCCATCAGGGCGACGAGTGCGTGGAGCGAGGAGGTGCGGTCGCGGGCGTCGCAGGTGATGAGCGGCGTGGCGGCGTCCAGGGCGAGGGCCTGGCGGAGTTCGCCCAGGTCGTAGGCGGGGGCGCCGGGGAAGGTGTTGATAGCGACGGCATAGGGGATGCCCTGTGCCTCCAGCAGGCCCAGCGCGCCGTGGCAGGCGTCGAGGTCGCGGGTGTCGGCCAGCACCAGGCACCCGAGTGCCCCTTCGGCCAGGTCCTCCCAGAGCAGCTGGAAACGCTCCTGCCCCGGCAGCCCGAACAGATAGAGGACCAGGCGGCCGTCGGCCAGATGGATGCGGCCGAAGTCCATGCCCACGGTCGTCGTGGTCTTCGCGGGCGTCCCGCTCAGGTCGTCCACATCCGCGCTGTCGACGGTGATGGGCTCCTCCATGCGCAGCGGAGTCACCTCGGACACGCTGCCGATGAAGGTCGTCTTGCCCACGCCGAAGCCCCCGGCGACCACGATCTTGGCGGACTCGGTCACCGCGGCCGGTACGAAGGTGACGGCCGTCGGTTCAGACCAGGTCTCGGAGGCCATCGCGCACCCTTCGCAGGAGGTCGGATTCGGGTCGGTCGGAGACAGCCGCGACGGGACTGGTCAGATGGCCGCTGTCCATCAGGGTGGAGACGAGGATCCGGACCGTGGACGGGGGCATCTGCAGGGCGGCGGCGATGTCCGCGACGGCGAGACCGCCGTGACCGCCGGCGAACAGACCCATTAATCCACGGGCATCGGGGCCGAGCGCGTTCGTCGGGCCGTTCGCGGCGATGACCACGCTTTCCAGGCGCACGTCCTGTCGCGGACGGACCCGTCCCCCGGTGCGTACGTACGGCCTGACCAGATCCGCGTCACGCCGCGGCCCGCTCATGCCGCGGAGCCGCCGTCCGTCTGCGACGGAACGCGTTCCGCGGTGCTCAGCCGCCTGCCCACCTTCACCGCGAGCTGCGCCATCTCGCGGCTGATCAGACCCACGTCCGCGTGCGGATCGGTGGTGCAGACCGACAGCATCGTGTTGTCCCCGGCAGCCGTCGTCAGGCCGATGTTGTCGATGCACTCGATCATCTGCTGGCGGACCCCGCCACCACCGGTGAAGTCGTCCCACGCCTTTCCGGCGGCACGCATGGCGGCCGTCAGCGCGGCGAACTTCTCGCCTTCCTCCTGGCTCATCGTTCTGGTGCGCGCCTTCAGCAGGCCGTCGCTGCTCATCAGCACGGCGAAGCGGACGCCCTCGATCTCACCGAGGTGCTCGTCCAGCAGCCAGCCAAGGGAGTTGATGGTGGTCGACATGGTCAACGTCCTTCGGTCTCAGGGGGAGTGCTCGGCGTGTCGCGGACGCTGCGGGCACCGTTCAGCCAGGCGGTCGCCACCTCGGGCCGGCCGGGCTCCACGGGCGCCGCGGCGGCGGCGTGGCGTCGGGAGGGCGGCGCGGACCGCCTGCGGACCGTCAGCCCGCTCACCGTGGTCGAGGACTCCGCCGGTACGGGTTCGGGGGCCCGGACGGGCTCGGCGACGGGGGCCGGTTCGGCGACGGGAGCGTGCCCGGCCACGGGAGCCGGTGCGGGGGCGGCCGGGGCCTGCCCGCGGCGCGGCGCGGGCGGGGCGGCGGGGACGGCCGGCCGGGGGGCCGGCGGCGCGGTGAGCAGCTTCTGCGGCAGGACGATGAAGGCGCGCGTACCGCCGTAGACGTTGGGGGCCGTCACCTCGACGCGGTATCCGTAGGACGCGGCGAGGACGCCGGCCACGCGCAGACCGGTCTGCGGGTAGGCGCCCAGCTTCGTGATGTCGTCCCGCTCCTCGCTGGACATCACCCGGCGGGCCCACTCCAGCCGCTCGTCCTCCATGCGCAGCCCCGCATCGTCCACGATCAGGAAGACCGCGTCGTTGCCGTGCTCCAGGGAGACGTGCACACGGGTGTTGGGCGCCGAGTAGCGCAGGGCGTTGTCCAGCAGGATCGCGAGGGTGTGGATCACCGCTTCCACTGCCCGGCTCTCCACCGCGAAGGTGTTCATGTCCGCGTGCTGCACCCGCTGGAAGCCCTCGACCCGGCCCATCGCGGAGCGCACGATCTCGCCGAGCGCGGTCACCGGGTGGCGCCGCGAGAGCTTGTCGCCCGCCAGCACCGAGTAGCCGCTGGCCGTCAGCAGCATCTGCTGGGCCAGGTGGTCGATCTCGACCAGGGTCTCGTACGCGTCGTCCGAGACGTGCTGACGCACCCCGGCACTGACCTTGGTGCCCAGCTTCGACGCCCGGTGGACCGTACCCGCGGCGAAGGACCTCACGGCCGCCCGTGCGACGTCGACGGCCTCCTTGCGTACGTGGGCGACCTGCTCGGCGGTCTCGCGGCGGGCCAGTTCGATCCGCTCCTCGGCCGCTCTCCCGGCCAGGGCGACGGTGTGCGAGTGCTGTGCGGCCAGCGCCCCGACGGCCTCGGCGACGGGGTTGCCGGCCAGCTGCGGCGGAACGGTCACCTCGATACCGCGCGCCTCGCCCGCCCCGGCTCCGTCGGCCGGGGCGGGGACGGCGGTGGTCGCCAGGTGCCTCACGAAGTACTCGGTCATCTGTATCTGTTGGGCGAGCCGCTCGGAGTGCTCGTGCAGCTGGCCGGCCCGTTGTTCCGCCCGGCGTGCCGCGCCGCGGAAACGGACCGCCAGCACCGAGACGGCCACTGCCAGCACCGCGAGAACCAGCGTCAGCGCAAGCATCAGACCCCCGGGAACGTGATGGAGGCGGCTGCCCGGCCGGCCCGGCCGTCGTCACGGACGTGTGCTCCGGTCTGCGTGCCGCCGGTCGGGAAGTGCTGCTCGATACGCGGGAGATGGCGTTTCATGATGTCCGTACTCCGTAGTGCCGGGGTAACCGGGTCTGTGGGCCGGGGCCGCCGGGGCGGCCTGCGGATGGCATGGTGCGGGCGCGCGGCCCGGTGGTTCGCGGGGCTGTCGGCAGGGAACGGCGGGAGGCGCGGCACGACCGTGCGAGGGTCGGGGGCATCACACTCTCCGCGGGGCGCGATCAGCCGGCCGGGACGGGCCGACGGCTCTGCGCCGTGGGGTGTGTTCGCCGTCAGCGCCGGGCGCGCACGGGCAGCCTGTGCGCGACGGGGCGGCCGGCCTCCAGCGGGCGGCGGGGCGAGCTCTCAGGACCTCGCGGCGATGAGCCGCTGCGCGGTTGCTCGTAGGGTGGCCCATCGCGGAAGTCCTTGTAGTGGAGACGATCGACGCCAGGTCACTCGGAACGGGTTCGAAGTGACCTGTGTTTCTAACGAGGTTCCTGCCGAGTTGGAGTATGGCCCTGGATCTCTCCCGGTGTAACGCTCGCTGGGTAAGTGTCCGCATGAGCGTTGCGTGTACGGGCGCGGCGGCAGCGCGATCCTGGTGCCGCACGGTAACTTCCTTGTGGCTGTTACGCGCCGGCGGGGAGGCCGGGGCGGCATGTCCAAGGGGGTAGTGCCATGACCGAAGGGCTGACGGTGCCGGCCGGGGCCGCGGATCCCGCCGCGGGAATGGGACCGGTCACGCGACGGCGGCAGCTCGGAGTCCGGCTGCTCGCCCTGCGCGACACCTGCGGGCTGTCGGCCGAGGAGGCGGGCGAGCGCGCCGGGGTCTCGAAGGCGACGGTCAGCCGGTACGAGCGCGCCAAGGGGAACGTGCGGTGGAACCAGGTCGACCAGCTCTGCCGCGCGTACGGTGCCTCCGACGAGGAGCGTCAGCGCCTCGTCGAACTGGCCAAGAACAGCCGGGACACCGAAGTCTGGTGGATCCCGTTCGCCGCGAAGCTCCCGGACCGGATGCGGATGCTGCTCGCCCTGGAGAACGAGGCGTCGCGCATCAGGCACCACACCGTGGGCGTGGTGCCCGGCCTGCTCCAGACGCCGGGGTACGCCCAGGAGATCAAGGCCACCCCCGGGAACACCTTCCCGCCGCAGGACCTCCAGGAGTTCCTGCGGATCCGCATGCTGCGTCAGCGGATCCTGGACCGTGCGACGCCGCCGGCCTACCACGTCGTCCTGGACGAGGCGGTCGTCCGGCGCAGGGTCGGGAGCGGTGAGGTCATGGCGGCCCAGCTCGACCATCTGCTCGCCCGGGGACGGGAGCCGAACATCAGCATCCAGGTGCTGCCGTTCTCGGCGGGTGCGTACAGCGCCGCGCTCAGCACGTTCATCGTCTTCGGCGGCCCCGATCCCTCCCTGGACGTCGTCTTCCTGGAGAACCAGAGCGGTTCGCTGTTCCTGGAGGAACCCCTGGCGTTGAAGCAGTACGCCGAGGCGATGGCCTTCCTGCGCCAGGAGGCACTGGACACGGCCGCCTCCGCCGAACTGATCGCCGAGGCGAGCACGACGCACCTGCGAAACCGGAAGTAACGAGGAGTTTGCGCATGGCCCGACAGATCCGCCCCGAGTTCTTCAAGAGCAGCTACAGCGCCAACGCCGACGGGGAGTGCGTCGAATGCTCCGAGTGGCAGCACGCGTTCCTCGTGCGTGACTCGAAGACGTCCGACGGCGCGGTCCTCAGCTTCACGCACCCCGCGTGGGGAGAGTTCGCCGCAGCGCTGCGCTGCGGCGGCCCCCAACCCCGCTGACCTGCGGCCCTGTTCGCAGGGCCCGGCCTTGCGGTGGCGACGCGGGCGGCCGACTCCCGCCCGCCGCGGCCCGATCACAGCGGTCCTGCCGGAATCACCCTGCCCGCTCTCCTGGTTACAGTATTCAGTCCGAGCAGGACATGGCCGGGGCAGGATCAGCCGCATCGGCCGATGATGATGCAGACAGTCCGCAACCGTGGCAGCTGTCCGCATCACGGCGCCGATGGAAGAGGAAATGCCGCAGAAGCCGAAGCTCCTGGACGACACCGAGTCCGCACGCGCCTGGTGGGGCAAGGAACTCCGTAACTGGCGGAACGTCAGATCGCTCTCCTCGAAGGGGCTGGGCAAGAGAGTCCACCTCAGCGGCACGATGATCGAGCGCATCGAGAAGAACGAGCGCCTGTGCGACGCCGGACTGGCCCGCAGGCTCGACGATGCCCTGGAGGCCGGTGGAGCCCTGCGACGGCTGTGGCGCCTGGTCGAGGAGGAGGCCGCCGGGCGGTCCGACGATGCGGACAGCTTAGTTCCGGTGCACCGGCCGGCCGGAGAGGCCGGGCAGGTCGAGTGGGTGTTCGACGGGCATCCGCCCGGCCTCGTCGGCCCGAGGCGTGCCGAACCCCCCTCGGTCGTCCGCCCCGAGGACATCGCCCAAGTGCTCGCCGCTGCCGCGGTCATCGCCGAGTGGGACAACCTCTACGGGGGCGGCGGCATCGTGCGCAGCTCCCTGTACGGCCAACTGCACTGGGCGCGGGGCCTCCTCGCCGCCGACTGCCCGTCCGCGCTGGAGGCGGAGCTGTTCGCCGCGGTCGGGAGACTGTCCGTCGTGCTGGGGGCGAGCGCCTTCGACGCGTACGAGCACGAGGACGCGACCCGGCTCCTGCGGTTCGGCCGCTGGTGCGCCGAACGCGCCGATGACTGGCATCTGAGAGCAGCCGCCCTTAACTGGCTCTCCCGGCAGTCCATTTGGTGCGGCATGCCGGACGAGGGGCTCACCCACGCGGAGGACGGGCTGGTGCGCGCGGACCGCCTCACCCCCCGGGAACAGGCCATGCTGCACAACGCCCGTGCCCGAGCGTGGGCGAAGATGCGGCGCCCCGGCCAGGCCATGGCCGCCATCGACCGCTCCGACGAGGTCTTCGGCGCGGTCAGGGAGAACGAGGACGTCGTCTGGATGAGCTTCTACGACGACGCGCAGCACCACGGCGACACCGGGCACGCCGCCTTCGATCTGACGCTGCTCTCCGGGCAGTCGCCCGCGGTGGCGACGGCCAGGCTCACGAAGGCGATGGACGGGTACACCGACGCCTATGTGCGCTCGCGCGCGCTCTGCGGTACCAAGCTCGCCACACTGATCATGGCGACGGGCGACCCGGGCGATGCCCTGACGGTGGCTCACCGGGCCCTGGACGAGCTGGGGCGCCTGCGCTCGAACCGTGCGGTCGAGGACGTGATGGACCTGTCCAAGGAGTGCCGGCGCTACGCCGACGACGCGGAGGTCGTCGCGCTGCGGGAACGGATCGCGGCCGCCGTCCGCTCATGAGCGCCCCACGGGCCGGGCCGGTGTGCGGGGCTCACCGGCCGACGTCCGCTGGATAGGATTCCCTCCGTGCCCTGACCTACCGAAACAGCACAACGAGCCTCAGTGCTTGTGGATTTCCGACCGGTCGAGCCGACGCGGCAGAGCCCCCGAACGGCGGCCGGAACGCCAAGTGAGTGGAGTACCAGTCATGCGTGGAGGCAGCATCGCCGTGGTCGGCGGCAGCATAGGGGGGTGTGCCGCGGCCCTGGCCGCGTCGCGCGGGGGAGCCGGCGAGGTCACCGTCTTCGAACGTGCGGACGCCGAACTCCGCGACAGGGGTGTGGGTATCGCCCTGCACAGCGACCGCTACGACGAGCTGAGGGACGCCGGGTACGTGGCCCCCGAGATGCCCTGGGCGCCGCTGAACCGGCGGGTGTGGAGCGTGCGCGAGGGCGACGCGGAGCACGGCCGGGCCGTCGGCGAGCAGCCGTTCCCCTTCCGGGCCTACAACTGGGGTTCGCTGTGGAGCGAGTTGCGCCGCCGGGTGCCCGATGACGTCACCTACCGGTCCGGCTCCGTGGTCTCCGCCGTGCAGCCGGACCCGGACGGTGTGACGCTGCGTCTGGCCGACGGCCACGAGCAGCGCTTCGACGTCGTGATCGGTGCCGACGGCTACCGCTCCGTCGTCCGCGAGGCCATGTTTCCCGGCACCGGGGCGACGTACGCCGGATACATCGGCTGGCGCGGCACCTCGCCGGACGTCGAGGGGCTCCCCTCGGACGGCATGTCCGCGCACAACGTCGTCTTCCCCGGCGGCCACTGCATGATCTACCGCATCCCGGACGGCACCGGCGGACACCGGCTCAACTGGGTGCTCTACACCGTGCCCCCGCAGACCGACGCCCTCCAGGCCGACCTGCGGACGCCCACCTCGCTGCCGCCGGGCCGTCTGAACGCCGAACTCACCGCACACCTGCGTGCCCTGGTCGCGGACAACTTCCCGCCGTACTGGGCGGCCAGGGTCCTGAGCACGCCCGCCGAGACCACCTTCATCCAGCCGATCTACGACCTGGAGGTGCCGCACTACACCTCCGGCCGGATGCTGCTCGTCGGCGACGCGGCCAGCGTCGCCCGGCCGCACATCGGCGGCGGCAGCGTGAAGGCGCTCCAGGACGCCACCGCCCTGGAGGCCGCCTGGCTGGCCGGGGACAGCTGGAAAGAGGTGCTGGAACGGTACGACTCCGGCCGTGGCGCCGTCGGGGCGGCCATGGTCGCGCTCGCCCGGAGGATGGGCAGCGCGCAGGTCGAGAACACACCGGACTGGTCCGCCATGGAACAGCCGGAGTTCGACGCCTGGTGGCAGGACCAGAACAGCGGCTCCGACCGGCGCAGCGGCTTCGGCGGCCACAGCATGAAGGCGGGACAGGCCGGCTAGGACGGCTGGTCCGGAGCGTTACGGGGGCGGTGACCGCACATGGCCACCGCCCCCGGCTGTGCCCGGGACCGCCTTCAGGGGGCCGTCGGCACGAGTTCGAGCGCGGCATGCAGGGCGCCCGCGTCGGCGCGCGCGTCCGCGCCCTCGAGACGGAGCGTGGTCCGCCCCGACGTGAGCACCGTGAGTGTGTCGGCGCACTCGGCCGCCTGCGCCGGGCTGGGGGACACCAGCAGTACGGCGATGCCCTCACCGGCCAGCGTGGGGACCAGCTCGTGGACCTGGCGGACGAGGGCGGGCGCGAGGCCCTCGGTCGGCTCGTCGAGCAGCAGCACGCTCGGTGAGCTGAGCAGCGCGCGGGCCAGGGCGAGCATCTGCTGCTCGCCGCCCGACAGATCCGCTCCCCGGTTGCCCCGGCGCTCGCCCAGCCGGGGGAGCAGCTCAAGCACCCGGGCGGGCGTCCACACGCTCGGGCGCGCGGTGTCGCCCCGGCGCGGCGGGCGGTAGGACAGCCGCAGGTGTTCGGCGACGGTGAGCCCGGCGAAGACCCTGCGGCCCTGCGGCACGAGGCCGATACCGGCACGGGCGATCCGGTGCGCGGGCCGGCCCGTCAGGTCCCGGCCGTCGAGCCGTACGGTGCCGGCCCCGGGCCGCATCAGACCGGCCACGGTGTGGACGAGGGTGGTCTTGCCCGCGCCGTTGTGGCCGACGACGGCGTGGACCGTGCCGGCGGGCACCGCCAGGTCGACCCCGTGCAGGACGGTGCCGCCGTGGTAGCCCGCGGTGAGGCCGGTGAGTTCGAGCATCGTGGACCGGGTCATCCTCTCGCGTCGGTGGTGGACGGCCCGGCGACAGCGGCGCCGGAGCCCGCCGCCTCGTTCCGTGCCCGGCCCGCCGCCGTGCCGGTGTTGTGGTAGGCGTCGCGGACCTCGGGGTGGGCGAGCGCCTCCCGGGTCGGCCCCGTGACCAGGACCCGCCCGGCCGCCAGCACGGTGACCGACGTGGCCAGTTGGGCGACGACCTCGACGTGGTGCTCGACCAGGATGATCGCGACGCTGTCCGGCAGGCCGCCCAGGATGCCGAGGAGCCGGCCGATGTCACCGTCGGTCAGACCGGCTGCGGGCTCGTCCAGGAGGAGCAGCCGCGGGTCCCCGGCCAGCGCGGCGGCGAGGTCGAGCATGCGGCGCTGCCCGTGGGAGAGCGTGGCGGCGGGCCGGTGCGCGAGGTCCGCGAGGCCGACGGTCTCCAGGTGACGGCCCGCGGCCTCGGCGTGCAGCCGGTAGCGGGACGGGCTGCGCCAGGCCCCCCGGCGCTTCGGGTGGTGCGGCCAGCCGGCCAGTACGACGTTGTCCAGCACCGTCAGCTCGGAGATCACCGTCGGCTGCTGGAAGCTGCGGGCGATGCCGAGACGGCTGCGTCTGGCGGTGGCCGTCCGGGTGATGTCCGTGCCGTTCAGGGCGATGGTGCCGTGGTCGGCCCGGTCCGTACCCGCGATGAGGTTGAGCAGCGTGGTCTTGCCGGCGCCGTTGGGGCCGATGACGGCGTGCCGGGCGCCGGCGGGGAGCCGCAGGCTGACGTCGTCCACGGCGGTGAGGCTGCCGTAACTGCGGCTGAGACGGTCGAGATCCAGCACCGGGGGCGGCGGTGCCGCGGTCTTCGCGGACGTCATGGGGAGACCTTCCCGGCGGCGGGCGGGGCGGATGCGGGCGTGGTGGTGGCCGGGTGCCGGCCGTCCGGCGCCGGCCCGCCCCGGCCGGGTCCGCCGAGCAGACCGGCCAGACCCCGGGGCAGCAGGTACACGGCGGCGATGAACAGCGCACCGAGCAGCAGCGGCCCGTGGCCGGGCCACGAACCGGCGACCCAGTCCCGGGTGAAGACGATGAGTCCGGCACCCAGCAGAGCGCCGATCACCGAGGTCGTGCCGCCGATGACGGTCGCCAGCAGCGCGAACGCGGCGATCTCGAATCCGACGTCGGCGGGGGAGAGGTACTGCTGGACGCTGACCATCAGCGAGCCGCCGACCCCGGCCAGTGCGCCGGCGCAGACGTGCGCCACCAGCAGGTAGCGCCCCACGGGGTGCCCCGAGGCGCGCATCCGCGCCTCGGCGCCCCGGGTGCCGGTCAGCAGCTTCCCGGCCGGGGAGCGCAGCACCAGCAGCGTGACGGCGACGGAGACGACGGCGACGACGAGCGCGTAGTTGTAGAGGTCGCTCTCGTCGGTCATCCCCGCACCGCCCCACAACGCCCGGGTGGAGGGGAATCCGACGAGACCGTCGGCGCCACCGGTGACGGACTTGACCTGGTTGATGACCGCGCCGGTCAGCTCACCGACGGCAAGCGTGATCATCAGCACCGTGGTGCCGCGGGCCCGGATCACGGCGGGCCCCGTCACCGCCGAGAACACCGCTGCGGCGAGCGCCGAGAGGACGATCTGGACGGGCCCCACCGTCCACCCGGCGTCCGCGAGGTTCGCGGTGGCGTACGCGCCCACGGCGAACGGCGCGGTCTGCCCGAGCGTGGGCAGCCCGGCGTAGCCGGTGAGGATGGTGACGCTGACCGCGAGGAGCCCCAGAGCCAGCGCGGAGCCGGCCAGCGAGATGCTGTACGAGTCGAGGATCGCCGGCAGCGCGATCAGCAGTGCGAGCAGCACGAGCAGCGGGACGGCCTGCCGCCACGCGGGCCCGCGCACCGGCCGGGCGGGCTCGGTCACGGCGGCGGGCCCGGTCGCCGTCGCGGCGGCGGTCCGGCGCGCCCTCAGCCGTGCGGCGAGGTGGCGGCGCAGCCGGGCGACCGGGTCCGGGTCGGGGTCCTGCGGGCCGTGCGCCGTCGCCGGCTCCGCGAAGCGGGAGCGGAACACCAGCACGGCCGCCATCGCGGCGAAGAGCAGGTACGGGGCCAGGTCCGGCAGCACCGAGACGCCGAGCGTCTGCACCTCGCCCACGACGATCGCCGCCGCCACCGTCGCCCACAGCGAGCGCAGCCCGCCGAGGACGACGACCACGAGGGACAGCATGAGCACGTTCTCCGAGGTCCCGGGCCCGGGGCCGATGATCGGCGCCCCCAGCACTCCCGCCGCACCGGCCAGCGCCCCCGCCGCCGCGAGGACGCCGGTGTGAACCGCCCGGGGGCTGCGGCCGGTCGCGGCGAGCATCTGCGGATCGTCGGCACAGGCCCGCGCCGCCGCCCCCACACGGGTCCGGGTCAGCACCCACGTACCGAGCACCGCCAGCAGCAGGGCCATCACGATGAAGCAGAGCCGGTAGGCGGGGTAACGGTGGCCCAGCAGCCGCACCGAGGTGTCGAGCGCCTCGGGGACGCGTACCGGGAGCTCGTCCGCCCCGAAGAGCTGGATGAGCAGATCACCGCCGACGAGCGCGATCCCGAACGTCAGCAGTGCCTGAGCGAGATGCCCACGACGGGCGAGCGGGACCGTCGCGGCGGACAGCCCCGCCCCCGCGAGGCCCGCCGCCGCGGTTCCGGCGGCCAGCCCGAGGACGAGGCCGCCCCAGGTCCCGTCGCTCAGCTCGGCGCCCGTGTAGGCGCCGATCGCGTACAGCGTGCCGTGCGACAGGTTGAGCACGCCCGCGGTGCCGAACGCGAGACTCAGGCCGGCGGAGACCACGAACAGCAGCAGCCCGTAGGCCACGCCGTCCACCGCCGGCACGAGGTGGGCATCAAGGAGCTCCATGTCAGCCGCCGAGCGTCGCCAGGTCCTGGACCATGACGTTGGCCAGCTGGTTGCCGTCCGGCCGCACCTGACGCAGGTACCAGGTCTGCACCGGCGAGTGCGCCTTCTCGCTGAACTCCCAGGCGCCGCGCGGACTGTCGATCTGACCCAGGCCGGAGATCGCCTTGTTGATGGTCTGCGACGTCACGTCACCGTCCTTCGCCGCGTCGGCGATCGCCTTGTCCAGCACGGCGGCCGCGTCGTAGGACGACATCGCGTACGTGGTCGGCTGGGTGTCGTACTCGGCCGTCCAGTCGGCGGCGAACTTGCGGTTGGCCGCGTTGTCGAGGTCGGGGGCGTAGTTCAGGACCGAGTAGATGTCCTTCGCCGCCTTGCCCTGCGCCTGAAGGACACTGCCCTCGGTGACGAACGCCGTGTACAGCGGCAGGTCGGCGATGTCGGACTGCGCGTACTGCTTGGCGAAGTCGATCGCGGCCTTGCCCGCGTAGAAGCAGTACACCGCCTTGGCGTCGGTCTTGGCGATGTCGGCGAAGTACGGCATGAAGTTGGTCGTCTTCGGGAACGGCGTCCAGGTGGTCTTGCCGTCCGGGTTGGCGAGCTTCCCCTTGATCCGCTCGAACTCCTTGGTGAAGCCGCGCAGCTCGTCGTAACCGCCCTGGTAGTCCGGGCCGATCGCGTAGACCGGTCCGTCCACCTTCTCCTTGACGTACGGGGCGATGGCCTTGCCCGGTTCGTCGGACATGAAGCTCGTCGTCCACACGTACTCGAGGTCCTTGACGGGCGGCCGGGCGTTCGACCCCAGGAACGGGATCTTGGCCTGGTCGACCAGCGGCAGCACCGCGTTGACCGAGCCACCGCTGACGAGGCCCGTCAGTACGTCGACCTTGTCCTTCTTGACCAGCTTGGTGGCGGCGGGAACGGCGGTCGGGGGGCCGTCGCCCTCGTCCGCCACGACGAGCTCGACCTTGCGCCCGCCCAGCTTGTTGTCATGCGTCTTCAGATAGAGCTCGAAGCCGGCTCGCAGGTCCGTTCCGACCGGCTTGTAGGTACCGGACAGCGAGGCCACCAGGCCGACCTTCACCGTGTCGCCGCCGGAGCCGCTGTCGCTGCTGCACCCGCTGACGGCTGCCAGGCCGAGGGCGAGGGCGGCAGCGCACACCGGCCGGAGTCTGCGGTGACGTGGGCTGGATATATCGAAGAACATGAGGGCTCTCATCGCGAGGAGTGGGTGGAACGGGCTGACTCGGCCGCCGAGCGGAACGGACGGACGCGTCGGGGTGGCGGTGGGGGACCGCCGGTACTCAGTGCGTGGGCGAGATGCTCGGGGCGCGGACGTGGGGAGACAGCGCGTCGCCGACCTGGTTGATCAGTTCGGACATCATGTAGCTGACCTCGCCGATGTCCGCGTCCCTGGTGGTGGTCACCAGGAGCGAGGCGCCGCTGGAGACTGCCATCGAGAACATGTAGCCGCCCTCCATCGCGGTGAGGCTGTGCTCGACGGGGTCCGTGTTCGTCAACTGGGCTGCGGCGGAGAGCAGGTTGACGACGCCGGAGGCGATGGCCGCCAGCCGGTCGGCGTCGTCACGCTCCACACCGGTGTAGGCCAGCGCGAGTCCGTCCACGGACACGGCTATCGCCTGGGTGACCTCCGGAATGCGTCCGGCGAAGTCGCTCAGGATCCAGCTCAGGTCGGTGGGTGAGGTCATTTCTTGGTCCGTTCGGTGTTGTCGTCGGTGGCGGAACGCCCGCGGGGGTTCGTACTCCGGTTGATCCCCTGGGCGTAGGCCGCGAGGACGTCGGAGACCTGCCGGGAGTCCCGGCGGCGGGGCGACGGCCGCGGTGCGGCGGCGCCGGACCGCTGATCGGTGCCGCCCCGTTTGCCCAGGCTGGGCCACTGCTGGGGCGTGTTGCGCTGCCTCAGGGGCAGGCCGGACGCGCTGACTCCCGCGACGCGTGAGACGGGTTCGTCATGCACGGGATGCGGAGCCGGCGTGGTGGCGCGCTCGCGCCCGTCGGTGGCGGAACCCGCGTCGTGGGCGCCGGCGGACGAGGCGTCCCCGTCGCCCGGATGGCCGGACCTCGCCGCGCCCGAAGGGGCACCGCCTGCCCGGACGCCGGCACCCGCGCCGACGGGCCGGACCGGCCGCCCGGCCACATCGCCCGGCTGCCTGCGGACCGGCTGTCCGAGTGCGCCGACCGGACGCGGCGCCTCGTAGCGGACGCCACCGCCGCGTTCCTCGCCCGGCGTGCCCGGTGCCGTCTCCTGCGGGATCTCGGTCAGCACGTTCGCCGGCAGGGTGACCTCGGCGATGGTGCCGGGACCGGAGGAGTCACGCAGTTCGACAACGATGCCGTGACGCGCCGAGAGCCGTGCCACCACGTGCAGACCCATGGACCGGACGTCCCCGATGCCTGCCTGCGGCTCGCGCAGCGCGGCGTTGTGGACGGCCCGGCGCTCCGGCGTGATCCCCACACCCTCGTCGACGATCTGCACGACGGCCCGGTCCCACAGCCGCCACACGGCGACCCCGACCTGTGCGTCGGGAGGTGAGAACCGGGTCGCGTTGTCGAGGAGTTCGGCCAGGACGTGCGCCACGTCGTGCACCGCACGGGCGGCGATGCCGATACCCGCTTCGACGACGCCGAGGGACACGCGGTCGAATCGCTCGATCTGCTGGGCCGCCGCCACGATGACCGTGGAGCAGCCGATGTCGGCCGAACGCACCCGGGCGTTGCCGTAACCACCCAGTACCAGGAGGTTGTTGGTATTGCGCTCCATGCGGATGGCGAGGTGGTCGAGGGCGAAGAGCGTCTGCATGCGGTCGGGGTCGGCCTCGTCGCGCTGCACGGTGTCGAGCTCGGACACCATGACACTGGTCAGCTGTGCGCCCCTTCGGGCCACGCGGACCAGGGTCTCCGCGAACTGTTCGTGCACCCGGGCCTGTTGAGCGGCGAGCCGGACGGCCTCGTGATGAACGGCGTTGAACGCCTCGCCGACCTCACCGATCTCGTCCCCGCCCGTGGTCTTGACCGGGTTGCCCGACCGCTCGGCGACCTCCTCGGGTGTGGAGCCGCTCAGCGCGCCCGGCCGGGACAGCTCGGTCATCACGGCGGGGAGCGCGGTGTGGGCCACCTCGTGCGCGGCGTTGCGCAGATCGCGCAGCCGCCGGATCATGACGCGCCCCAGCCGGACGGCGACGACGACGACGCCCACGAGGGTCAGCAGTACCAGGGCGACCTCGGCACCGGCGGTCCACAGGAGCCTGGTGCGCTCCTTGGAGACCGTCACGATGACGGACGCGTCGATCCGCTTCTCCACCGAACGCAGCAGCGTCTGGCGGTCGTCGGAGGCCTTCTGCCACTCCTGGGCGGTGACGTCGATGTCCTTGCTGGTGCCCGTGCGCCCGATCCGGTCCTCCAGCTCGCGGGCCGCCAGTGCCTTCGGGCCGGAGAGCGTGCGCTCCAGCCAGGTCCGCCACTCGGCGGGGCCGAGGCCGTACATGGCGCCGGTCGACTCCGTGTAGCCCAGCCGGCTGGCGTCGAAGGTGCGCTGCGAGGCGATGGTGAAGCCGCCCGCGGCCTGCGCCCTCATCACGGTGACCTGCTGCTGAGCCGTGTGCTCGGTGGCCTCGGACAGGGCGGCGGCGGCGCGGATGCGGTCCGCGATGTCGGCGTCGACCCCGTCGGCCTGCGCGATGCCGTCGCGGTAGCCGTTGAGGTCGGCGATGACGATCCGGTAGCCGAAGGCGAGCGCGGAGATGGTCGTGCTGCCCGAGCGCACCTGCGCACGCAGGGCGGGCAGTTCTTCCACGAAGCGCTGGATTCGGGTCAGTGCGGTCTGTGCGCTGCCGGGTACCTCGGACAGCTGACCGGTCCTGCTGTTGAAGGCGGTGATGCTCTCGTCGGTCGCGTTGGAACTCTTCATGAACGCGTCCGCTGATCCCTGCTTGGAGACCAGCGCGGTGGCGGTGGCCCGCTCCCGCTGTAACTGATGGGTCAGATCACCCGCGACGGCGGCGACATCGACCATCTCCGTCAGCCGGTCGGCCTGGAGCGCCTGGGTGGTCGCCGGAGCGAGGGCGAGGACCGAGAAGGTGACCGCGACCGTGAGGGGCGCGGTGACGAGCAGGACAAGACGACGATTGATTTTCACTGCGCGGCTCCATCACCGGAACCGGTGCTGAGTATCGGTGACACACAGATACCTGTTAACGGAGTGTGGGGGTGTGGGGTGCTGGTATGGACGTTGGTGCATCGTGTGCACAGTTGCAGTTGGGACAGGAGGGGCGGGCGGGACCCCGGTGGCGCGGCTTGATCCTATGCCGTGGCACGCAACTACCGACGCGTACATCGGCGAAAGTTTGCGCTCACGCAGCAATGCGGAAGCGGTCCAACTCGATCACAATTGCTCAGAAGATGTACCCAGCGAGCACAAGCGGAATCTCATCAGCGCCTCGACTGGAACACTGTGACCGGCATGATGTCCGCAACTGATGAGCTGTCAGATATGTATGCGGAATACGCTCTTGATCCAGCCGGCCGTGCGGTGAGAAGCCGGCGGTTGTCGGTGCGCCGTTGTGGAAAGGTTAGATCCGATTAACGATGGTGACCGTCCCGGACGGGCTGTTGTCCGCCACTGCGTGGATCGGTCCGGCAGGCGGGGTCCGGGGGGAGGCGGCCTTCACAAGTCCCCTTCGGCAAGGGGTTGATGCCGATGCGCCGGGTTCTGGCACGAATCACGCGTGATGTCGTGCGGTGACTGAAGTGACCTTGTTCTCCGGTTCCGGGACGCGGCCGCCCCCGCGCGTGGCGGGGGCGGGGCGATCGGTGGAGCGGTGGCTCTTACGGCTTGCGGCCCACCGCCACGTATCCGGCGCTGATGATGTCGTCCTGGCCGGGAACCGGTTCGCCGAGCTCGGGGTGCCAGGTCTCACCGGCCACGATGCCGGGCTCGACGATCTCCAGTCCGTCGAAGAAGGCGGCGAACTGCTGACGGTTGCGGGGCGCCAGCGTGAGCGTGTTGGCCTTGTACATCTCGTCGACCTTCTGGGCCTCCTCCGGATGGAAGTCGGCGGTGAGGTGCGAGATCACGACGTGGCTGCCCGGCGCGAGTACCCCTGTCAGCCTGCTCACCAGCTCGTACGCGCCGTCCTCGTCACTCACGAAATGGAGCAGCGCGATCATCGAGAGTGCGACCGGCTTGCTGAAGTCCAGTGTCTTGCCCGCTTGTTCGAGGATGGCGTCCACATCGCGCGCATCGGCCTGCACGTAGTCGATCGCGCCTTGCGGGGTGCCGCTCAGCAGGGCTTCGGCGTGAGCCAGCACGATCGGGTCGTTGTCGCAGTAGACGACACGGGTGGTGGGCTCGGAACTCTGGGCCACCTGATGGAGGTTGGGCGCGGTGGGTATTCCCGTCCCGATGTCGAGGAACTGCCGGATGCCCTGGCCGGACAGCCAGCGGGTGGCGCGGTGCATGAAAGCGCGGTTCACCTTCGCCATTACGGGGATGCCGGGTTCGAGCGCGAGCATCTGGCGTCCCATCGCCTCGTCCACCGGGTAGTTGTCCTTGCCGCCGAGGAACCAGTCGTACATCCGCGCGGGATGCGGCTTGCTGGTGTCGATGTGCAGGGAGGTGGCGTCGTTCGCCGGTCGGGACATGGTGAACTCCAGAGTGCGTGAGGCATTGGGCGATCAGCTCGCCCCAAGAATAGGGAACTTGTGCGCTCCGGAAGCCCGCTTCGGCCGCGCGCCCGGCCCTCCCGCCCGGCGGGAGGGCGCCGCCCCGCCCCCGATCGCGCCGCACGCATGCGCCGCAATGGTTACCGCAGCGTAACTTACTGGTGGGTTACCTCCGGTAAGTTCCGCTGCTAGCTTGCGCTCACCTGCATTCCGAGCAGAGCGAGGAGTGAGCTGTGAGCCGCAAGAGCACCCGTTCGCGTTCCACCTTCGAGGCCGCCGACTCGGCTGTCTCCCCACGCCGTTCGCCCTGTGCCGGCGCCGCGCGCGTACTGGCCGTCGCCGTGACGGCGGCCGCCTGCGCGATCACGTACGCCGTACCCGCCACCGCCGTCGATGGATCGGAGCCGGTGGTGTCCCGGGGGGTGACGATCCCCGCCTTCTACAACCCGCCCGCCGAACTGCCCTCCACCAACGGCGCGTTGATCCGACAGGAGCCGCTCCCACTGGGGCTGGGCATCCCGGGCCTGGACGGCCGCCCGATGCCTGGCACTGCCACCCGGCTCATGTACAGGTCGACCGACTCCAACGGGCAGCCGGTCGCGGTGACCGGCGCCTACATCGAGCCGTCGGCCGCCTGGAAGCGCGGCGGACCGAGGCCTTTGGTGGCGGTGGCCGCGGGCACCATGGGGCAGGGTGACCAGTGCGCGCCCTCGATGGCACTCCAGTACCCGCTGACCCTGAACGGCGAGACAGTGTCGGTCGGTTACGAGGCCCTGGCCATCTACCGGCTGCTCGCCGCCGGTACCGCGGTCGTCGTCACCGACTACGTCGGACTCGGTACGACCGACCGGCTGCACACCTACGTCAACCGGGTCGACGAGGGTCACGCCCTGCTGGACGCGGCCCGCGCCGCGCACGCCGTGCCCGGCGCCTCCGTCACCCCCGAGTCGCGTACGGGTCTCTACGGATACAGCCAGGGTGGCGGGGCCAGTGCCTCGGCCGCCGAGCTGCAGCCGTCCTACGCACCTGACGTCGAGCTGGCCGGCACCTACTCCGGGGCGCCGCCCGCCGATCTGACCGCCGTCATGAAGGGCATCGACGGCAGCGCGCTCGCCGGGGCCCTGGCCTGGTCCATCAACGGCTTCGCCCAGGCCGACCCCGACGTCCGGGCCGTCGTCGAGGCCAACATCAACGCCACGGGCAAGGCCGCGCTGAAGGACGCCTCGACCATGTGCGTCGGCGACGCGATCCTCGGCTACGGCTTCGCCAGAAGCGGCAAGTGGACCAACAGCGGCAAGTCGATCGGTGACGTCATCGCCGCCGAGCCCCGCGCGCAGGCCGCTCTCGACAGGCAGCGCATCGGCAACCTCAAGCCGGCCGGTCCGGTGCGCCTGGCGACCGGCGTCCAGGACGACATCGTTCCCCACGGACAGGCCCGGCAGCTGGCCGTGGACTGGTGCCGCAAGGGCGCCGACGTCACCTACGACGCCATCGTCCTGCCCAACCTGGGTGACAAGATCCTCACCAACCACGTGGTCCCGCTCATCACCGACCAGGGCGACGCGATCTCATGGCTGACCGACCGCCTCGCGGGCCGGGCGGCCAAGTCCAACTGCTGGTCCATGCCGATCCAGCCCTGATCCCCTCCTCCGGGCCTGGGCGCCGCGCTCCTGCGGCAGGCTCGCCGCTCCCACCGGGCCGCCGGCCCGGTGGGAGCGGCGAGCCGGGAGCGGGTGGCGCGAAGGGTCAGCGCGCATCCCGTTCGGCCGCCTCGGCGACGCGCTTGATGTGCGCCAGCCGCCGGTCCCAGTCGGCTGCCAGTCCCGCCATCCACCGCGCTGTCGCGTTCAGCGCGGCGGGCCGCACCGAGTACCGCACCTCGCGGCCGACCCGGCCCCCGGTGACCAGTCCGGCGGCGTCCAGCACGGTGAGGTGTTTGACCACCGCCTGGCGCGAGACGGGGAGCTGCCCGGCGAGCGAGGTCGCGGTGGCCTCGCCCCGGGCGGCGAGCAGGTCGAGCAGCGCGCGCCGCGTCGGGTCGGCCAGTGCGCCCAGGACGTTGTCGACGCCCTCGGCCGAGGAGGTCGCGCCGGTGGCGTCGAAGGCGCCGGGCACGGCGGGGGATCCCTCCGTCACGCGGAAGGCTGTTCGGCGCGCTCCTTGAGCGCGCCGAGCTCCATCGGCCAGCCCGCGGTGTTGTCCTTGAAGCTGCGACCGCGCAGCTCCTCGGACCCGGGGAGCGTCGCGAATCCGCTCTCGACGACGCGCAGCCGGGTCGCGGCGCCCTCCGGTGTCAGGGTGAACTCCACCAGGGTGCTGTTGTCCTCGCGCAGTTCCTGCCCGGGGAACGCGCTGGCCCAGCGGTAGGCCAGGTACGTCGGCGGCTCGACCTTCTCCACCCGCACCGGGAATTCGCCGTACTCGGAACTCTTGGCCAGCAGCAACTCGCCCTCCCTGGCCACGGTGCCGGGCAGGTTCGCCTTGTCGGCCGCCCAGAACCCGGGCTGCGCCACCAGTGACCAGACCCGGTCGAGGGGCGCCTCGATCAGGGTTTCGCTTTCGATCCGGTCCTCGCTCATGGGGAGACTCCTTGAGTGCCGTCGATGAATGCCGCCGGCGGCCCGTCTCGGTGGGCGCCGCCGATTTGTGCAACTCCAGAGTTGCACGTAACTGATCCGGGAGCAACCTGGCGGTTGCGCCTCGGTCGCGGATATCCGTTGCCCCGGCCGGGCGGCGGCGCGATCATGGACCGGCCCTGCCCCGTCCCTCGTAAGGAATCGCGCATGTCATCGCCCGCCGACCCCGCGGTGCTCCACCCGATGCCCGGCCAGCCGCGGGTGGTGCAGCTCAAGCCGCTGGTGAAGTCCCCGCTGATCGACGTGGGGGAGTACTCGTACTACGACGACCCGGACGACCCCACCGCGTTCGAGACGCGCAACGTGCTCTACCACTACGGCCCGGAGAGGCTGGTCATCGGCAGGTTCTGCGCGCTCGGGACCGGGGTGCGGTTCATCATGAACGGCGCCAACCACCGGATGGACGGCCCCTCCACGTTCCCGTTCCCGACGATGGGCGGATCGTGGGCGGACCACTTCGACCTGCTGGCCGGACTGCCGGGCCGGGGTGACACGGTCGTCGGCCACGACGTCTGGTTCGGCCACAGCGCCACCGTCCTGCCCGGGGTGCGGATCGGGCACGGCGCGATCATCGGCAGCGGCTCCGTGGTCACCAAGGACGTGCCCGACTACGGGATCGTCGGCGGAAACCCGGCGCGCCTCCTGCGCACCCGCTACAGCGAGGAGGACGTCGCCCGGCTGCTCGCGCTGGCCTGGTGGGACTGGCCGGCCGAACACATCACCGAACATGTACGGACCCTCATGTCGGGAAGCATCGACGAACTTGAAGCCGCAGCCCCGCCCGTGTGACACTCCGTGTGGAACCGGACACGTGGCGTGCCGGAAATTCACGTGCGGGCGTCCGGAACGCGGGCTAGGGTCTGCGGCATGTATCTCTTCCAGCTCTACGGCTGACACCGACGGGGCAGTGCCCCGCCCGTGTCCGGCAGGTCCGCGCGCCCACGACCCGGCATCTCCGCCGGGGTGGCCGACGCGCCGGTCAGCCATTCCCTTCCCCCGTAGAGCCGAAAAGAGTGATCCTCCATGTCCGTCCGCCCTCGCGCGCATATCGCGATGATCGGTGTCTCCGCCGTCAGTCACGTGCTTCCGAGTCTTCCCGTCATCCGTGAACTGGTGGCCCGCGGCCACCGGGTGACCTACGCCAACGGTCCGATGGTGGCCGACCGCATCAAGGCAACCGGCGCCGAACTGGTCCCGTGCGGGACCGTGCTGCCGGTCGCCGACAACAACTGGCCCGACGACCCCATCGCGGCGATGACCCTCTTCTTCGAGGACGCGGTCCAGGCCCTCCCGCAACTGCGGGCCTTCTACGACGACGACCCCGCAGACCTCTACCTGTACGACATCGGCGCATACGCCGCGCGTGCGCTCGCCGAATCGCAGAAGCGCCCTCTCATGCAGCTTTCCCCGACCGCCGTCGGCTGGGAGAGCTACGGGCGGGACGTGGCGGCGCAGCTGTGGAAGCTGCCCGGCGCCGACGTGTACCGGGCGAATTTCGGCCGCTGGCTCGCCGAGTGCGGCGCCTCCACCACCGACATGGACGTCTTCTGCGGCCGCCCCGCGAACACCCTCGCCCTGATCCCCCGGGCGATGCAGCCGCACGGCGACGACGTCGACACGGACACGGTGACGTTCGTCGGCTCGTGCTCCGGCCCGCGTGACGGCGAGCAGGCCTGGACCCGCCCCGCCGACGCGGAGCACGTCCTGCTGGTCTCGCTGGGTTCGGCGTACACCGACCGGCCCGAGTTCTACCGCCGGTGCCTGGCCGCGTACGGCGACCTGCCCGGCTGGCACGTGGTGCTCCAGGTCGGCAGGCACACCGACCGGCGCGAGCTCGGTGACATCCCGTCCAACGTCGAGGTGCACTCCTGGGTGCCCCAGCCGGCGATCCTGGAGCAGGCCGACGCCTTCGTGACCCATGCGGGCATGGGCGGCAGTGCCGAGGGGCTCTTCGCCGGTGTCCCGATGATCGCTGTCCCGCAGGGCGCCGACCAGTTCATGAACGCCGACCGGCTCGTGGAGCTGGGTGTGGCCCGCCGCATCGACACCGAGGACGCCACGGCGGACGCGCTGCGGTCCGCCCTCACCGAACTCGTCGACGACCCGGAGGTCGCGCGCCGTTCGGCGGAGCTGCGGGCCCAGGTACGGGCCGAGGGCGGCACCATGAGGGCCGCCGACCTCATCGAGGAGCTGCTCGGCTGATCCCAGCGCCCCCTCTCACGGTGTGATGACGGCTCACGGTGTGACGACAGCTCAAGGCGTTACGAAGGCTCAAGGTGTGACGACGGCGAAGTTCGGGTCGAACTCGTCGAGGAGTCCGGCGAACGCGCCGAGGAGGGTCTCGTCCCCGTCCAGCGTGATCTTCCCGTCCCGCGCCATCCCCGGCGCGGCGGCGGGCTTCAGCAGCGCACCGACCAGCGCCGCCTTCGGGCCGGTGACCGTGAGAGGGGTGCCGGGGTGGGCACCGCGGCGGGCGTTGAGGACGCCGCGGGCCACCCGCATGGTCCAGGTCTCGTCCAGGTCGGTGAAGCGGAAGCCGATGCGCAGGTCCACGTCCGCCGCCCTCTCCCCGATCACGTGCACGGCGGCGAAGTCGAAGAGGATGTCGATCGGCATGGCCAGGATGGTGTCCGGGCTCGCGGTGGCGAAGGTGGCCGGCTGGACGCCTTCACGCAGCTCCTTGGCCGCGGTGAGGAAGATGCCGCGCCACTGCGGGCCCTCGGCCTGGTACCCCATCTGCTCGTACGCGTCGGCCTGTAGCTCGCGGGCCGCCCGGTTGTCCGGCTCCGCGAAGACCAGGGTGTGCAGGATCTGCGCGGCCCAGCGGTAGTCGGCGGAGTTCAGGGCGCGCCGCCCCTCCTCCAGGATCTTCTCCGCCCCGGTCATGGCGACGAAACGCCGGGCGGCCTCGACCGGCGGGTGGGGATGCAGCGAGACCGGGTCGCCGTCCCACATCCCCAGCTCCTTGGTGAACACCGCGCGGACATCGTGGTGCAGGGTCCCGTGGTAGCCGCGGTTGAACCACTTGCGCCCCAGCTCCTGCGGCAGCTCGATCACCTCGGCCGCCTCAAGGGGGGTGAAGCCCTTGTTGGCCAGCCGCAGCGCCTGGTCGTGGAGGTATTTGTACGTGTCGCGCTGCGACTCCAGGAACGCCGTCACCTGCCGGTTCTCCCACACCGGCCAGGTGTGGGGGCCGTAGTGCACCTGTACGTCGTCGCCCCAGCGCTCCAGAGTCTCGTCGAGGTAGCGGGCGAAGTTGCGTGCGTCCCGGGTGCGCGCGCCGCGCAGCGTCTGGATGTTGTGCAGCGAGTGGTTGGCGTTCTCCGCACAGGTCAGAGCGCCGAGTTGCGGGATCCAGATGTGCATCTCCTCGGGCGCCTCGGTGTCGGGGGCGTAGAGGAACTCGAACTCCAGCCCGCCGAGGTCCCGCCTCGTTCCGGTCTCGGTGATCGGATCGGTCGGCGAGAGGTACGAGATCGTCACGCCGGGCACGGAGGTGATCCCGATGCCACAGGTGACGCACCCGCCGGGGCCGGGGTCCAGGAGGCTGTTGAACGCGTACGCGGCCCGGCGGGACATGGCGTTGCCGGCGATCACGTTCTCACCGATCGCGTGCTTGTCGAACGAGGAGACCGTGCCCGGGGCGATGATCGGCACCTTGCCCGATGCCACGTCCTCGGCGCTCACGACGCCCTTGACGCCGCCGTAGTGGTCGATGTGGGTGTGGGTGTAGATCACGGCGGCGACCGGTTTGTCGCTGACGTGCTCGCGGATCATCGCCATGCCCTGGGACGACGCCTCGACCGAGGCCATGCAGTCGACGATCACCAGACCGGTGTCGCCCTCGACGACGGTCAGGTTGGCGATGTCGTTGTTACGGACCTGGTAGACACCGTCCACCACCTTGTACAGGCCGCCCTTGCGGATCAGCTGCGACTGCCGCCACAGGCTCGGGTGCACGGTGTCGGGCGCGGGGGCGTCGTCGAGGTAGTCGAACCGGGCCGTATCGAAGATCACCCGCCCGTCCGCCGCGTACAGCTTGTCCGGGAACGGGGCGAGAACGCGGTGCGGGGCCGCGCGGTGTGTTCACCGTGCGGCCCCGGGCCGTTGGATCGTGCGGGTCGTACGGACCTCGCAGGTCGTGCTCGTCGTGCTGGTGGGGTCAGCCCTTGCGGGTGTTGACCTCGTCGGTGAGCTGGGGCACCACGTCGAACAGGTCGCCGACGACGCCGTAGTCGACGAGGTCGAAGATCGGGGCCTCGGCGTCCTTGTTGACCGCGACGATCGTCTTGGACGTCTGCATCCCCGCCCGGTGCTGGATCGCACCCGAGATACCCGACGCGATGTACAACTGCGGAGAGACCGACTTACCCGTCTGCCCGACCTGGTTGGTGTGCGGGTACCAGCCCGCGTCCACCGCCGCCCGCGAGGCACCGACCGCCGCGCCCAGCGAATCCGCGAGCGCCTCGATCACCGCGAAGTTCTCCGCACCGTTGACACCCCGGCCGCCCGACACCACGATCGCCGCCTCCGTCAGCTCCGGACGGCCCGTCGACTCACGCGGCGTCCGCGACAGCACCTTCGTACCCGTCGCCGACGCGGAGAACTCCACCACCAGCTCCTCCACCGCACCCGCACCCGCCACCGGCTCCACCGGCGCCGAGTTCGGCTTCACCGTGATCACCGCGACGCCCCGCGACACCCGCGACTTTGTCGTGAACGACGCCGCGAACGCCGACTGCGTCGCCACCGGACCCTCTGAACCCGCCTCCAGATCCGTGGCGTCGGTAATGATCCCCGAGCCGATCCGCACCGCGAGGCGCGCCGCGATCTCCTTGCTCTCCGCCGACGACGGCAACAACACCGCCACCGGCGACACCACACCAACCGCCGCCTGCAGCGCATCCACCTTCGGCACCACCAGATACTCCGCGAACTGCGACGCCTCCGACGTCAGTACCCGCACCGCACCATGCTCACCCAGCACCTGCGCCGTGGCACCCGCACCAGCACCCACCGCCACCGCCACCGGATCACCCAGCCGCCGCGCCAGCGTCAGCAACTCCAGCGTCGGCTTACGGACCGCACCATCCACATGATCGACAAAAACCAGAACATCAGCCATGGAACTTCAATCTCCTGCACATCGAGACGAGAACAACGAGGAACGAACGGGATCAGATGAACTTCTGGCCGGCCAGGAACTCCGCCAGCGCCTTGCCGCCCTCGCCCTCGTCCTTCACGATCGTGCCCGCCGTGCGGACCGGACGCGCGGCCGCGGAGTCGACCGCGGTCCAGGAACCACCCAGACCCACCTCGCCCGCCTCGATCCCCAGATCATCCAGATCCAGCGACTGAACCGGCTTCTTCTTCGCCGCCATGATCCCCTTGAACGACGGGTAACGCGCCTCACCCGACTGGTCGGTCACCGACACCACCGCCGGCAACGACGCCTCCAGCCGCTCCGACGCCGTGTCACCGTCCCGGCGCCCCCGCACGACCCCGCCCTCGACCGACACCTCGGACAGCAGCGTCACCTGCGGCACCCCCAGCCGCTCCGCCAGCAGCGCCGGAACCACACCCATCGTGCCGTCCGTCGAGGCCATCCCCGAGATCACCAGGTCGTAACCCGTCTTCTCGATGGCCTTCGCCAGCACCAACGACGTACCGATCACATCCGTGCCGTGCAGATCGTCGTCCTCGACGTGAACAGCCTTGTCCGCACCCATCGACAGCGCCTTGCGCAACGCGTCCTTGGCATCCTCCGGACCCACCGTCAACACGGTGACCTCCGCGTCATCAGCCCCGTCCGCGATCTGCAACGCCTGCTCGACCGCGTACTCATCCAGCTCCGACAACAGACCGTCGACATCCTCACGGTCCAGCGTCAGGTCATCGGCGAAATGCCGGTCACCGGTCGCGTCGGGCACGTACTTCACACAGACAACGATCCTCAAGCTCACGCCGGCTCTCCTCACTGATGCGGTTCGTATGCCGACCCTATGGCACTCAGTACCCTGAGTAAAGGTACCAAGTGCCGGATGTCCATTTCTGGTGCTACGTTTCCGCCATGACTGAGGACCGCGGACCTGCCAAGAAGCCTCCGATGCGTGACGTGCTCGCCGAGGCGGCCTTCGGCCTCTTCATGGAGCGCGGGTTCGAGCGGACCACGGTGGACGACATCGTCGCCAGGGCGGGGGTGGGACGGCGTTCGTTCTTCCGCTACTTCCCGTCGAAGGAGGACGCGGTCTTCCCCGATCACGAACGCTGTCTCGCGGACATGACCGCGTTCCTGGAGGCCGCCGACGGCGGCGACCCGGTGGACACGGTGTGCGACGCGGCCCGGCTCGTGCTGCGGATGTACGCCGTGAACCCGGAATTCTCCGTGCAGCGCTACCGGCTCACCCGGGAGGTGCCCGGTCTGCGCACCTACGAACTCTCCGTCGTGCGCCGTTACGAGCGGACCCTCGCCGGATACCTGGAGCGGCGCGGCGCCGGTACCCGGGACGCCGCGCTCCGTGCGGAGGTGATCGCCGCCTCGGTGGTCGCGGCGCACAACAACGGCCTCCGGTCCTGGCTGCGTTCGGGCGGTGAGGGCGATGCCGGGGCCGAGGTGGACCGGGCGCTGGAGCTCGTCCGCACCGTGTGGGGCAGGGCGGCCGAGCCTTCCGCCGCGCCGCCCGCCGCGTCCTCCGGCGAGGACGAGGTGATCGTGGTGGTCGCGGCGAAGAACGCCCCCATGTGGCGCGTGGTGCAGCGCGTCGAATCGGCTCTCGGCAAGGACTGAGCCTGCGGTCGGGGCGCTCCCTGGGGCCCAGCGAGGCACTACGGAAGGCGTCCCGAAGGCCATCCCCGAAGGCCGTTGGGCAAGAATCGGCACTCAGTACCTTTACGTGCTGGCACTAAGTGCCATACGGTGCCGGAGTGCCGTCGCCGGCGGTGCGGCGCACCGAGTCGAGCGCGGGAGGCCGAGTCGTGTTCAGTACCGGAATCGATGTGGGGCGGACGGCCTGCGACACGGCGGAGCCGCATACCGTGGAGGGGCTGGTCTATCAACTGTGCCGATGGTGCGGCACCGCGTCCTTCCGTAAACTGCTGTGCCCCGTCTGCGCGTCGAGCGACCTCGAACCGGAACGCAGCGACGGTCACGGCGTCGTCGTACGCTCCAGCGTCGTGAACCGCTATTCGCGGGTGATGCGGAACGAGTCGCTCGTGCGCTTCCCCGAGGGCTTTGTGTACCGGTGCCGGATCGTGGGCGCGGCGCCCCATCTGGTGAGCGTCGGTGACCGGGTCCGGCCCGTCGACGGTACGACCTCCGAGGCGGGTGAGGTGGTCCTCGAACTGTGCGACCCGCCCCTCACGGCCGGCTGGTACTGACCCGGCGCCGCAGCGGCGCGCCCCGGGCCCGCCCGGTGCCGCCCGCTCAGCCGCCGGCCGGTCCCGCGATCCGTATGACGTGCTTTCCGCGTACGCCGCCGTCATCGAGGGCCCGGTGGGCGGCCGCCACCTCCGCCAGGGGGTGGACCGTGTCCACGACGGGGCGGATCCCGCCCTCCTGCGCGTACCGCGCCACCCGGGTGAGCAGTTCGGTGTGCGGGTTGCCGCTGAAGAAGCGCACCCGCCGGGAGCCGTGGACGGCCGAGGCCAGCAGGTAGGAGACGGAGGGGACGAGGCGGTCGACGTCGAAGGCCACGGCCACCATGCGTCCGCCCGGGGCCAGGAGGCGGCGGTAGGCGCGGTGCTGGGTGCCGACGGTGTCCAGGACGACGTCGAAGGTGCCCAGCCCGGCGGGGTCGGTCGCCCGGTAGTCGAAGGCCTCGTCGGCGCCCAGCCCCCGGACGAAGTCGAGGTTCTTCGCGCCCGCGAGAGCGGTGACGTGGGCGCCGAGCACCTTGCCGAGCTGTACCGCGACGCTGCCGACCCCGCCGCGCACCAGAAGCCGCTCGCCGGGCCCGAGGCCGGACTTGGCGGTCAGCGCGGTCAGGCTCGTGGTGCCTCCGGCCAGCAGGGAGACGCCTTCTTCGGGTGTCAGGTTCGCCGGGGCGGGCGAGATGTTCCGGGGTGAGACGGCGACGTACTCGGCCGCGCTGCCGAGGCGTCGCGGCAGCACCCCCCACACCCGCTCACCCACCCGCACCCCGGACACCGACGGGCCCACCTCGGCGATCTCGCCCGCGAAGTCGATCCCGGTGCGCTGAGGGAACCTGCGCCCCGTCGCGAGGCGCACCTTCCCGGCCCGGCCGAACAGCTCACCGCCGTTGACCCCGACCGCGTGGACACGGACCAGCACGTCGTCGGGCCGCACGTCCGGCACGGGAACCGTGCCCACGTACAGCACCTCCGGGGGGCCGAACCGGTCGTAGAGGGCCGCGCGCATCTCGTCCACGTATCTCGTCCTGCTCTGTCTCGGGAACCGTAAGCGGAATGGTGTTTCCGCTTCCTTCTCCTCAAGCTAACAGCCTAAGTGGATGGCACCTTCCACTTACCGTAAAGTGAGAGACATGCCTGCTCAGCCCTCTCGGAAGCGCCCCGCCACAGCCACTGAGCCCCTCCCGTCCGCCGCCCCGGCCGGGCTGCGTGCCGACGCCCGGCACAACCGTGACCGCATTCTCGAAGCCGCCCGTGAGGCCTACGCGGCCCACGGCATCGACGTGCCCGTCACCACGATCGCCCGGCGGGCGGGCGTCGGCGTCGCCACCCTCTACCGGCGCTTCCCCACCCGCGCCGACCTCGTCGCGGAGGCCTTCTCCGAGCAGCTCGCGGTGTGCGTCGCGGCTCTCGACGACGCGCTGCGGGACCCCGACCCCTGGCGCGGTTTCCGCACCCTCATCGAGAAGGTGTGCGCGATGCAGGCCACCGACCGGGGCTTCACCGCCGCGTTCCTCTCCCGGTTCCCCGACGCCGTCGACTTCGAGGGCCAACGCGCCCGCGCCGAGGAGGGCATCGCCCGGCTGGTACGGCGCGCGCAGGACTCGGGGCAGCTCCGCGCCGACTTCGACCCCAGCGACGTCACGCTCCTGCTGCTGGCGAACAACGGCGTCGCCGCGGACTCCCCGGCCGTGTCGGCGGCCGCGTCCCGGCGGCTCACCGGCTACCTGCTCCAGTCCTTCCGGGTCGAGCGCACCGCGCCCCTCCCGCCGCCGGCCCCGCTGGAGTTGCGCCGTATCCACCAGCTCCCAGCCGGACCGTGAGACCACCGCGCTCAGTGGGATGTGCAGCCGCTGCCCGACGGCGGCGTCGGCGTGGCCCCGGGGCGGCGCCCCCGTCAGCGGCCTCCGCCGGCCACGAGCGGGCGGGTGAACACGGGCTTACTGGCCCCGTACAGGTTCGTCGGCCATACTGCCCGCCGTGGAGCAGCGCATAGATCCGAACACTCAGCCCGCGTACGCCGCAGGGACAGACCCGGCGTACATCCCTGGTCTCACGGCCCCCCGAGCCACCGGAAAGGCGGACGACGAGGAGCCGGAGCGGACCGGGGAGCCCGTACCCGAGGACGCCGCGCCCGAGGGTGCCGCGCCCGACGACGCCGCAGCGGATGGCGTGTCCAAGGACGCGGAAACCGACGGCGAGGCCGTCGCGAAGACGGCGGACGACGAGGAGGACGAGGACGACGAGAAGGCGAACAAGGGCGAGGACGGTCCCTCGTTCGAGGTGAGCGACCGCCGCGGGTCGATCACCGCGGACCGGGAGGGCATCCGGTTCACGCTGGACGACCAGGAGGCCGACTTCCGCTGGGACGAGATCGGCGCGGTGGAGCTCAAGCCGGCCCGGTTCGGCCGCCGGTTCACGATCACCGTCCACATGTCGAGCACGCGGTGGTTCAACGCCGAGGTCGAGGCGGCGGCCAGGAGCAGCCTCAAGGAGTGGACGGAAGGCTTCGACGCGGTTCTGGACGCCTACTTCGAGGAGTCCTGACCGGCGGCTGACGCGGCCGTGCCCGTGCCGCTGTCCCTGCCGCTGCCTCTGCCCCGGGGCGGGCCGAGGAGCGCGCGGCGGATGTGCGGCCAGGCGGCCGCCCCCAGCGCCGCGTCGGCCGTCGGCGTGCCCCCGTACCGGAAGGTGGCCGACGCGGGCGCGGCGCTCTCGCCGGGCAGCCGGGGCCGGTGTCCCGCGTCGGCGCGGGTGACCAGCCGGACGGGGAGGCCGGCTGCCCGGCGCCGGGCAGCCAGTTCCTCGGCGTAGCGCAGCGAGGGCCACATCAGGTCGTCGCCGCCCGCGACCAGTACGAGTTCGGCGCCGGACCGCTCCACCGGGAGGGCCGCGGCGGGGACCCGGTCCGGGCAGGCCCGCAGGCTCTGTTCGTACCAGCCGAGGACCGAGATCGGGACGCCCGAGGGCTCGGACGCCGTCCAGTTGGGGGCGTAGGGGACGAACGGCAGCGGCTGCCCCCGCCAGGTCCAGGAGGAGCGGTGGGGCTTCGTCGAGCCGTCCCGGCCGGGGCCGATGTTCGCCCAGGTCAGTGAGGTGGGGGAGAGCGCCACCACCGCGTCGACGCGAGGTTCGGTGACCGACAGGTGCAGCGCGGCCTCGGCACCCTTGGAGACGCCCAGGACACTGATGCGCCCGGCTCCCGCGGCGCGGAGCCGGGCGAGCGCGGACACGAAGGTCTCCAGGGGGACTTCACAGATTCCCGGCGGCTGCCCTGGGCCGCCGAACCAGCGGATCGAGAGGGCCGCCACACCCTCCCGCGCCAGCAGTCGGCACCGCTCCACCTCGATCCGTCCGCTGGACCCGGAGAGCACGAGCACCCCGACGTCGCTGCCTCGGGCGGGCGCGGCACGGAAACCTGTCCAGGGATCCGCGCCGTGCCCGCCCGAGGCACGCACACTGCTCTCGACGAAGTCCGCCACGGGCTCAGGCGTCGGCCAGCACCACGGAACGGGTCAGGTGGCGCGGGCTGTCCGGGTCGAGACCGCGGGCGGCGGCGCGGGCGATGGCCAGGCGCTGGACGCGGACCAGCTCGGCCAGCGGGTCCAGTCCGCTCTCCACCCAGCGGGCGCCGGTCCCCTCGACCTGCTCGCGCAGGCCCTCGGGGGCGGTGCCGAACATCCAGGTCGCGGTGCCGGTGGTGGCGATGCTGATGGGACCGTGGCGGTACTCCATGGCCGCGTACGCCTCCGTCCAGGACAGCGAGGCCTCCTTCATCTTCAGCGCGGCCTCGCTGGCGAGACCGGCCGTCCAGCCCCGGCCGAGGAAGGTGAACTGGGTGCAGTCCAGGAGCCCTTCGGGCAGCGGCTCGGCCAGCGCGGTCTCCGCGTCGCGGACCACGGCGTCGGTGTGCAGACCGAGGTGGGCGCGGAGCAGGGTCAGCAGCGTGGTCGCGAAGCGGGTCTGCACGACGGACTGCTCGTCCGCGAAGTCGAGCACGACGACCGCGTCCGCCGACGTCATCACCGGGGTCTGCGGGTCGGCGGTGATGGCCACCGTCGGGGTGACGCCGCGCAGCCGGTCGAGGAGTTCGAGCACCTCGGTCGTGGTGCCGGAACGGGTGAGCGCCACGACCCGGTCGTAGCGGCGGCGAGACGGGAACTCCGAGGCGGCGAATGCGTCGGACTCGCCCTGGCCGGACTCCTCACGGAGCGAGGCGTATGCCTGAGCCATGTAGAACGAGGTGCCGCAGCCGACCACGGCGATGCGCTCACCCGCCGTGGGCAGTGCGGCCGCCTGGCTCTGCGCCAGATCTGCGGCGCGACGCCAGCAGTCCGGCTGACTGGCTGTCTCGATCTCGACAAATGACACTTTTGCACTCCGTACTAGTGATGGGATGCTCGTTAACGCACGATATACGGGACGTGCAAGCATTATCAAGCATTTTTCTTGCAGGCGACTTGACTCGCGAGGCCCTTGTGCGACGCTTGCGCGAGTCCGGTGATCGCGCCCAAGGGGATGGGTGTTCACGGCCGGACCTGTGAGGAGAGTGCACGTGTCCAGGGATTCCCGGTGGAACTCACTGCTGGAGCTCGTCGGTAAGCATGGCCGGGTGGACGTCGAGGACGCCGCGAAGGCGCTGGATGTCTCGGCCGCGACCATCCGCCGAGATCTGGACCAGCTCGCTGAGCAGCAACTGCTCACCCGTACGCGGGGCGGCGCGGTCGCCCACGGAGTCAGTTACGAGCTGGCGCTGCGCTACAAGACGGGGCGCAACGCCCCGGAGAAGCAGGCCATCGGCCGCGCCGTGGCCGAACTGGTCGCGGTCGGCGAAGTGGTGGGGCTGACCGGCGGCACCACCATCACCGAGGTGGCCCGCGCGCTCGCCGTGCGCTCCGACCTGGCGGGGGACGCCGCCGCGGGGGCGTCCGGCCAGCCGACCCTCACCGTGGTCACCAACGCACTCAACATCGCCAACGAGCTGGTGATCCGGCCGCAGATAAAGATCGTGGTGACCGGCGGGGTGGCCCGGCCGCAGTCGTACGAGCTGACGGGCCCACTGGCCAGTGGCGTACTGGGCGAGATCACGCTGGATGTCGCGGTACTGGGTGTCAACGCCATCGACACCGAACGCGGCGCCTACGTCCACCACGAGGGCGAGGCCAGCATCAACCGGCTGCTCGCGCAGCAGGCCCAGCGGGTGGTGGTGGCGGCCGACTCCTCGAAGATCGGCAAGCGGGCCTTCGCCCGGGTCTTCGACCTCGGGATGATCGACTTCCTGGTCACCGACAGGGGGATCACGGCTGAGGTGACGGCTCGTTTCGCCGAGGCCGGTGTCACGGTCATCGCCGTCTGAGCCGCTCCGTCCCGATCCGTCCGGACCCGTCTTGACCTGTCTGGTCCATCCGATCCGTATGATCCGGACGAATCTCCCCGTACCGTCCAAACCAGCTGAACCGGCTGAACCTGTCGGAAACGGCGGTCCGTTTCACCCGAAGGGTGCGGCGGTCCGCCGTTCGGCATGCCCTCGGCCATGTCCCGGCGGCGTGCTGGAACATGCGCTTGATCGTGCATGATCGATCACAACAGTGCATCCAGTAACCGGTTCTGACGGTTCGGTAGCGATGCCGGCGGGCACTTCGAGGTCGCCTTGTGCCTCTTCTGTGCATATTTCGATCCTCGCGGTGTGCTGGCGTGCTGCGTGTTGTGGTTTTTGGATGTCAATAGATGTTCGTTACCTCTGTGAAATGAACAACTCTTGCCATTCGGGTGCGCTGTCGTGAACTATGTGCCTGTCGCCGTGAAGGAGCTGCGGCCGCACCCCTCCCGGGACGCGGCCTGCCTCCACGTATGCGGGACGTTTTCTCGCTCCATCAGCCCTGGAGGTGCCTGTGACGATGGCAGATGTGCCGGTCACAGCAGCGCGGCAGTCCGTGCCGCAGCCCCGCGACCCGGACGGCGCCGACCTGCCGGCCGGGAAGAAGCGCAGGAAGAACCGAATACGGCAGCCGCTGCGGCACCGCCTGAAACGAGACAGGGCGCTCCTGCTCCTCTGCCTGCCGGGTGTGCTGTTCTTCGCGCTGTTCTTCTACCTGCCGCTCGCGGGCAACGTCATCGCCTTCCAGGACTACCAGCCGTTCCTGGGGTTCAAGGAGAGTCCGTTCGTCGGCCTCGCGAACTTCACCGCGCTGGTCGCCGAACCGGACTTCTGGAGCGCGGTCTCCAACACGCTCCAGATCACCGCGATCCAGCTGGTCCTGTACTTCCCCGCGCCGATCGCCCTGGCGCTGCTGCTCAACTCGCTGATCAGCGAGAAGATCAAGCGGTTCATCCAGACCGTGGTGTACCTCCCGCACTTCCTGTCCTGGGTCGTCGTCGTGGCCATGTTCAAGCAGGTGCTGGGCGGCGCGGGTTCGGTCACCACGCTGCTGATGGAGCACGGCGTCAGCATCGGCAACGTGATGACGGACCCCGGCACCTTCAAGCTGCTCATCACCGCGCAGGCCATCTGGAAGGACACCGGCTGGGGCACGATCATCTTCCTGGCGTCCATCGCCTCGATCGACATGGCGCAGTACGAGTCCGCCGCGATGGACGGCGCCGGCTGGCTCCGCCGGATCTGGCACATCACCCTGCCGGGCATCCGGCCGGTGATCCTGATGCTGCTGATCCTGCGGCTCGGCGACATCCTGTCGGTCGGCTTCGAGCAGATCATCCTGCAGCGTGACGCCGTCGGCCCGGACGCCTCCGAGGTCATGGACACCTACGTCTACTTCCACGGAGTCGTGGACGGCGACTGGGGCATGAGCACCGCCGCCGGTCTGATGAAGGGCGTCATCGGATTCGCCCTCATCCTCGCCGCCAACAAGCTGGCCCACCGCTTCGGCGAGCAGGGAGTCTACCGATGAGTCAGCAGTCCGTCGCGACCCGGCTGCGCACCGCCAGGTTCGGCCCGAAGACCGGTGGGGGCCTGCGCGCCTCCAACGGCAGGCCGCCGTGGATGGAGCGCCCCCACTGGTACGGACAGGGTGCCAAGGGCCTGGCCCTGGCCGCCCTCACCGTGATCGTGCTCTACCCCTTCGTCCTCGCCATCGGCACCAGCCTGGCGGGCCGCGAGGAGCTGAACGCCAACGGCGGCTACGTACTGCTGCCGCACCACCCGACCCTGGAGGCCTACCGGGTCATCCTCTCCGGCGGGGTCGTCACGCAGGCCGCGCTGGTCTCCATCGGGATCACGCTGGTCGGCACCGCGCTCAGCCTGGCCTGCACGGTCATGATCGCGTACGGCACCTCGCGGCCGGGCACGGTCCTCGCCAAGCCGATCCTGCTGCTGGTGCTCGGGACCTTCCTCTTCGCCCCCGGCATCATCCCGACGTACCTGGCCGTCCAGCAGTTCAAGATGCTGGACACCTACGCGGCGCTGATCCTTCCGGTCCTGCTCAACGCGTTCAACATCGTGGTCGTCCGCTCCTTCTTCCAGAGCATCCCCGAGGAGCTGTACGACGCGGCGCGGATCGACGGCGCCGGTGAGATCACGGTCCTCTTCCGGATCGTCCTCCCGCTGTCCAAGGCGGTCCTCGCCGTGGTCGGCCTGTTCTACGCGGTGGGGTACTGGAACAGCTTCTTCAACGCGGTGCTGTACCTCAACGACTCCAGCAAGTTCCCCATCCAGGTGATCCTGCGCAGTTACGTGCTCAACGGGCAGAGCATCAACGCGTCGGCGATGGGCGTCCACGCGGTGCCGCCGGCGACCTCCTTGCAGATGGCCGTGCTGATCATCGCCATCGTGCCCATCTTCTGTGTCTACCCCTTCCTCCAGAAGTTCTTCGTCAAGGGCGTCCTCACCGGGGCGATCAAGGGCTGATCCGCCCGTCCCCTGCATCGCCGCCACGCACTTCACACCCTCCAAGGAGCCCCATGTCCACCAACTTGTCCCGGCGCGGTTTCATGGGCGCCGCGGGAATCGCCGGCCTCACCGTGGCCGGGCTGTCGACCCTGAGCGCCTGCGGCAGCGGCGCCTCGGTCAGCAAGGGCGGTTCCAAGGCGTCGGCCAAGCTCAAGCTGCCGACGTACGTGCCCGCGAAGACCGCCCCCGCCGACCTGGCGGGCAACGCGGCCGGTCTCGACGCCGCGTATCTGCGCTACCCCAAGGCCCTCACCAAGTCGGTGGCCAAGGCGCCCGGCGACGGCAGCCGCATCACGGCCCTCACCGAGACCTTCACCACCCCCGCACCGCCGCAGGCCAAGAACGCCTACTGGCAGGAGCTGAACAAGCGCCTCGGGGCCCGGTTCGACATGACGATCGTGGTGGACCAGGGCGTCGACGCCTACCTCCAGAAGTTCAACGCGATGATGGCCGGCGGCGACATACCCGACCTGGTGTGGTTCCCGCCGAACCAGGGCATCCAGCGCGTGCCCGAGCTGCTCGACGCCAAGTTCCACGACCTCACCCCGCACCTGTCGGGCGACGCCGTCAAGGACTACCCGAACCTGGCGAACCTGCCGACCACCTCCTGGAAGACCGCCGTGGTCAACGGCAAGATCCGCGGCGTCACCGTCGCCTACGGCTCGATGGGCCAGGTCTACGTCGTCAACCAGGACTTCTGGAAGCCGGTCGGCGGCGCCGAGTTCACCAGCGCCGAGGACTTCCTGGCCAAGGGCAAGGAGCTCGCGGACCCCAAGCGCAACAAGTACGTTCTGGAGCCGGCGTACGTGAACCACATCGGCCAGTTCGCCCAGTGGTTCGGCGCCCCCGCCTCCTGGCGCCTCGAAGGCGGCAAGCTGACGCACCAGTACGAGACGGAGGAGTATCAGGAGGCCCTGGCGTTCGCCGTCAAGGTGGCCAAGGCCGGTCTCTTCTGGCCGGACCCCAACCTCTCCACCACGATGGAGAAGATGGCACAGGGCTCGCTCGGCGCCTACGTGCAGTCCTTCCCCAGCTTCCTGATCGACGCCAAGACGTACGACTTCCCGTTCGGCGTCATCACGCCCTTCGCCGCCAAGGCCGGTGCGAAGCCGAGGTACAGCATGGGCTACGGCTCGGTCGGCTACACCGCCATCAGCAAGAAGGCCGATGACAAGCGCGTGAAGATGCTGCTGGGCGTCATGGACTACCTGGCCGCCCCGTTCGGTACCGAGGAGCGTCTCTTCCTCGACAACGGGATCGAGGGCAAGCACTTCACCCGTACGGCCAAGGGAGACGTCAAGCTCACACCCAAGGGGACCTCGGAGGCCGTGACCACGGCCATGCCGCTGGCCTTCCTCGCCGCCGGACCCGAGTACATCTACCTGCCGGGCCAGCCCGAGCTGGCCGGTCACATCCACGGCTGGCAGCAGGACCTCCTCAAGATCAGCCAGTCCAACCCGACGAGCGGGCACTTCTCCGACACGTACACCAGTAAGAGCCCCTCGCTCACCACCGCGATGAGCGACTGCCAGCTGGACATCGTCGCGGGCCGCAAGCCGATCTCCGCGTTCAAGGAGCAGCTGGCGAAGTGGCGCTCCGGCGGCGGCGACAAGATGCGCGCCGAGTTCGAGGCCTCGCTCGCCGGGAAGTAGCCGAGGGCCGGGGAGCCGGCCCTCATCCGCACCACCCGTACAGACAGAGAAGGGACCCCCGTGTCAGACCTGCGACTCGGCGTCATCGGACTCGGCCTGCGCCGTTCCATCGCGATGTCCGCCCACCACCCCGGACAGGGTTCGGCGATCACCGCCGTCTGCGACCTCGACCCCGAGGTGCGCAGCCGCGAGGCCGAGCGCTTCGGTACGGACGTCGCGGTCGAGGACTACAAGCTGCTCCTCGGCCGGGACGACATCGACGCGGTCATCGTCGCGACGCCCGACGACACCCACGAGGCCATCGCCATCGACGCGCTGCGGGCCGGTAAGGCCGTCTTCGTCGAGAAGCCGCTCGGGATCACCGTCGAGAGCTGCGACAACGTCCTGCGCGCCGCGTACGAGACCGGGACCCGGCTCTACGTCGGCCACAACATGCGGCACATGGGCGTCGTGCGGCTGATGCGCGACATCATCGCCCGAGGCGACATCGGCGAGCCCAAGGCCGTCTGGGTGCGGCACTTCGTCGGCTACGGCGGCGACTACTACTTCAAGGACTGGCACGCCGACCGGACCCGGACCACGGGCCTGCTCCTGCAGAAGGCCGCGCACGACATCGACGTGCTGCACTGGCTGGCGGGCGGCTACACCCGGCGCGTCAACGCACTGGGTGACCTGCTGGTATACGGCGACCTGCCGCGGCGCGAGCCGGACACCCCGCGCCCCGACAACTGGCTGCGCGAGTTCGACTGGCCGCCGACCGCCCGCAAGGACCTGCACCACATCGTGGACGTCGAGGACGTCTCCGTGATGAACATGCAGCTGGACAACGGCGTCGTCGCCGCCTACCAGCAGTGCCACTTCACCCCGGACTACTGGCGCAACTACACCGTCATCGGCACCGAGGGGCGGCTGGAGAACTTCGGCGACAGCCCCGGTGACGAGGTCAAGGTCTGGAACACCGGCCCCAGCGGATACCGCGCCGACGCCGACATCACCTACCGGGTCCCGGAGGCGGGCGGCTCGCACGGCGGCGGGGACACCCGGATCATGGCGGAGTTCTGCAGGTTCGTGCGTGACGGAGGCGTCACCGACACCTCGCCGGTCGCTGCCCGGATGAGCGTCGCCGCCGGCGTGCTCGCGACGCGGTCGCTGCGTGAGGGCGGTGCGCCGTACGACGTGCCGGCGCTCGACCCCGAGCTGGTCGCGTACTTCGAGCGCGGTCAGGTCCGCGCCTGAGATCCTGACCGGCGGGTTTCCCCGGTCAGGAGGTGTACGGGGAGGTGCGCGGGAGGCGCACCGGGCCGGTACACGCACGGCAATGGTCCCCGGGCCCCCGGCAGGCCGCTTCGAGCGGTCCTGCCGGGGGCTTTGTGGCGTCTGTTTTGAGCCATGCTCGGTGGGTAATCGGCCTCTTCCGGTTTGACGGGCGCTCACTGCGCAACGGCGAAGCGGCGGGGATCGCCCGGGGGATATTGACGAGAACATCCGGATAATCCCGTGAGGCGGGCGGCTCCGCTGCTCTCGTACGGTCACCGGTCGACTGTCCTGGAGGAGGTAGAACGGCGATTTCAAGCCAGTTGAAGGTCTTGGTGTCCGATTTCGAACGCGCGACCGGAAACCGGTCGGCATAATCGCGTCCATGTCGATCACGGGTGGAGACGTCGTTGACCTGGGGCGGGGCCTGCACGCATGGCTCCCGCCGAAGCGGGGCTGGGGGCTGGCCAACTGCGGCCTTCTCGTCTCGCCCCGTGGCGCGCTCTGGATCGACACCCCGTACGACCCGGCACTCGCGGGGCAGTTCCTGGCCGAGAGCACGAAGCTGCTGCCCGCCGGTGTCTCCATCGACCGGGTGATCGTCACGCACGCCAACGGCGACCACTTCTGGGGCGCGGGCGTGCTCCCGGACGCGGAGATCATCGCGACCCGCGAGGCCCGGGAGCACATCCACTACGAGCCCACCCCCAAGCAGCAGCACGCGCTGGTCAACGGAGGCGATCCGGCCGGACCGCTCGGCGACTACCTCGGCCGCCACTTCGGCCTGTTCGACTGGTCGCAGACCGAACCGGTCCAGCCGACCACCTACTTCACCGGGGAGCTCGAACTGACCCTGGGGGAGTACCCCGTCCGGATCACCGCCCTGCCGCCCGCCCACACCACCGGTGACCTGCTGGTCCACCTGCCCGCCCAGAGCGCCGTGTTCAGCGGCGACATCATCTTCTCCTCGACTCCCGGGCAGCCCGGCGACCACCCGATCCACTGGGCGGGCCCGCTGAGCAACGTGATCGCGGCCTGCGAACAGATACTGGCCACCGGAGCCGAAACCGTCGTGCCGGGCCACGGACCGGTCCTGGACCGGGCCGGGGTACGCGAACACATCGCCTATCTGGAGTACGTACGGGAACGGGCACACACCCTCCACGCCGCCGGGGTGCCCGCACCGGAAGCGGCCCGCCGCGTGATCGCCGAAGGGCGCTACCCCGGACTCGGGCTCCCCGAACGGCTGGTGGTGACGATCGGCAGCGAGTACCGGCAGCTGGACGGCTCCGAGATGCCGGGGGTCCTCCAGGTGATGACCGAGGTGGCCGTGCTGGCACGCGAAGTGGAACAGGCCCGTGAACCCGCGGGCGCGGTGGAGTGAGCCCCCGGCCCGCCGCAGTGGCCGGGCCGACCGTCCGGCACACAGGCCGGGCCGACCGTCCGGTTCTCCGCCGCCGCCCCGGCCGGAGAACCGGCCCGACGACAGAAACGCGGTAACGGCATGGGATGGATCGTGGCGGTGATCGCCGTCGTGGCCGCCGTGGCGGCGACGACGCGCTCGTACGGGTCCGCCCGCTCGGAACAGCTCGCCGTGGCCCACGCCGAGCTGACCGAACGGCAGCTGAAGGCCGCCGAGGCGCGTACCGCCGTGCTCGTCGACGAGATCAGGCAGCTGGCCCAGAAGCGGATACCGGCCGCCGCCGTCGCCCTCTCCCACCCCACCGCCCAGGTCCCCGGACTGCGCGAGGCCGCCGAGGTCGACGGCGAGGCCGCCCGGCTGCTCACCGAAGCCGTGCAGGCCGCCAGGACCGCCGTCATCGAGGAACGACAGCGTGTCGACGCGGCAGCCCGCGCGGCGATGCGCGGCACCTCGGCCAAGATCCAGTCGCTGCTCAACCAGTCCCAGCAGCTGCTGCACGAACTCCAGCACGAGTACGACGACCCGCGCATCCTGCAACTGGACTTCCGCAACGAACTGGCCCTGCGCCGCACCCAGTCCACCGCCGTCCTGTGCGACGCCTGGCCCGGCCTCGCCCGGCAGAACTCACCGCTCGTCGAGATCGTGCTCGGGGCCCAGTCCCGCGTCGCGGGCTACGAGCGGATCAAGGTGGCCAACCACCTGCGCGAGGAGCGGCTGGCGCTCGCGGCCAGGGCAGCCGAACCTCTCGCGATCGCCCTCGCGGAACTGCTCGCCAACGCCACCGCGTACTCGCACCCCGACACCGATGTGACGGTGACGCTCCAGCAGAGCGGCGGCCGGGGCGCGTTCCTGGTCGTCGACGACGCGGGCATCGGCATGGACGAGGACGCGCTCGACCGGGCCCGCGCACTGCTGGCGGGCCGCACCGAGGTGCTCCTGACCGAGCTGGGCGACCCGCCCCAGACCGGCTTCGCGGTCGTCGGCCGGCTCGTGACGCAGTACGGCTTCCACTGCCACATCGAGGCCTCGCCGTTCGGCGGCATGCGGACCATCCTGCGCGTCCCCGCACATCTGCTGACCGTGCTGAAGGAGGACCGGACGCTCTCCGCCCTGGCCCCGACGCCCGTGTCCGGGCACGCCGCCCCGCCCGAGGAGTCCGGCCCGGCCGAGGAGTCCGCCCCGGCCGCCCCCGCCGCGTCCGCTGCCCCCGCTGTCCCCGCTGTCCCCCCGCAGGACCCCCCGCGGACCGCCCCCGCCGAGGCCCCGGCCGGCCTGCCCAGCAGGCGCCGGCGCGCACCCCGGGCGGTCGCGGCCCAGGCCCAGGTCCCCGCCGCCGCCCCGGCCGCCGGACAGGTGCCCCGTACACCGGAGCAGGCGGAGTCTTCCTGGGCGGCCCTCCAGCAGGGCACCCTCAACGGCAGGAGCGTCGCCGGGCGGGCCCCCGCACCGGAATCGGACGGCCACGACCACCTGGGCGACCAGGACGACCAAGGAGACGACGAGACGTGAGCGCCCCCAGCCCCACCACCGGTGACCTCGCATGGGTGCTGACCCCGCTGCTGGAGCTGCCCGGAGTCCAGCATGCCGTGGTCGCCACCGGTGACGGCCTCATCGAGGGCGCCTCACCCGGTCTCGACCGGGCGTCCGGCGAACGGGTCGCCGCGATGACGGCCACACTGCACGCCGCCGCGCGCGCCTTCACCACGGCGTTCACCGACGCGGAGGGCCCGAAACTGGCCCAGACGGTCGTCGAATCCGACCTGGGCTTCGCCGTCGTCGTACCGGCGGGGAACAACACCACGCTCGCCCTGTTCGCCGAACCCGGTGCCAAACTCGGTGACATCGCCTACCAGATGCAGGTGCAGGTGACCGCGCTGACCCGGGCGATGCACGCGCCGGCCCGCCAACCGGACACCGCCACCCGGCCATGAGCGCCGGACCGGGACGCCGTCTGATCCCCGCCTACCTGGTCACCGGCGGCCGGTCCCGGCCCGCCGGCCCCGCGCTCGACCGGCTCGCCGTGCTCGTACGCACCGATACGGCGCCGCCCCCCGGGACCGGCTCCGAACAGCGCAGACTGTGCGAACTGCTGGAACCCGGCGCCCTCACCGTCGTCGAGTGCGCGGCCCACCTGGACCTGCCGGTCAGCGCCACCGTATTCCTGGCCACGGACCTCGCGGCCGCCGGACTTCTGCTCACCCGACCACCGATACCCAGTGCCGGGGAGATCGACCGGTCGCTCGTCGAGAGGCTGCTCGTTGGACTCCGCTCCCTCCACTGACCGGAGCGGCGTCGGCTATCTGCCGGCCGCCGCCCGGACCCTGATGAAACTCGTCGTCACGGGTCCCTTCGGCGTGGGCAAGACAACCCTGATCCGTACGCTCTCGGAAATAGCCACCCTCCATACGGAGGAGGCGATGACCCAGTCCAGCACCCTGCTCGACGACACCGCCGGGCTCCCCGACAAGACCACCACCACGGTCGCCATCGACTTCGGACGGCTCACCGTCCTGGACGACCTGGTGCTCTACATGTTCGGCACACCCGGGCAGGAGCGGTTCCTGCCGCTGTGGGAGGACATCGCCCGCGGCGCGCTGGGCGCGCTCATCCTGGTGGACACCCGGCGGCTCGGTGACTCCTTCGCGGTCATGGACATGGTGGAGGAGCAGGGCCTGCCCTACGCCGTCGCCGTCAACCGCTTCCCCGACGCGCCCGCCCACAGCGACGACGTCCTGCGCAAACACCTCGACCTCGCCCCCGGGACCCCGCTCATCCAGTGCGACGCCCGGGAGCGCCGCGGCAGCATCGACGCCCTGATCGCGCTGGCCGAACACGTGCTGACCCGACTGCCGCGACCCGAGGACCCGTCATGACCCTGTACGCACCGCCGCCCCAGCCGCTCGCGCTGTACGGTCCCGACTTCGCGGCCGACCCGCACGGCCACTACCGCAGGCTGCGCGAGCACGGCCCGCTGACACCGGTCCGCATCGCCCCCGGCGTCGAGGCGATGCTGGTCACGGACTACCAGGCGGCCGTCGACCTGCTGCGCGACACCCACACCTTCAGCAAGGACCCCCGCGCCTGGCAGGCGACGATTCCGCCGGACTCGCCGGTGCTGCCCGTGCTCGGCCACCGTCCCACCGCGCTGTTCAGCGACGGCGACGAGCACGCCCGCTACCGCGACGCGATCAACGACAGCCTCGCGCTGATCGAACCGCACATCCTGCGGGCGGAGGTGGCCAGGGCCGCCCAGCAGCTCATCGGGGAGTTCGCCGCCACCGGCACCGGCGACCTCATCGCCCAGTACGCCAGGCGGCTCCCGCTGCACGTCTTCGTCACCTGGTTCGGCGTCGACCCCGAGGACGGCGAACGGATCGTCGACGGCATCGGCGGCATGATGAACTCGGCGCAGGGCGCCGCCGCCGCGTACGCCGACTTCGTCGATGTCGTCACCCGGCTCGTCGCCGACCGGCGCGCCCGCCCGCGCCGCGACCTGACGTCGTACCTGCTCACGCATCCGGCCCGCCTCGACGACGACGAGACGGTGCGTCAGATCACCCTGGTGATGAGCGCGGGCCACGACCCCACGACCAACCTGATCGGCAACTCCATCCTGCACATGCTCACCGACGAGCGGTACGCGGGTTCGCTGCACGGGGGAGCGATGACCGCGCACGAGGCGATCAACGAGGTCCTGTGGCAGGAACCGCCGCTCGCCAACCTGGCCGCGCACTACCCGCGCCAGGACACCGAGTTCCACGGGGTACGGCTGCACGCCGGACAACTGGTCCTGGTCTCGTTCGGCGCCGCCAACACCCAGTCCGCGACGGTCACGCCGCAGGAAGGCGGCCGTTCCGGGGCCAGCGCCCACCTCGCCTGGTCGGCGGGCCCGCACCGGTGCCCCGCGAAGCAGCCCGCGCTGCTCATCGCGATGACCGCGATCGAGCAGTTCACCAGCCAGCTGTGCGACGCGGAACTCGCCGTTCCGGTGAACGAACTGCTCTGGCGGCCCGGCCCGTTCCACCGGGCCCTGGCGCACCTTCCGGTCCGCTTCACACCGCTCGACACGACGCCCGCCACCGGCCCGGACCAGGGCTCCGCGACCTTTACCGCCGGCACTCCGAAGGTGTCGATCGGGTCCTGAGCCGTGTCGCTGGTAGGCCGAACGGGTGAGGGGCGAGAGAATTGCCCGATGAACAGTGAGCGCAGCCGGCGCAACGCCGACCGATGTACAGACGGAGTGGTCCGGTGAGCAGGTACGACAGGTATGACGTCACCGACGAGCAGTGGGAGGGACTGGCCCAGGTCGTACCCCTGCGCAGCCGCAACGAGTGGCCCTCCAGGGTGGACCACCGCACGGTCCAGGAGGAGCGGGAGAGCGCCGAGCAGCGGCGCATGGTGGTGCTGCGGGTCCAGGTCTTCGCGGATGCGCGCGAGGTGGCCGAGTACCTGGTCGGGCAGGTTCCGGTGCTGCTCGACCTGACCGGCGCCGAGCCCGATGTGGCCAAGCGGATCCTCGACTTCACCAGCGGTGTCGTCTTCGGTCTCGGCAGCGGAATGCACCGGGTGGACCGGAACGTCTTCCTGCTGTCGCCGATCGGCATGGAGGTCGAGGGTGTGACGGCGGCGGGTGTGCCGGGCGCCTGAATCGTGTTGCGGGTTACCCCGGTGTGCGGCACGGCATGCGGGCGGGGGAGGCCGTTACTTCGATTGAAGGATGACCGGTCCGGCGGAACGGTTCGCCGGAGAGCCGGGTGCATACGGTCCTTGGCATGACCGCACCCGGCCTCCGCGCCGATCCGCCCTGCACCGATCCACTCCGCACCGACCCTCCCTGCACCGGTCCGCCCCGCACCGCGGCGCCCTGCACCGGTCCTTCGGAGCCGTCCGGCTCCGATTACGGCCGGTGGTCGAAGCGTTGTGCCGGTCCGGTCGTGACCGAGCTGCGGCTCTCCGCCTTCGCGGCGCACCGGGGCACGGTCGTACCGCTGGCCCCGCTCACCCTTCTCACCGGCCCGTCGGGCAGCGGTGCGTCGAGTGTGCTGCGGGCCTACGAGGCGCTGTCCCGGCTGGCGGCCGGGGCGTCGCTCCACGAGGTCTTCCCCGATCCGGCGGGGTGCGTCCCCGAAGGGGCAGCGGCCGACGGGCAGCGGCGGCGCGGGTTCCGGATCGGTTGCACGGCGGACGGTCCGGCAGGCCCGGTCCGGCTCGAACTCGCCGTCCAGGCCGAGCCCACCCTGCGGATCGTCGGCGAGCGGCTGACCCGGGCCGGGGAGACCCTGTTCAGCACCGCGCTCCGCGATCCGGGCCGGCCGACGCTCCAGGCGGCCTGGCAGACCGCGGACGAGCTCCCGGTGACGCGCGAACGGCTGCCGGACGACCGGCTGGGCACGGCGCTGCTGCCGCTGCGGGTCGCGGGCCGGACCCCGGGCCAGCTGCAGGTGCTGGCCGCCGCCGAACAGCTGGTGGTGGCGCTGCGCCCGGCCTTCGGCTGCGAGCCGTTGCCGCATCGGATGCGGACCCCGGTGCCACCGGGCGAGAGCCGGCTGCGCCGCGACTGCGGGAACCTCGCGGCGGTGCTGCACGCCGCGCACAACGGGCACGGGAGCGGGGGTGCGAGCGGGCGGGGGCCCGGGGGTGGGTACGCGGGCGGGTACGTGTACGGGCGACGGCATGCCCGGCTGGTCGCGCTGGCGGACGCAGGATGCGCACGCCCGGTGACCGGGGTCGGCGTCGAGAGGCTCGCGGACGGGCTGGTCCGCGCGCTCGTGGCCCGGGGCGACGGCCCCGGCACCCCGCTGGAGAGGCTCGGTGACGGCGAACTGCGTTATCTGGCACTGGCCGTCGCCCTGCTGATGGGCCCGGGGGCGGATCCGGCGGACGCCGATTCGGAGGTGCCGTCGGCCCTGCAGACCCGCACCTTGCTGACTGACGGGCTCGACCGGGACCTGGACGGGCGCCAGACGCGCGAACTGCTGGCGGAGGCGGCGTCGACGGTGGCCGCGGGCCGGGTCCGGCTGCTGGGCACGGTGACGGAGGCGGGCGCCGCACGGGCCCGCGGGACGGCCGGAGCGACAGTGGTAGACCTGGGACCGTGACAGAACTCGACGTACCCGACCTGCAACGACGGCTCGCCGCATTCGCGGCCGCACGCGACTGGGAGCAGTACCACACCCCGAAGAACCTGGCGTCGGCGCTGAGCGTCGAGGCGTCCGAACTCATGGAGATCTTCCAGTGGCTGACGCCGGAGCAGTCGGCCCGTGTGATGGACGACCCCGGTTCCGCGCACCGGGTGTCGGACGAGGTCGCCGACGTCCTCGCGTATCTGCTGCAGTTCTGCGCGGTGCTGGACATCGACCCGCTCGCGGCGCTGGCGGCCAAGATTGAGCGGAATGAGGCGCGCTTCCCGGCCACGAAGGGTGCTGATACGGCCGATCGTCACTCTTCGGAGTGATCGACTTATTCACAGTCGACAGGGTGTCCACAGATTTCCGAAATCCTCTGGCCTTTCGGTACCACCGCCCTCACTGTGGGTAATGGAAGAGGTGAGCGGGTTTCCGTACCGAACGGGGGCAACACATGGAAGCGGAGCGGTTGGTAGCGGTCATCAGGCAGGCTCTGGCCCGGAGCAGGGGCACGCCGGACATCATCGCCGAGGCCTGGCAGGCACAGGCCCTGGCGCAGGCGGTCGGGAGCCGGCTGGCGGCGAGCGGCCCCAAGGAGTTACGGGGCGAGGCGGGAGGCCTCAGCGAGATCGGCGGGAGAAGCAACGGGACACTTGACCATCCGGCGGCGCGGGCCGGGGTGGCGAGGGCGGCGCAGCTCTCCGAAGTGGCCGACCCGCGCGCCGCGCTGACGGGGCTGGGCACGCTGCTGGGGGAGGTGGGGATAGCCCTGGTCGGGGTGGCGTGCGAGACCGATGAACAGAGCCTGTACTGGCAGTGCATGGAGGCGATCGACGCCGCCGACGAGTCGACGGACCGGGTCCACGGAATGCTCCGGCTCCTCGACGAACGGGACCGGGAGCGCCAACAGGATCTGGAGCGCAGCAGGGAGCGGGACGGCCCCCACGGCGTGCTCCACGGACCGGCGGGCCCGGCCGCCGGCCGGCCCTGAGGGCTCGGGCCCGTCCGGCGGACCATGCCCGGGATGCCACGGACACCGCGGCGGCGAAAGGGACGGGAGAGGGACGGGCGGTGTCCGGGGGTGCAGGATGGATGCATGGATCTTCGAATCTTCACCGAGCCCCAGCAAGGGGCGAGCTACGACACCCTGCTCACCGTCGCCAAGGCCACCGAGGACCTCGGCTTCGACGCCTTCTACCGCTCCGACCACTATCTCCACATGGGAGGGGGAGACGGGCTCCCGGGCCCGACGGACGCCTGGATCACGCTGGCCGGGCTGGCGCGTGAGACCAAGCGGATCCGCCTCGGCACGCTGATGACGGCAGGTACGTTCCGGCTTCCCGGCGTGCTCGCCATCCAGGTGGCACAGGTCGACCAGATGTCCGGCGGTCGCGTCGAACTGGGCCTGGGCGCGGGCTGGTTCGAGGACGAGCACAAGGCGTACGGCATCCCGTTCCCGCAGGAGAAGTTCGGCCGGCTGGAGGAGCAGCTGGCGATCATCACCGGGCTGTGGTCGACCGAGGTCGGCAAGACGTTCAGCTACGACGGCACCCACTACCAGCTCACCGAGTCACCGGCCCTGCCCAAGCCGGCGCAGGCCAAGGTGCCGGTCCTGATCGGCGGGCACGGGGCCAAGCGCACACCGCGGCTGGCCGCCAAGTACGCGGATGAGTTCAACATCCCGTTCGCCTCCCTGGAGGACAGCGAGAAGCAGTTCGGCCGGGTCAGGGAAGCGGCCGAGGCGGCGGGCCGGGGGCCGGACGACCTGGTGTACTCCAACGCGCTGGTGGTCTGTGTCGGCAAGGACGATGCCGAGGTGGCCCGCCGTGCCGCCGTCATCGGGCGGGACGTGGCGGAGCTCAAGGCGAACGGCCTGGCGGGTTCGCCCGCCGAAGTGGTCGACAAGATCGGCCGGTTCGGGGCCATCGGGGCTTCCCGGATCTACCTCCAGGTGCTGGATCTCGACGACCTGGCGCACCTGGAACTGATCTCGTCGCAGGTCCAGTCCCAGCTCGCCTGAGACCGGGAGAGGAGTATCTGTGCGTCCCGCCCGTGACCCCGGCCGGAGCGCCCGCACTCCGGGCAGTGACAGCCGGCCCTCCGGCCGGCCGTTCGCCGGAGCGCCGTCCCGGCCCCTCGCGGCCGCGCTCGCGACGGGTACGGTCCTGCTCGATGGCGGTCTCTCCAACCAACTGGAGGCGCAGGGCTGCGATCTGTCCGACGCGCTGTGGTCCGCCCGGCTGCTCGCCGACGGGCCGGAGCAGATCGAACGGGCTCACTCGGCCTATGTGCGGGCGGGTGCACAGGTGCTCATCACCGCCAGTTATCAGGCGAGTTTCGAAGGGTTCGGGCGGCGTGGTCTGGGGCGGGCGGAGGCGGCCGCGCTGTTCGCCCGCAGTGTGGAGCTGGCCCGCCGGGCTGCCGGTTCGGTGGAACGGGACGTGTGGGTCGCCGCCTCGGTCGGCCCGTACGGGGCGGTGACGGCGGACGGCGCCGAGTACCGGGGCCGGTACGGGCTCTCGGTCCGGGAGCTGGAGCGCTTCCACCGACCCCGGATCGAGGCGCTGGCAGCCGCGGGGCCCGACGCCCTGGCGCTGGAGACGGTGCCGGACACGGTTGAGGCGGAGGCGTTGCTGCGGGTCGCGGAGGAGTCCGGGCTGCCGGTCTGGCTCTCCTACACCGTGGCGCGGGGGGAGACCAGGGCGGGACAGCCGCTGGAGGAGGCGTTCGGCCTCGCCTCGGGGTACGAGCGGGTGGTGGCGGTCGGGGTGAACTGCTGCGATCCGGCCGACGCTGACGTGGCGGTGCGGACGGCCGCCGAGGTGACCGGAAAGCCGGTCGTCGTCTACCCGAACAGCGGGGAGCGCTGGGACGCCGGGAGACGGGCATGGGCCGGCGGCGCCACGTTCGATCCCGGCCGGGGCCGGGCCTGGCGGGAGTCCGGGGCCCGGCTGGTCGGAGGCTGCTGCCGGGTCGGCCCGGAGACCGTCGCGGAGCTGGCGGCGCTGCTCGGGGCACCGGCGGGAAACCACGTGGAAGGAGGGACGGAAGACCCGGAGGCGGACTGAAAATGCCTGGTGAGGGGGAATGAACGAGTCCATACTCGGATGTGTGTTCCTGACGATCAGTACCACCGGCACCCCGGAGCGTCCCGCCACCGATCTCGGATTCCTGCTGCACAAGCATCCCGAGAAGGCGCAGACGTATTCCACCTCCCATGGCACCGCGCACGTCTTCTATCCAGAGGCGTCCGCGGAGCGCTGCACGGCGGCGTTGCTGCTGGAGGTGGACCCCGTGGCGCTGGTACGGCGAGGCAAGGGCAAGGGCCGGGGCGGCGCCCCCGACGCGGCACTCGCCCAGTACGTCAACGACCGCCCGTACGCGGCCTCCTCGCTGCTGTCCGTCGCGATGAGCACCGTCTTCAAGTCCGCGCTGAGCGGCGCCTGCCGGGCGATGCCCGAGCGGGCCGAGGAGACGCTGCCGCTGCGGATCGAGGTGCCCGCCCTGCCGGCCCGTGGTGGTGCCGAGCTGGTGCGCAAGCTCTTCGGTCCGCTCGGCTGGTCGCGGGTGGACGCGGTGGCCGTACCGCTGGACGAGCAGTTCCCCGAATGGGGGGACTCGCGGTACGTACGGCTTGTGCTGGAAGGCGAGTTGCGGCTGGCCGACGCGCTGCGACAGCTGTACGTCCTGCTGCCGGTGCTCGACGACGCGAAGCACTACTGGGTGTCGCCGGACGAGGTGGACAAGCTGCTGCGCGCCGGTGAGGGCTGGCTGGCCGGTCACCCCGAGCAGAAGCTGATCACCAGCCGTTACCTGGCCCGCCGCTGGGGGCTGACCAGGCAGGCGATGGAGCGGCTGGAGCTGGTCCGGCTCGCGGAGTCGGACGACCTGGACGTCGAGAGCATCGACAACGCGGTCGACGAGACGGCCGACACCGAGGAGCGGCCGGTGCCGCTCGCGGAGCAGCGGCGAGCCGCGATCCTGGCCGCGCTGACCGGGGCCGGAGCGAGCCGGGTGCTCGACCTGGGCTGCGGACAGGGCCAGTTGGTGCAGGCGCTGCTGAAGGACGTGCGGTTCACGGAGATCGTCGGGGTCGACGTCTCGATGCGCGCCCTCACCGTCGCCTCGCGCCGGCTGAAGCTGGACCGGATGGGGGAGCGGCAGGCCGCCCGCGTGACGCTCCAGCAGGGCTCGCTCACGTACACCGACAAGCGGCTCAAGGGGTACGACGCGGCGGTGCTCAGCGAAGTCATCGAGCACCTCGACCTGCCGAGGCTGCCCGCGCTGGAGTACGCGGTGTTCGGTTCGGCCCGGCCCCGCACCGTCCTGGTGACCACACCGAACGTCGAGTACAACGTCCGCTGGGAGACGCTCCCGGCCGGGCATGCCCGGCACGGAGACCACCGCTTCGAATGGACCCGGGCCGAATTCCGTTCCTGGGCGGGCGAGGTGGCCCGTCGGCACGGGTACGGGGTGGAGTTCGTGCCCGTCGGACCCGAGGACCCGGAGGTGGGTCCGCCCACCCAGATGGCCGTGTTCACCATGACCGCGGCCGACGAGACCGAGAAGGAGGCGAAGGCCGCATGAGCGGGACGAACGACAGCACCAGCACCAGCACAAGTTCCAGCACCAACAGCAGTTCCAGTTCTGGCACCGGGTCCGGCACCGGCGACGAGGCCGCGCGCGTCCTGCCGGTGACCGACCTCTCCCTCGTGGTCCTCATCGGGGCGAGCGGCTCGGGCAAGTCGACCTTCGCCCACCGGCACTTCCGGCCGACCGAGATCATTTCCTCGGACTTCTGCCGGGGTCTCGTGGCCGACGACGAGAACGACCAGAGCGCGAGCAGGGACGCCTTCGACGTCCTGCACTACATCGCGGGCAAGCGGCTGGCCGCCGGACGGCTGACCGTCGTCGACGCCACCAACGTCCAGCCCGAGAGCCGCCGCCAGCTGGTGAAGCTGGCCCGGGAGCACGACGTGCTGCCCATCGCGATCGTGCTGGACCTGCCCGAGGAGGTCTGCCAGGCGCGCAACGCCGCCCGCCCCGACCGGGCCGGCATGGGCCGCCACGTCGTCCAGCGCCACCGCCGCGAACTGCGCCGCTCGCTGCGTGGCCTTGAGCGCGAGGGCTTCCGCAAGGTCCACATCCTGCGCACCGAGGAGGAGGCCGGGCACGCCGAAGTGGTGCGGGAGCGCCGCTACAACGACCTCCGTCATCTCACCGGCCCCTTCGACATCATCGGCGACATCCACGGCTGCAGCTCCGAGCTGGAGACCCTGCTCGGCAAGCTCGGCTACGCGGACGGCGCGCACCCCGAGGGACGTACCGCGGTCTTCGTCGGAGACCTCGTCGACCGAGGCCCCGACAGCCCCGGAGTGCTGCGCCGGGTGATGTCGATGGTGTCCGACGGCAACGCGCTCTGCGTGCCCGGCAACCACGAGAACAAGCTGGGCCGCTACCTCAAGGGCCGAAAGGTCCAGCAGACCCACGGACTCGCGGAGACCATCGAGCAGCTGGAGCGGGAGGACGCCGGGGACCCGCAGTTCCGCGAGCGGGTCCGGGAGTTCATCGACGGGCTCGTCAGCCACTACGTACTGGACGGCGGCGACCTCGTCGTCTGCCACGCCGGGCTGCCCGAGAAGTACCACGGCCGCACCTCCGGACGGGTCCGCTCGCACGCCTTGTACGGCGAGACCACGGGCGAGACCGACGAGTTCGGCCTGCCGGTGCGCTACCCGTGGGCGGAGGACTACCGGGGCCGGGCCGCAGTCGTCTACGGCCACACGCCCGTGCCCACCACCTCCTGGATCAACAACACCATCTGCCTGGACACCGGCGCGGTCTTCGGCGGGAAGATGACCGCGCTGCGCTGGCCGGAGCGCGAACTCGTCGACGTACCGGCCGAGCAGGTCTGGTACGAGCCGGTGAAGCCGCTGGTCACCGAGGCGCCGGGCGGCCGGGAGGGCCGGCCGCTGGACCTCGACGACGTGCGCGGCCGCCGGATCGTGGAGACCCGGCACCTGGGCCGCATCTCGGTGCGTGAGGAGAACGCGGCGGCCGCGCTCGAGGTCATGAGCCGTTTCGCAGTCGACCCCCGGCTGCTGGCCTACCTGCCGCCGACCATGGCGCCGACGGCGACCTCGAAGGAGGAGGGCTATCTGGAACACCCGGCCGAGGCGTTCGCGCAGTACCGGGCGGACGGCGTGGCGAAGGTCGTGTGCGAGGAGAAGCACATGGGCTCCCGGGCCGTGGCCCTCGTCTGCCGCGACGCGGACGTGGCACGCGAGCGCTTCGGGACCGGCGACGCGGGCGAGGACGGTCCGACGGGCGCCCTGCACACCCGCACCGGGCGCCCGTTCCTCGACGACGCGGCGCTGACCGAGGTGGTCCTGGGCCGGCTGCGCGCCGCCGTCACCGCCGCCGGGCTGTGGGAGGAGTGGGACACCGACTGGGTGCTGCTCGACGCCGAACTGATGCCCTGGTCCCTCAAGGCGGCCGGACTGCTCCGCTCGCAGTACGCGGCGGTCGGCGCTGCCTCGGGCGCCGTCTTCCCCGCGGCCGAGGCAGCCCTCGCGGCGGCGGCGGAGCGCGGCATCGACGTCGGCGCGCTCGCCGGCCGGCAGCACGGCCGGGCACGGGACGCGGCGGCGTTCACCGAGGCCTACCGCCGTTACTGCTGGAGCACCGAGGGGCTGGAGGGAGTGCGGCTTGCACCGTTCCAGATCCTCGCGGTGCAGGGCCGCTCGCTCACCACCGTCCCCCACGACGAGCAGCTGGCCTGGCTGGACCGGCTGGTGGAGCACGACCCCACCGGGCTGCTCCAGGTCACCCGGCGGCTCGTCGTCGACACCGCCGACGAGGCCTCGGTCCGCTCCGGCATCGACTGGTGGCTGGAGATGACCGGGCGCGGCGGCGAGGGCATGGTGGTCAAGCCGCTCGGCGCGTTCGCCAGGGACGGCAAGGGGCGCTTGGTCCAGCCGGGCATCAAGGTGCGCGGCCGGGAGTACCTGCGGATCATCTACGGACCCGAGTACACCCGCCCGGAGAACCTGGAGCGGCTGCGCGGCCGGTTCCTCGGCCACAAGCGCTCGCTCGCCCTGCGCGAGTACGCCCTGGGCCTCGAAGCCCTGGACCGGCTGGCCGGCGGTGAGCCGCTGTGGCGGGTGCACGAGGCGGTGTTCGCGGTGCTGGCGCTGGAGTCGGAGCCGGTGGACCCCCGGCTGTAGTAAGGGTCGTGGAAGAACCGGCAGGCGATTCGCCGGGTGAACGGCGCTCCGCGCGGTGAGGATGAGGGCATGGGATTCCATGTCGACTCCGAGGCCGGGCGGCTGCGCCGCGTCATCCTGCACCGCCCCGATCTGGAACTGAAACGGCTCACCCCGAGCAACAAGGACGCACTGCTCTTCGACGACGTGCTCTGGGTGCGCCGGGCCCGCCAGGAGCACGACGGGTTCGCGGACGTGCTGCGTGACCGAGGCGTCGAGGTCCACCTCTTCGGTGATCTGCTCCGCGAGTCGCTGGAGATTCCGGTGGCCCGGCGGCTGGTGCTGGACCGGGTCTTCGAGGAGAAGGAGTACGGCCCGCTCGCCACCGAACACCTGCGGGCCGCCTTCGAGGAGCTGTCCGCCACCGAACTCTGCGAGGCGCTGGTCGGCGGGATGACCAAACGGGAGTTCCTGGAGCGGTACCGCGAACCGACCTCGGTCCGCTTCCACGTGATGGATCTGGACGACTTCCTGCTCGGACCGCTGCCGAACCACCTCTTCACCCGCGACACCTCGGCCTGGATCTACGACGGGGTCTCCATCAACGCCATGCGCTGGCCGGCCCGGCAGCGCGAGACCGTCCACTTCGAGGCGATCTACGGGCACCATCCGCTCTTCACCGGACCCGACGCGGGCGCCTTCCACCACTGGTCGCAGGGGCAGGACGACTACCCCTCCACCATCGAGGGCGGCGACGTCCTGGTCATCGGCCGGAGCGCCGTCCTCATCGGGATGAGCGAGCGCACCACTCCGCAGGCGGTGGAGATGCTGGCCCGCGGACTCTTCGACGCCGGGTCCGCCCGGACGATCGTGGCGCTGGACATGCCCAAGAGCCGGGCCTTCATGCACCTGGACACGGTGATGACGATGGTCGACGGGGACACTTTCTCCAAGTACGCGGGCCTGGGCATGCTGCGCTCGTACACCATCGAGCCGGGGGACGGCCCGCGTGACCTCAAGGTCACCGACCATCCGCCCGAGCACATGCACCGCGCCATCGCGGCGGCGCTGGGGCTGGACTCGATCCGGGTCCTCACCGCCACCCAGGACGTGCACGCCGCCGAGCGCGAACAGTGGGACGACGGCTGCAACGTGCTGGCCGTCGAACCGGGTGTCGTCGTCGCCTACGAGCGCAACGCCACCACCAACACCCATCTGCGCAAGGAAGGGATCGAGGTCATCGAGATCCGCGGCAGCGAACTGGGCCGGGGCCGGGGCGGGCCCCGTTGCATGAGCTGCCCGGTGGTCCGCGATCCGGTGTAGCCGGGCGTGCGGCGCGGGCGGAGGGGGGCCCGAACGCCCTGTATAGCGATGCATTGCATCGTATAGACTTCCAGGGTTACCGTATGCGTCCCCCCGCCCGACCCAGGAGCAGTCACCATGGCCATAGACCTCGAAGGCCGCCACTTCATCAAGGAGCTGGACTTCACGGCCGAGGAGTTCCGCGGCCTGATCGACCTGGCCGCGGAGCTGAAGGCCGCGAAGAAGGCGGGGACCGAGGTGCAGCGGCTGCGCGGCCGGAACATCGCGCTGATCTTCGAGAAGACCTCGACCCGCACCCGGTGCGCGTTCGAGGTGGCCGCCGCCGACCAGGGTGCGGCCACCACGTACCTCGATCCGTCCGGCTCCCAGATGGGGCACAAGGAGTCGGTGAAGGACACCGCGCGCGTCCTGGGCCGGATGTTCGACGGGATCGAGTACCGGGGCGACAGCCAGGCGGCCATCGAGGAGCTGGCCGCGTACGGCGGGGTGCCGGTCTTCAACGGGCTCTCCGACGACTGGCACCCCACCCAGATGCTCGCCGACTACCTCACCATGACCGAGCACAGCACGAAGCCGCTGGAGCGGATCGCCTTCGCCTACCTCGGGGACGCCCGGTTCAACATGGGCAACTCCTACCTGGTGACCGGCGCCCTGCTGGGCATGGATGTGCGGATCGTCGCGCCGAAGGCCTACTGGCCCGCCGACGGGATCGTCGCGGAGGCCCGCAGGCTCGCCGAGGGCAGCGGGGCGACCGTCACGCTCACCGAGGACATCGCCGAGGGCGTGCGCGGCGCCGACTTCGTCGCCACCGACGTCTGGGTCTCGATGGGCGAGCCCAAGGAGGTCTGGGACGAGCGCATCGCCGCCCTCGCCCCCTACGCCGTCACCATGGACGTCCTGCGGGCCAGCGGCAACGCCGACGTGAAGTTCCTGCACTGCCTCCCGGCCTACCACGACCTCGGCACCAAGGTCGGGCGCGAGATCCATGCCCGGCACGGTCTGACCGAGCTGGAGGTCAGCGACGAGGTCTTCGAGTCCGCCCACTCGGTCGTCTTCGACGAGGCGGAGAACCGGATGCACACGATCAAGGCGGTGCTGGTCGCGACGCTGGCCGCGCACTGACCAGGACATACCGCATGTTCATGCGCTCAATTGGGTGAACATGCGCATGGGTACCTATCATGGTCCCCATTGGTGGGGTTCGAGCTCGCACGCTCGAACCCCATTTTTCGTGTGCCCGACGGCCCCCACGCCGTCACCGGCGCCACCCGCACCACCCCCCCCACATGTGCCACCAGAGATGAGAACAGTCCCGTGAGCCCTCTGCGCCTGCCCGGCCCGCCGTACCGCGTCAAGGACCCCCACCAGCTGATCGCGGAGTCGGGAGCCGACTTGGAGGGGCACGGCCTCAAGCGCACCATGGGCCTCTTCCAGCTCGTCTGCTTCGGAGTCGGCGCCGTCGTCGGCACCGGCATCTTCGTCGGCCTGTCCGACAGCGTGGCCGAGGCCGGCCCGGCCGTCGTGCTGTCCTTCGTGCTCGCCGCGATCACCTGCATCTTCACCGCGCTGTCCTTCGCCGAACTGGGCAGCGCGATCCCGGTGTCCGGCAGCTCGTACTCCTTCGCCTACGCCACCCTCGGCGAACGCGTCGCGTTCCTCGTCGGCTGGTGCCTGCTCCTGGAGTACGGCGTGTCCGTCTCCGCCGTGGCGGTGGGCTGGAGCCAGTACGTGAACGAGCTGCTCGACAGCCTCTTCGGATGGCAGCTGCCCGCCGCGCTCTCCTCGGGGCCCGGCGACGGCGGAGTGATCAACCTGCCCGCGGTCGTCGTGGTCATGATGGCGGCGACCCTGCTGGTGCGGGGCATCCGGGAGAGCGCCGGGGCCACGGCCGCGATGGCGGTCCTCAAGATCACCGTCCTGGTGATGTTCTGCGCCATCGCCTTCACCGCCTTCGAGCACGGCAACCTCACCCCGTTCGCGGCCCACGGCGCGGGCGGCGTCACCGCGGGGGCGTCGCTGGCGTTCTTCTCGTACATCGGGTTCGACGCCATCACCACCGCGGGCGAGGAGGTCAAGAACCCCCGGCGCAACATCCCGGTCGCGATCATGATCTGCATCGGCCTGGTCACGCTGCTCTACTGCGCGGTCGCCCTCGCCGCCATCGGCGCCCTCGGCCCGGACGCCGTATCCGACAAGCCGGCCGCGCTCTCGCTGATCGTCGACCGGGTCACCGGCTCGACGCTCGGCGGCGGGATCATCGCCTTCGGGGCGATCGTCGCCATCGCCTCGGTCGTCCTGGCGGTGATGTACGGGCAGACCCGCATCCTCATGTCGATGTCGCGCGACGGTCTGGTCCCCCGGGTCTTCGAACGGGTCTCGCCGCGCACCTCGACGCCGGTCGCCAACACCTGGATCGTGGCCACCGTCTTCGCCGTCCCGGCCGCCTTCTCGTCACTCGACGTGGTGGTGAACCTGACGACCATCGGCACGCTGGCCACCATGGTCGCGGTCAACCTCGCGGTCATCGTGCTGCGCCGCCGCAACCCCGAGGTGCGCGGCGCCTTCCGGATCCCGCTCCACCCCGTCGGCCCGCTGCTCGGCGTCGGCTTCTGCGTCTACCTCATGTACGGGACCGGCTGGACCACCTGGGTCCAGTTCGCGGTGTTCCTCGCGGCCGGCGCGGTGCTGTACGCCCGCTACGGCCGGAGCCGTTCCCGGCTGGCCGGCCGGGCGGCGTGAGCCCTTAGTCCACCGGCCCGGTCTGCGACGGCAGGGTGAACCACACCGCCTTGCCCTGTTCCGTGGTGCGGTGACCGCAGGACGAGCTGAGGGTGCGGATCAGCAGCAGGCCCCGGCCGTGCTCCTGCCAGGGGTCCGGCTCGCTGCCGGGCCCGGGGCGGGAGAGGTCGCCCGGGGGCGCGGGGTCGCGGTCGTGCACCTCCACCTGGCAGCCGGTCGGCAGCAGCTCCACCACCAGCTCGACGGGCTCCACCCCGAGGGTGTGCTCCACCGCGTTGGCGACCAGCTCGGCGGTGAGCAGTTCGGCGGTGTCGGTGTCCGCCGGGGCCTCCAGGTCCGCCAGCGCCGTGCGGATCAGGGCGCGCGCGATCGGCACGGCCGCAGCCGTGTGCGGCAGCGCGATCCGCCAGGAGGCGGGGGCGGGGACATCGGGCGGCACGGCGGGGGTTCCATTCGGAGTCGAGACGTTCCTGGAACGCATTGCTTCTTGGTTCAACCGTACGAAGCATCGCGGCTCGGACAAGGGGCTGTCGACCGGTACGAAGGGGGACTTTCGTCACTACGTCCCCGCGCTCCGTGTGCCGACGGCCTCACGCTCCGCACATCATCTATCGCGCACTCGTGACGGGAGTCACGTACGAGTGATAAATTCGGTGCAAGCAGTAGCCCGACGGCTGAAGGGGACCACCCTCCATGAGCCCGTTTCCCAGCTCCGCGGCACCTACGGAGAACTGGCGCCATCTCCGGGTCACGACGCGTGACGGGGTCGCCACCGTCACCCTCGCCCGCCCCGAGAAGCTCAACGCGCTGACCTTCGGCGCCTACGCGGATCTGCGCGATCTGCTGGCCGAGCTGTCCAGGGACCGTTCCGTGCGGGCCCTGGTGCTGGCCGGTGAGGGGCGCGGCTTCTGCTCCGGCGGCGATGTGGACGAGATCATCGGCGCCACCCTCGCGATGGACACCGCCCAGATCCTGGACTTCAACCGGATGACCGGCCAGGTGGTACGGGCCCTGCGCGAATGCCCGTTCCCCGTCGTCGCGGCCGTGCACGGGGTCGCCGCGGGCGCGGGCGCCGTCCTCGCGCTGGCCGCCGACTTCCGGATCGCCGACCCGTCGGCCCGGTTCGCCTTCCTGTTCACCCGGGTCGGGCTCTCCGGCGGCGACATGGGCGCCGCCTACCTGCTGCCCCGGGTGGTGGGCCTCGGCCACGCCACCAGGCTGCTGATGCTCGGCGAACCCGTCCGCGCCCCCGAAGCGGAACGCATCGGGCTGATCAGCGAACTGACCGAGGAGGGCCGCGCCGACGAGCGGGCCGCGGAGCTGGCACGCCGCCTCGCGGACGGCCCCGCGCTCGCCCTCGCCCAGACGAAGGCACTGCTCACCGCCGAACTCGACATGCCACTGGCCGCCGCCGTCGAGATGGACGCCGCCACCCAGGCACTGCTGATGCACGGCGAGGACTACGCCGAGTTCCACGCCGCCTTCACCGAGAAGCGGCCGCCGAAGTGGCAGGGCCGGTGACAGCCCCCGGCACCGCGGACCCCGCAGGCCCGCACCGCATCGCCGTCATCGGCGGCGGCCCCGGCGGGCTCTACGCCGCGGCGCTGCTCAAGCGGCTGGACCCGGAGCGCGAGATCACCCTCTGGGAGCGCAACGCTCCCGAGGACACCTTCGGCTTCGGCGTCGTCCTCTCCGACGAGACGCTCGGCGGCATCGAGCACGCCGACCCCACCGTCCACCGCGCCCTGCAGAAGGAGTTCGTCCGGTGGGACGACATCGACATCGTCCACCGGGGCCACACCCAGACCTCCGGCGGCCACGGCTTCGCCGCGCTCGGCCGCCGCCGCCTCCTGGAGATCCTGCACGAGCGCTGCGCCGCCCTCGGGGTGCGGCTCCGCTTCCGCACCGGGGCGCCGCCCGCCGCCGAGCTGGCCGCCTCCCACGACCTGGTGATCGCCGCCGACGGAGTCCACAGCGCCACCCGCGACGCCCACGCCGACCGCTTCGGCCCCCGCGTCAGCGACCACCGCTGCCGCTACATCTGGCTCGCCGCCGACTTCGCCCTGGACGCCTTCCGCTTCGAGACGGCCGAGACTGCGTACGGCGTGATGCAACTGCACGGCTACCCCTTCTCGCCGGACGCCTCCACCGTCATCGTGGAGATGCGCGAAGAGGTCTGGCGGGCCGCCGGGTTCGACACCTGCGACGTGGCCGAGTCGACCCGGCACTGCGCCGCGATCTTCGCCGGCGCGCTCGGCGGCCGGCCACTGCGCTCCAACAACTCCTCCTGGCTCACCTTCAGCACCGTCGTCAACGCCCACTGGTCGCACGGCAACACGGTCCTCATCGGTGACGCGGCCCACACCGCGCACTTCTCCATCGGCTCCGGCACCAAACTCGCCGTCGAGGACGCCCTCGCGCTCGCCGCCTGCATCGAGGAGCAGCCCACCCTGCCCGCGGCCCTCGCCGCGTACGAGAACGAGCGCCGCCCCGTGGTCGAATCGACCCAGCGCGCCGCGGCCGCCAGCCTGCGCTGGTTCGAGGAGCTGGGCACGTACGTCGACCAGCCGCCCCGCCAGTTCGCGTTCAACCTCCTCACCCGCAGCCGCCGCGTCACCCACGACAACCTGCGGCTGCGCGACAGCGGCTTCACCGCCGCCGTCGAGGAGGAGTTCGGCTGCCCGCCCGGCACCCCGCCGATGTTCACCCCGCTGCGGCTGCGCGGTCTCGAGCTGCGCAACCGGGTCGTCGTGTCGCCCATGGACATGTACTCGGCAACCGACGGGGTCCCCGGCGACTTCCACCTCGTCCATCTGGGGGCGAGGGCGCTCGGCGGCGCGGGGCTCGTCATGACGGAGATGGTCTGCGTGAGCCCCGAGGGCCGCATCACCCCCGGCTGCACCGGCCTCTACAACGACGAACAGGCCGCCGCCTGGACCCGGATCACCGACTTCGTGCACACCGGATCGCCCGGCACCGCCATCGGCCTCCAGCTCGGCCACTCCGGCCGCAAGGGCTCCACCGGACTCATGTGGGACGGCATCGACCAGCCGCTCGACGCGGGCAACTGGCCCCTCGTCGCGGCCTCCCCGCTTCCGTACGCCCCAGGGGTCAACCAGGTCCCGCACGCTCTGGACCGGGCCGGGCTCGACGCGGTGCGCGGGCAGTTCGCGGACGCCGTCCGCCGCGCCGACGCCTGCGGATTCGACCTCGTCGAACTGCACTGCGCCCACGGCTACCTGCTCTCCGGCTTCCTCTCGCCGCTCACCAACCGGCGCACCGACCGCTACGGCGGACCGCTGGAGAACCGGCTCCGCTTCCCGCTGGAGGTCTTCGACACGGTCCGGGAGCTGTGGCCCGACGACCGTCCGATGACCGTCCGGATCTCCGCCACGGACTGGGCCGAGGGCGGCACGACGGCCCAGGACGCCGTGGAGATCGCCCGCGCGTTCGTCGCGCACGGCGCCGACGCCATCGACGTCTCCACCGGCCAGGTCGTCCCCGGCGAACAGCCCGAGTACGGGCGCTCCTACCAGACCCCGTACGCCGACCGGATCCGCAACACGCTGTGCGTGCCCGTCGTCGCGGTGGGCGCCATCTCCTCCTGGGACGACGTCAACTCCCTGTTGCTGGCGGGCCGCGCCGACCTCTGCGCCCTCGCCCGCCCCCACCTGTACGACCCGCACTGGACGCTGCACGCGGCGGCCGAGCAGGGCTACGCGGGGCCCGGCGCGCCTTGGCCGCTCCCGTACCGCGCGGGCAGCCGCACCCCGCCGACCGGCCGCACGGACGCACCGAAACCGAGGCTCACCCTGGGCTGAGCGGCAGGCACTCGTGGCAGCGGCAGGGATCGGGGTGCGGGGCGGCGTGGTAGTGGCGCCGCTCGTGGCGGGCGACCCGCTCCAGCAGCTCGGCCAGTTCCTCGGCCTCCGCCCGAGTCCGGGGCCGGGTGCCGCTCCGCCTGAGCACCGCCGGGGAGTACACCAACTGGTGCCGGAAGGTGTGCAGATGGCGGGTCGCGGTGTCGATGGTGATCCAGTGGCTGGTGTGCCGGCCGTGGCCCACCGCGGTCAGCTGCTCGTTGGCCATCCCGGGATAGGTGTCGATGACGTAGACCTTCGCCCCGCCCCGGAACGCCTTCGTACCGGGCCGGAACTCCTGCCCCAGCTCCCCGTACCGCCGCCACAGCACCACGTTCGCCGCGACCAGCCAGAGTGGCTCGGGGGCCTCATCCACCGTCGGGCGCCGCGCGGACGGGCAGCCGGTCGCAGACCGCCCGGTAGCCGATCCGGGTGTACACACCGTTGCTGGTCGGGTTCGCCAGGTCCGTGAAGAGCAGCACCTCGTCCACGCCCGCCTCCCTGGCCGCCCGGCTGACCTCCGCGGTCACCGCCGCCGCGTAGCCCCGGCCGCGGTGTTCGGGCGGGGTGTAGACGGGAGCGACGCGGGCCGTGCCCGCGAGCCGCAGCGAGATGCCCGCCATCGACACGGGGACGCCCTCGTTCTCCCAGAGCGTCAGCCGGCCTTCCGCCGTCCGCTCGTCGACCGCCCGCCCATGACGTTCGCCGTGCCCGGCCGGCCCGCCGATGTCGACGGCGAACGCGGCGTACCAGCGCAGCAGCAGGGGCCGGTCCGAGGGAGTCGCGGGCCTCGCCCGCCCGTCGGGAGCGGGTGACGGCCGAGTGAGCTCGCCCAGCCGGTACAGCCGCTGCTCCTCGTCGACGCGGTGTCCCGGCCAGTGGGCCGCCACCGCCAGGGCAGTGGCCCGGTCCGCGTTGACGTGAGTGAGCCGGCGGGCCGCCATCAAAGGGGCCACGGCCTCCGGGGCGAGCGCGTTCAGCGTCGCGGGGTAGGGCGGCGTCTGGAGCATGGTGCCCGCCACCTCGCCGTTGGCACCGCGCCACCAGCCCATCACCGGATCGTGGTCGCCGTAGGCGGTCGGACCGTGGCGGCGCAGGGCCGCCGTCACGGTGAGCATGACCGTGCTCTCGGCCGGCCGCGCGGCCAGCGAGGGGCCGGCCACGTCGAGGAAGACGTCGACGTCGTCGGTGAAGGTCCATGTCATGCAGCCGCATTCTGCCGGGCGCACCACCGTCGGGGCAGCCGGTTTATCCGCGTACGAACGCCGTCCCCGCGTCCCGCAGCCGCTCGTGCAGCTGACCGAAGACCTCCGCCGATCTGTCGCCGGGCCACTCCTCGGGCAGCAGTTCGCGCGGCAGGCCCGGGTCCGCGTACGGCACCTGGCGCCAGGAGTCCAGTGCGGTGAGGTAGTCCCGGTAGGCGAGTTCGGGATCGGCCGAGGCGTCGCCCCGCGCCTCCCAGGCCCGCAGCACGGGCTCGTGGCGCTCCAGGAAGGCGTGGTGGAGCCGGGCGACGGCCGCCAGGTCCCACCAGCGCGCCACCGAGTCTCCGGTGGCGGTGAAGCCCAGGTGGTCACCGCGGAACAGGTCGACGTACGGGGTGAGTCCGAGGCGTTCCAGGGTGTGCCGGGTCTCGTCGTACAGCCCCGCCGGGGCGATCCAGACGCCGGGGGCGGCCGTGCCGAAGCCCAGCCGGGACAGCCGCGAGCGCAGCAGGTGCCGCTTGTTGCGCTCGGCCTCGGGGACGGAGAACACCGCGAGCACCCAGCCGTCGTCGAGCCGGGGGGCCGGGTGCCGGTAGATGCGCCGGTCGCCGTCGTCGAGCAGCTGGCGGGCGTCGGCCGACAGCGCGTATCCGGCGGCCCCGTCCGCCGTCCGGGCGGCGACGAGCAGCCCGCGCCTCTTCAGCCGGGAGACGGAGGACCGTACGGCCGGGGCCTCCACGCCGACGGCGCCGAGCAGCCGGATCAGTCCGGCGACCGGCAGCGGGGCGTCGCCGGGGGTCCGGCCGTAGGCGCCGTAGAGGGTGACGATCAGCGAGCGGGGAGCGTGAGGTTCGGCCATGTGATCATTCTCGGCCCGGGGCGGCGCGGCCGGTACCCGGATCCTCCGTACGCAGCCGGAACCGTTGCAGTTTGCCGGTCGCGGTACGGGGGAGTGCGGGCAGGAACGTGATGAGGCGGGGGCATTTGTGCGGGGCCAGTTCCGTCTTCATGAAGGCGCGCAGCTCGTCGGCCGAGAGCGCGGAGCCCTCCCGCAGCACCACGTACGCCGCGACGATCCGGCCGCGCAGCTCGTCCTCCCGGCCCACCACCGCGGCCTCCGCCACCTCCGGGTGGCGCAGCAGGGCGTCCTCGACCTCGGGGCCCGCGATGTTGTACCCGGAGGAGATGATCATGTCGTCGGCGCGGGCCACGTAGCGGAAGTAGCCGTCGGCGTCGCGCACGTAGGTGTCGCCGGTGAGGTTCCAGCCGTGCCGTACGTAGTCCCGCTGCCGTTCGTCGGCGAGGTAGCGGCAGCCGACCGGCCCGCGCACGGCCAGCAGCCCCGGCTCGCCGTCCGGGACCTGCGCGCCGTCACGGTCCACCACCCGGGCCTGCCAGCCGGGGACCGGTACGCCGGTGGTGCCGGGGCGGATCGCGTCGTCGGCGGCGGAGACGAAGATGTGCAGCAGCTCGGTGGCGCCGATTCCGTTGATGATGCGCAGACCGGTCCGTTCGTGCCAGGTCCGCCAGGTGTCGGCGGGCAGGTTCTCGCCCGCCGACACGCAGCGGCGCAGCGCGGAGAGGTCGTGGCCGTCGATCCCGTCGAGCATCACCCGGTACGCGGTGGGCGCGGTGAACAGCACCGAGACGCGGTGGGCGGCGAGGGCCGGCAGCAGTTGCTTGGGCCCGGCCTGTTCCAGCAGCAGCGCCGAGGCGCCGGCCCGCAGCGGGAAGACCACAAGGCCGCCGAGCCCGAAGGTGAAGCCGAGCGGCGGGCTGCCGGCGAACACGTCGTCGGGCACCGGCCGCAGCACGTGCCGCGAGAAGGTGTCGGCGATGGCGAGCACATCGCGGTGCAGGTGCATGCAGCCCTTGGGGCGGCCGGTGGTGCCCGAGGTGAACGCGATCAGCGCCACATCGTCGGACGCCGTGTCCACGGCCTTGAAGGGGCCCGGTCTGGCGGCCGCCAGAGCCAGCAGGTCGTCCGGGGCGTCACCGCCGTACGAGGTGATCCGCAGCCCCGGGACCCGCGCCTTCGCCAGGTCCTCGACCGAGCGGACGTCGCACAGGGCGTGGCTGATCCGGGCGATGGAGCAGATCGTGGCGAGTTCCGCGGCCCGCTGCTGGGCCAGTACGGTGACGGCGATCGCGCCGGCCTTCAGGACCGCCAGCCAGCAGGCGGCGAGGTGGGGCGTGGTCGGGCCGCGCAGCAGCACCCGGTTGCCGGGGACGACTCCCAGGTCCGAGGTGAGGACATGGGCGATCCGGTCGACCCGGTCGAGCAGTTCCCCGTAGCTCAGAACCGCGCCGTCCGCCGTACGGAAGGCGGCGCGGCCGGGTCCGAAACGCTCCGCCGTACGGTCCAGGAGCTCGGCGGCGCAGTTCAGCCGGTCCGGATAGTGCAGCTCGGGCAGGTCGAAGACCAGCTCGGGCCACTGGTCGGCGGGTGGCAGGTGTTCCCTGGCAAAACTGTCGATGTGCGCTGAGGTTGTCGGGTCCATAGCGGATCGCCCCCTTGTCGCCTCTGGAGCGTATCGTTTGGGTGACGGTAGTCAACGGTCCGCGATAAAACTGGTCACGAGGCAAGGCGCGAAACCACCGCACCGCGTAGAACTCCCGACGGGACTCCGACAAGAGAGGCGCCGGTATGACGGCATTCTCGCTCGATCCGGCCCAGACCGCCTGGTGCGAGGAACTGCGCACCCTCGCCGAGCAGCGGCTGCGCCCGCTCGCGGAGAAGGGCGAGCCCGGTCACGTCAACCGGCCGCTGGTCGCCGCCCTCGGTGAGCTAGGGCTGCTGGACCGGCTGCTGGACTCCGGCGCCCTGGACCTCTGCCTGCTGCGCGAGTCCCTCGCCCGGGGCTGCACGGAGGCCGAGACCGCCCTCGCGCTCCAGGGCCTGGGCACCTACCCCGTGGTCCAGGCGGGCACGGCGGTCCAGCGCGAACGCTGGCTGCCCGAGGTCCGGGCGGGCCGCGCCGTCGCCGCGTTCGCGCTCAGCGAGCCGGGGGCCGGGTCGGACGCGGCGGCCCTGGCGCTCGAAGCCGCGCCCGCACCGGACGGCTGGCGGCTGACCGGCGAGAAGTGCTGGATCTCCAACGCCCCCGAGGCCGACTTCTACACCGTGTTCGCCCGCACGGCACGGGACGCCGGAGCTCGCGGCGTCACCGCGTTCCTGGTCCCGGCCGACCGCCCGGGGCTGACCGGCAGCGCCCTGGACATGCTCTCGCCGCACCCGATCGGCGCCCTCGCGTTCGACCGCGTACCGGTCACCCCGGACGACGTGCTGGGCGAACCGGACCGGGGCTTCCGGGTCGCCATGAACACCCTCAACCTGTTCCGGCCGAGCGTGGGAGCCTTCGCCGTCGGCATGGCCCGCGCAGCCCTCGACGCCACCGTCACGCACACCGGGGAGCGCACCGCGTTCGGCGGCCCGTTGAAGGAACTGCAGGCCGTCGCCCACCAGGTCGCCGAGATGGCCACCCGCACCGAGGCCGCGCGGCTGCTGGTGTACGCGGCGGCCGCCGCGTACGACGCGGGGGAGCCGGGCGTCCCGCGCCGTGCCGCCATGGCGAAGCTGTTCGCGACCGAGACCGCGCAGTACGTCGTGGACACCGCCGTCCAGCTGCACGGCGCCCGTGCCCTGCGCCGGGGCCACCTGCTCGAACACCTCTACCGGGAGGTCCGCGCCCCGCGGATCTACGAGGGCGCCAGTGAGGTGCAGCGCACGATCATCGCCAAGGAGCTGTACGCCAACCGGGAGCCGTCCGCATGAGCCCGATCCACCGCATCAACCCCGTCGAACTCTCGCCGCCCGCAGGCTTCTCGCACGCGGTCACCGCCACCGGGAGCCAACTGGTCTTCCTGGCCGGGCAGACCGCCCTCGACCAGCGGGGCGACATCGTCGGGACCACCCTGCCCGAGCAGTTCGCCACCGCGCTCACCAATCTGCTCGCCGCCCTGCGCGCGGCGGGCGGCGCCCCGGCGGACCTGGCCCGGGTCACGGTCTACGCCACCGACGTGGCCGACTACCGGGCGAACGCCGCCGAACTGGGCCGGATCTGGCGGCGGCTGGCCGGCCGCGACTACCCCGCGATGGCGGTGATCGGGGCGGCACGGCTCTGGGACGAGCAGGCGCTCGTCGAGATCGACGGCATCGCGGTGCTGCCCTGAGGCCGTGTGCCCGAGCGCGAGAACGCCCCGCACGGGCCCGGGAATCCGGGGGGCCGTACGGGGCGCACTTTCACGTACGCGGCGGTCGGCGCGTGATCAGTACGGCTTCACCAGTACGTGGGCCGCACCCGGAATGCCGACCTTCAGCAGCGCGTCCTCCTCGGGAGTCGTCTCGCCCCCGGTCTCCTGCTTGAGCACGGCACGCGACATCGCCTGCACCCACATGGCGCGGGGACGGCGCCGGTCCTCCCAGGCGTCGAGCGCGGCCGCGACGTCCGGCTCGGCGTCCAGCGACTCGGCGAGCACCAGCGCGTCCTCCACGGCCATCGCCGCACCCTGCGCGATGTGCGGGGTGCTCGCGTGCGCGGCGTCACCGGCCAGCACGACCCGGCCGACGTGCCACGGCTCCTCGACGGTCACCTGGGAGATCCGCGAGTACACCACGTCCTGGGGACCGGTGACCGAGGCGAGCGCCTCCGCGACCGGGCCGGAGAACATCGGGAGGCGCTCCTTGAGCTGCTCGTGGGCCCTTTCCGGGTCGGGCCGGAAGTCCTCGGACTCCGGGAACACCGTGCCCAGGTACATCAGTTCTTCCGTGATCGGGGTGAGCAGCGCCTTGGCCGCCTGGCCCGCGGTGCTCATCACGACGCCCTTGACCCGCTCCTGGCGGGGCATGGTGACGCGCCAGTTGGCGAAGCCGGTGTACTGGGGGGCGTAGCGCTCGCCGTACAGCCGGGTGCGCAGCGGCGAGCCGATGCCGTCGAAGCCGACGACCAGGTCCCAGCGGCCGGCCGAGCCGTCGGACAGAGTGACGTCGACGCCCTCGCCGTCGTCCGCGAGCTCCGCGATCGTGGTCCCGAAGCGGAGGGTGGCGCCGGCCGCCGAGGCGGCGTTGCCGAGCACCTGGGCCAGCGCGGGGCGGGGTATGCCGTTGTTGGAGGGGGCGTCGTCCATCCGGGGCTGCGGGATCTCGGCCAGGGTGTTCCCGGCCGGGTCCGCGATGGTCAGGACCTCCCACTCGAAGCCCGCCTTCAGGCAGTCGTCGAGCACCCCGATCTCCCGCATGACGTGGAGGGCGTTGGACGGCTGGATGATGCCGACGCCGAGTGCGTCGAGCTGGTCGCGGAGCTCGATGACCTCGACGGTGTGGCCGCGCCGGGCCAGGGCGGTGGCGAGCGTCAGCCCGCCGATGCCGCCGCCGTGTACCAGGACGCGCAGGGGTGTTGCCATATCGGAGCTCTCCAGAGAGGAAGTCAGCGGGGATCAGCGGGTGCCGGGCGGGACGCCGCGGGGACGTCAGCCGGCCGCGACGGGCAGGCTCATCAGGTGTTCGACCAGGGCCAGCAGCACGTCCCGGCCGAACGGCCGGTCACGCACGTCACCGACGAGCAGCGGGACATGGGGGTCGAGGTCGAGCGCCGCCCGCACCTCTTCCGCCGTCCGGGTGTTGTGGCCGTGGAAGCAGTTGATCGCCACAACGAACGGGATGTCGCGGCTCTCGAAGAAGTCGATCGAGGCGAAGCTGGTCTCCAGCCGGCGCGTGTCGGCGATCACGACGCCACCGAGCGCGCCGTTCACCAGGTCGTTCCACATGAACCAGAAGCGCTCCTGGCCCGGTGTGCCGAAGAGGTAGACGACCAGCTCGGGACTGACCGTGATCCGGCCGAAGTCCAGCGCCACGGTGGTCGTGTCCTTCTGGCCGACACCGGCCAGGTCGTCGACACCGATGCTGGCCTTGGTCAGGAACTCCTCGGTACGCAGGGGCGCCACCTCGCTGACGGCCCCCACCAGGGTGGTCTTGCCGACGCCGAAGCCGCCGGCGATAAGTATCTTGACGGCGGCCGGGGCCGCCTGACTGCTTGTCATCTTTACTCAGAGTCTCCGGAGTCCGTCACGAACAGCGGCCAGCACACCCATGTCCGCACCGCCGGCCGTCCGTGCCACCGAGAGCGGGGCGCGGGCGAGCAGCAGGCCGTGCGACACCAGGTCCGCCAGCAGGATCTTGGTCACCGAGACCGGGAGGTTGAGGTCGGCCGAGACCTCCGCGACGGCCGCGGGACGCAGGCACCGTTCCAGGATCATCCGGTGCTCCGGCTGGAGCCGGCCGGGCCGGGCCGCCGCGCCGTGTTCGTCCCGCGGGTCGTGTGCGGTCGTCAGTACGGTGATGAGGGTGAAGTCGTCCCGCTCGGGAGCGGTCCGGCCGCGGGTGATGGTGTACGGGCGCACCATGGTGCCCGCTCCGTCCTCCTCCTCGTCCTCCCAGTGCGGGCTCACGCGCGGGGCCCGTCCCCGCCGCCGAAGGCGCTGAACTCACCGCGCACCGGCGTGCTGAGCTTCTGGCCGACCTGCTGGACGAGGTTGTGCATGGCCAGCGACATGATCTCGGCGTCCACCTCCTGGGAGGCGACGACGGCCAGGTGCGTGCCCTGGGCGGCCGAGATGATGAAGAGCCACAGGTCCGACAGTTCGACGATCACCTGGTGCACGCCGCCGCCGTTGAAGAGCTGCCCGACGCCCCGGGCCAGACTCTGCTGGCCGGTGCAGATGGCGGCCAGCCGCTCCGCGTCGGCGCGCTCGACGGTGCGCGAATGGCTCACCACCAGGCCGTCGTCGGAGAGCAGCACGGCGTTCAGGGTCTCGGCCACCGAGTCCACGAGGCCGTCGAGCAGCCAGTCCAGGTCCTGATGAGTGGCGGTTGTGCGTGTCATGACCGTTCTTCTCTCGTGGGGAGGTGGGCGGGCGGGTCGGGCTCCGTCGGCGATTCATCGGTCGCGCGGGCGGCCCTGGACCGGCGCTGGAAGGCCCCGATCGCGGCTCCGGCCCTGCGCGGGGCCGGCCGCAGGAGCGGGTTCTCGTCCCAGCTCGGCGGCTTCGGCGCGGCCGGAGCGGCGGCCGGGTCGATCCGCAGTTCGTCCGCGAGGCTGGCCTGCCGTACCCGGCGCGGCAACGGGGGTTCCGCGGCCGGTGCGGTGGGAAGGGCGGGCCTGCCGGTCCCGCCGCCGGGGGTGATGGCGTCGGCGGACGGCGGGGCCGGATGGTCGGGCTCGGCCACCGGCAGCCGTCCGGGGCGCCCGGCGGCCGGTGCCGGCTGCCGGGGACCGGGTACCGGGAACCCGTGCGGATCCTCGGCGGTGCCCGCCGGATACGTGTCCGGGTACGGCGCTTGCGGAGTCATGTACGGCTCCTGCGGCGTCGGGTAAGGCTGTTGCGGCACCGGGTACTGGCCCTCGGCCTTCATGTACGGCTGCTCGGCGGGGGCGTACGGGTCCTCGGGGGAGCCGCCGTACAGGGACTCCGGCCGGGCGGAGCCGTACGGAGACGTCCCGGGGACGGCGGTGCCGAACGGCGGGTACGGGTGCTCGCGGCCATCGAACGAGCCATCGAACGAGCCGTTGAACGAGCCGTTGAACGAGTCGTCCGCAGAGCCGTCCGGCGACCTGTCGAGCGAGCCGGCGAACGAGTCGTCGGGAGAGCCGTTCGCAGAGTCGTCGGACATGCCGTCCGACGAACCGTTCGACGCGCTGTCGAAGGCGGCGTCGAACGGCGCGCCCGAGGCGTGCAGCGCGGTGACCCCGGCGAGGGCCTGGCCGCGGCCCCGGGTGGGCAGCGCCGGGGCGTCACCGGTCGCGGCGGGCACCGGCTGACCGGCCGTCGCGGGGGACGGGACGGCCTCGGGGGACGGGACGCCCACCGGCCCGGTGCGCGGCTCGTCGACCGTGAGCGCGTCCGGGACGAGCACGACGACGCGGGTGCCGCCGAAGGCCGAGGGACGGAACTCCACCCGCAGACCGTGCTGGTCGGCGAGGCGCGCGATCACGTACAGGCCCAGCCGGATGTCGTCGGAGTGGGCCAGCACGTCCATCCTGGGCGGACGGCTCATCAGCTCGTTGGCATCGGCGAGCTGTTGCTCGTCCATGCCGAGGCCGCGGTCCTCGACCTCGATGGCCAGGCCCCGGCTCACCCGGGCCGCCCTGACCTCGACGGGGCTCGGCGGCCTGGAGAAGCTGAGGGCGTTCTCGATCAGCTCTGCCAGTACGTGGGAGACCGGACCGACGGCCCGCTCCGCGAGCCACGGGGCGCCGTCCAGATCCAGCACCACGCGCCGGTAGTCCTGCACCTCGCCCTGGGCGGAACGCATGACGTCCAGCAGCGGAACGGGCTTGCGCCAGCGCCGGTGCGGGGAGCCGCCGGCGAGGATCACCAGGTTCTCCTCGTAGCGGCGGAGGCGGGCGGTGAGGTGGTCGAGGTCGAAGAGGCCGTCCAGCACCTCGGGGTCCTCGTGCTTGCGCTCCAGCTCGTCCAGCTTCTTCAGCTGCTGGCCGATCAACTGCTGGGTGCGGCGCGCGATGCGCTGCAGCAGCCGCTCGAATCCGCGGTGCTGGTCGGCCTGTCTGACCGCCGCCTGCACGGCACTGGTGCGGGCCAGGTTGAGCGCGTTGCCCAGCTGCGTCAGCTCGTCGGACTTTCCGCTCCCGAGGTCCGGCGCGATGGCACGGGCCTCGGCCTCGACATCGATGCGCTCGCCCTTGCCGAGGCGGTCGACCACATCGGGCAGCGTCCGCTCCAGCTCCTCCGCGCGCTCCTGGAGCCCGCCGATACGCCGGCGCAGGTTACGGGTGAGGCGCCAGGTGATCCAGATGACCGCGATGACCGCGAGGAGACCGATCACGGTGGTCAGGACGACCCTGATCAGCAGCGAGATGACGCTGTCCTTGCCGTTCTCGACCACCATCGCGGTGCGGTGCTCCATCAGCTTCTTCAGCTGGGGCGTCAGATCGTCCATCGCGTCGCGCCAGGTCTTCTCCCCGGCGCCGAGGCTGACGAATCCGGCACTGTCCGGATCGGCGGGGCGCAGCACCTCCGTCTCCACCTGGGTCTTGGTCTTCCAGGCGGGACCGGCGGCGATCTCGTCCCACATGGCCTTCTCGTCCGGCGGAAGGTAGGGGGCGACCTTGGAGGTGTACTGGAACAGCTGCGCCGAGACGGCCTGTCGGACCTCCTGGAGGTCCGCCGCGCTCAGCTTGCCCTCGGGCCAGCCCCGGGCCAGCAGGGCGTCGGTGCGGGAGATCATCTCCTTGGCCCAGAACAGGTCGACCAGCGGCTGCGAGAGCGTGGTGATCTTGCCGTTGTCCACATGGCTGAGCGCGGTGAACAGCTGCAGGTCGACCGTGATCAGGTCCGTGTAGTAGCGGTACACGGCCTTCTGCTGGTCACCGTCGCCCTCGTCCACGAGGGTCCGCTGGGCGGGGAGTTGGGTGATCGCCTGACGGGCCTGGGCGACCGCCTCGCGGACCTCGCCCGGTGCGTCGCCGGTGTCGATGTCGGAGAGGGTCTGGAAGCTGGTGATCGCTTCGTCGGTCAGCTTGCGCTGCTTGCGCAGCGCGTCGGTGGCTCCTCCGCCGCGGGCCAGGGCCTCGGCGCTAAGCCGGCGCTCCTCCTGCAGGTTGTAGTACACGATGTTGGACGGCTGGCCGGCCTTCTGGGCCAACTGGCCCTGGGCTGCCTGGGTCTGGAAGTCGAGCAGAGTCTGACCACTGGTGACGGCCCAGAGGGCGGCCAGTGCGACACCGGGGACGATGGCCAGTACGAGCAGGGCTGTCCGCAGCGACATGGTGGTCGAGTCGCTCCGCCGAGACGCGCGCGTGCGCAGGGCATGCTCCTTGGCGATGATGCCAGCCTCACGACTGGTCAAATCCGTTTAGAACTTAGACAGATAGATACTAGTCACATTGTAAAAATGAAAAGTAGGCGGCCTCACATGTGCAACACCGAACACGCACGTGGTCACCATCACCGCGTGGAGCCGCCATCTCCGTGTGGAGCCGCCGGGACCGATCTGAGTGCCCCCGGGTGGGCGCGGCGCGCCGTACGGGTGAAGCCGGTTCTGGGATATATCTGTATTTAGTGCCCTTTGCCCGTTCTGCAACACCCTGCGGCGGACTGCCCCGCGGAGCCGTATGACCGCGCTCATCGTCTGCCACTTCGTCCTGGCCGCCTGCGCCCACCCGCTGGTCCGGCGACTGGGCACGCGCGCGTTCGTCGTACTCGCCCTGCCGCCTGCCGCCACCACCTGCTGGGCCCTCGCCCAGTGGGACACCGCCGCCTCCGGCGCCTCGGTGACCTGGTCGTGGGACTGGATCCCGGCCTACGACGTCTCCCTCGGCCTGCGCCTGGACGCGCTGGCCGAACTGATGGTGCTGCTCGCGGCCGGTGTCGGCACACTCGTCCTGCTCTACTGCGCCTCGTACTTCACCGACGACACCCCGCAACTGGCGGGATTCGCCGGTAACCTGCTCGCCTTCGCCGGGGCGATGCTCGCCCTCGTCCTCACCGACGACCTGATCTCGCTCTATGTGTTCTGGGAGCTGACCACGGTCTTCTCCTACCTGTTGATCGGATACAACAGCGAGCACCGGCACAGCCGCCGGTCCGCCCTCCAGGCGCTCACCGTCACCACCTTCGGCGGCCTCGCCATGCTGGTCGGCTTCCTGATCATCGGTCAGGCCGCAGGCACCTACCGGATCTCCGCGATCCTCGACGACCCGCCCCGCACGAGCGTCTCCGTCTCGGTGGCCGTCGTGCTCATCCTGTGCGGAGCGCTGTCCAAGTCCGCGATCTGGCCGTTCAGCCTCTGGCTCCCGAACGCCATGGCCGCGCCCACCCCCGTCAGCGCCTATCTGCACGCCGCCGCCATGGTCAAGGCCGGCGTCTACCTGGTCGCCCGCCTCGCACCCGGGTTCGCAGACGTGCCCGTGTGGCGGCCCGTCGTGATGGTCCTGGGTGCCGCGACCATGCTCCTCGGCGGCTGGCGGGCACTGCGGCTCAACGACCTCAAGCTCGTCCTCGCCTACGGCACCGTCAGCCAGCTCGGCTTCCTCACGCTGCTCGCCGGGATCGGCAACCGCGACGCGGCGCTGGCCGCCGCCGTGATGATCCTCGGCCACGCCCTGTTCAAGGCGCCGCTGTTCCTGGTCACCGGCATCGTCGACCACGCGGCCGGCACCCGGGACCTGCGCAGACTCTCCGGCGTCGGACGGGCGCTGCCGCACGTCTGCGCCGTCGCCGTGATCGCCGCCGCGTCCATGGCCGCGCTGCCCCCGCTGCTGGGCTTCGCCGCGAAGGAGGCGGCCTTCGAGGCACTGCTGCACGGCGACACCGCCGACCGCTGGGCACTGGGCAGCACCGTCGCCGGATCGATGCTGACCGTCGCGTACACCGTCCGGTTCGTCTGGGGGGCCTTCCTGCGCAAGCCCGGAGTCGCCGACACCCCCGTCCACCGGGTCGGCTGGGCCTTCCTCGCCCCGCCCGCGCTGCTCGCCGGCTGCGGCCTGGTCCTCGGGCCCGGCGTCGGGTGGACCGACCACCTGCTGAGCGCCTACGCCGACACCTTTCCGGCCCCCGCGCACCCGTACCACCTCGCGCTCTGGCACGGATTCGGCACCGCGCTGCTGCTCTCGGCCGTCGCCGTGGCGGGCGGCGCCGCGCTGTTCGCATGGCGCGGCGAGGTCACCCGGCTCTCCCGCCGGATCGCCTGGCCGACCGCCGACAACGTCTTCGGACACCTGCTGCTCGGCCTGGAGCGGCTCTCCCTCCAGATCACCGGGTTCGTCCAGCGCGGCTCCCTCTCCGTCTACCTCGCCACCACGCTGCTCGTCATGCTCGGCGGACAACTGGCCGTGCTCGCCACGGACCGGCCCTGGCGGGGGGCGGCCGCGCCCAGGCTCTGGGACGCACCGCTGCAGGGGGCGGTCGCCGTGCTGACCTGTGCGGCGGCGCTGCTCTGTCTCACCGTCAGACGCCGCATGAAGGCCGTGGTGCTCGCCGGACTCACCGGATACGGGACCGCGTTGCTCTTCGTCGTCCAGGGCGCACCGGATCTGGCGCTCACGCAGTTCTGCGTGGAGACCGTCTCGATGATCGTGTTCGTGCTGGTGCTGCGCCGGATGCCGGTGCACTTCCAGGAGTCGGTCAGCAGCTGGCGCCGCGCCGTGCGCATCCCGGTGGCGCTGGCGGCGGCCGCCACCCTGAGCGTGGTGGTGTGGGTCGCGGCCGCCGCGCGCACCGCGAAACCGGCGGGCGCCGCCATGGTCGAGGAGACCGCGCACCACGGCCTCAAGGACGTGGTGGCCACCATCCTGGTCGACCTGCGGGCCTGGGACACGATGGGGGAGTCCGCCGTGCTCGCCGCCGCCGCGATCGGTGTGACGAGCCTGATCTATCTGCACCGGCGCGCCGAGGGGGCCGCGGCGCCCCCGGAACGGCAGGGGCACACCGCCTGGTCGGTGGCCGCGACCCCGCTGGCGGGGCTGCCGCACGGCGACGAGGGGGCGCCGGAGCGCGGCTGGCTGGCGGCCGGCGCCACGCTCGCGCCCGAGCACCGCTCCGTCGTCTTCGAGGTGGTGGCCCGGCTGCTGTTCCACCCGATCCTGGTGCTCTCGGTGTACCTGCTGTTCTGCGCCGAGAACATGCCGGGCGGCGGATTCGTCGCCGGGCTGGTGGCCGGAGTCGCCCTGATCACCCGCTATCTCGCGGGCGGCCGCTTCGAACTCGCCGAGGCCGCCCCGCTGCAGCCGGGACTCTTCACCGGCCTCGGCCTCTTCCTCTCCACCGGAGTCGCCCTGCTGGGCCTCGCCGACGGAACGGTCCTGCACGCCTGGACCCATTACGGGCGGCTGCCGCTGATCGGCGAGTACCACTTCGGTACACCGGTGGTCTTCGACTTCGGTGTCTATCTCCTGGTGCTGGGCGTGGTGCTGGACATCGTGCGGGCCCTCGGCGCCAAGATCGACCGGCAGATCGAGCGGGCCGCCGCGGAACAGGCGGCCTCGGCGCGGTCCGGACCGGCGCCCGGGGCGGGAGGCGCTGCCTCATGACCGTCAGCGCCTCCCTCCTCGCCACCGCCGCGGTCCTGTGCGCGGTCGGCGGCATCCTCATGCTCACCCGGCCGCTCACCCGCATCCTGCTGGGCGCGGTGATCGCGGGCAACGGCATCAACCTGCTCGTGCTGTCCGCCACCGGCACGGCCGGCCGCGAACCCCTGCTCTACGGCGTCGCGCTGAGCCAGGTCACCGACCCGCTGCCCCAGGCCATCGCCCTCACCGCCATCGTCATCACGCTCGCCACCACCGCGTTCCTCCTGGCCATGGCCTACCGCAGCCACCAGCTGACCGGTACGGACGAGGTCCACGACGACCTGGAGGACCGGCGCATCGTGCTGCGCGCCGAGGTGCTGGGGGAGCGCGACGAGTTGCGTGAGCAGTACCGGGCCGAGTCGGACCGCACCGACGAGGAGCGCCGCCGCTACCGCGCGGAGCGCCGCCGGCTGAGAGCCAGACTGCGCGCCGACCGCGCCCTCCAGGCCCGCGGCCGCGACGCGACCGGGGACCTGTGGCACGACGTCCTGGGCGCGGACCCGGAGCACTACGCGGCGGCCGGCGACGACGAGACTCCCGGCGACGTCCCGGACCCCGTCCCCGGCCCCGACCCCTTCCCCGCCCCCGACGCCGACCCCGACGGCCCCGCCCCCGACTCCCCACCCGACGACCCGAACCGAGGAGACACCGGGTGAACGCACTCGTCCCGCTGCCGGTGCTGCTGCCGCTCTGCGCCACCGGCCTGAGCCTCGCCTTCGGCACCCGGCTCAAGCAGTTCCAGCGCTTCATCAGCGTCGCCGTGCTCACCGCCGTACTCGGCCTCTCGGTCACCCTGATGATCGACGCGGACATCGAGGGACCGCTCACCGTCCACCTCGGCGACTTCGCCCCGCCGCTCGGCATCACCCTGGTCGCGGACCGGCTCTCCGGGCTGATGCTGACGGTCTCGTCCGCCGTCACCCTCTGCGTGCTCGTCTACTCCCTCGGCCAGGGCATGGCCGACCGGGACGAGGAGACACCCGTGGCGGTCTTCCACCCCGCCTACCTGATCCTGGTCGCCGGGGTCTCCTGCACGTTCCTCGCCGGTGACCTGGTCAACCTCTACGTCGGCTTCGAGATCATGCTGGTCGCCAGCTTCGTGCTGCTCACCCTCGGCGGCACCGGCCCCCGCATCCGCGCCGGCTCCACCTACGTGATCATCTCGCTGTTCTCCTCCATGCTCTTCCTCACCGCCATCGCGATGACGTACGCGGCCACCGGCACCGCCAACTTCGCCCAGCTGGCCGGGCGCCTGGCCGCACTCCCGCTGGGCGTCCAGACCCTGATCCAGGCGATGCTGCTGACCGTCTTCGCCATCAAGGCCGCCGTCTTCCCGGTCGCCGCCTGGCTCCCCGACTCCTACCCGACCGCACCCGCACCGGTCACCGCGGTCTTCGCCGGACTGCTCACCAAGGTCGGCGTCTACTGCATGCTGCGCACCGAAACCCTGCTCTTCCCCGGCAACCGGCTCGGGGACCTGCTGATGGCGGCGGCCCTCGCCTCGATGGTCGTCGGCATCCTGGGGGCCGTCGCCCAGACCGACCTGAAGCGACTGCTCTCCTTCACCCTCATCAGCCACATCGGCTACATGGTCTTCGGCATCGGCCTCGCCACCCGCGAGGCGTACGGCGGTGCCATCGTCTACGTCGTCCACCACATCACCGTGCAGACCACGCTCTTCCTGGTGGCCGGGCTGATCGAGCGGCGCGGCGGCACCACCGAACTCACCCGGCTCGGCGGACTCGCCAGAGCCGCACCGCTGCTGGCCGTCCTCTTCTTCGTACCCGCGATGAACCTGGCCGGCATCCCGCCGCTGTCCGGGTTCATCGGCAAGCTCGGACTCATGCGCGCCGGTGTCGCCGACGGCGGTGTCTGGGCGTGGATCCTCGTCATCGGATCGACGGCGACCAGCCTGCTCACGCTGTACGTGATGGCCAAGGTGTGGAACCTGGCGTTCTGGCGGGCCGCTCCTCCCGGGCAGGCGCTGGACGGCACGGTCCTGGAGTCCGACGAGGAGGACGACAGCGACGCCGACGAGGGCCCGGACCGGATGCCCGGCACCGGCGACGAAGGGGTACGGCCCCGCCACCAGCCGGCCGGGCGCGCGGTGGCGGCCACCCTGCACGGACACGCCGTCACCACCACCACGAGGCTGCCGCGCCCGATGACCTGGGCCACCGCCGCGACGGTCGCGCTCGGCCTCGCCTTCACCGTGTTCGCCGGGCCGCTGACCTCGTACACCGACCGCTCGGCCGCCGAACTCCTCGCACGCTCCCCCTACATCGAGGCGGTGCTCGGACGGTGAGACGACTGATCAGGTTCTCCTACCGGAACAAGGACCTGCCGCCGTTCAGCTGCGAGTTCCGCGGCCGCCGCCGGCGCGTGCTCGACCTGCCGCTGATCGCCTGGCTCACCGTCATCTGGGTCCTGCTCTGGTCCGGCCTGCACTGGGCCAACGTACTGACCGGGGTGGTGGTCGCGGTCGCGGTCTGCCTGGCGTTCCCGCTCCCGCAGGTCGACCTCGGGCTCCGGCTGCACCCCTGGGGCATCCTGCGGCTGGCCGCCTTCCTGCTCTACGACATGTACACCTCCGGCGTACGGGTCACCCGGCAGATCTTCGCCGACCATCCGCACCGGGCCGCCGTGATCGCCGTACCCCTGCGCTGCCGGTCGGACCTGATGCTCACGGCGACCGCCGTCGCGATGTCCAACGTGCCCGGCGGATCGGTCGTCGAAGTGCGCCGCGCAACGGCCACCGTCTTCCTGCACGTCCTGGACGCGGACCGCCCCGCCGAACTGGACGCGGCCCGGCGCTCGGTGTGGCGCATGGAGGAGCTGACCGTCCGGGCCTTCGGCACCCGCGACGAGATCGCCCGCGTCGCCGGTCCACCACCACAGACGCCGCACACCGGCGAACTGCCGGGAGAACAGGGGGAGGACGCGTGAGTGTTCCGGAAGCCGTGGACCGGGGGCTGCTCATCGCGGCCGTCGTCGTGATCGTCATCGCCGGTGCGGGCCTGCTGACCCGCATCTGGCGCGGCCCCTCCATGCTGGACCGGGCGATCTCGCTGGACGTCTGCGCCGCCCTGATCATCGCCGGGCTCGGCGCCAAGTCGGCCTTCGCCCGTGACCCGTTCTACTTCCCGATCATGCTGGTGCTGGCCTTCCTCGGCTTCACCGGCTCGGTCGGCATCGCGCGCTTCATCGCCGTACGCGACCGGCCGCCGGGCAGCCCGCGCGCCGACGGCCCCAAGAAGCCGGACAGGGAGACACCTTGAACGTCTGGCTCCAGATCACCGACACCGCCGGCGCGGTCCTGGTCCTGCTCGGCGCCGCCATCTGCCTGCTGGGCGTGATCGGCATGCTGAAGCTGCCGGACGTGCTGTCCCGCAGCCACGCGGCGACCAAACCGCAGTCCCTCGGCATGCTGATCGTGCTGGCCGGCGTCGCGCTGCGGCTGCGCAGCGGCATGGACCTGGCGACCCTGGCCCTGATCGGCTTCTTCCAGCTGATGACCGGCCCGGTCGCCGCGCACCTGGTCGCGCGCTCCGCGTACCGGACCGGTCAGATCGACCACAGTGAGCTGCTCTTCGACGAACTGGACGAGCAGCTCACGGAGGAGAGCCGGTGACCTGAGCCGAGGACTCCCGGCCCGTGCCGGTGAGAATGGAGGCCATGAACCATCTGCTGCACCTGGACCGCACACTCGACGAACTGGACCCACCCCGCTGGACGCTCCCCGCCGCTGACGCGACCCGTCTGGTGCGCACAGTGCACGAGCTGCGGCGGGTGCGCCTCGGGGAACTCGGCCCGGCGGACCTGCGCACCCTCGTTGCGCAGCGGGTGGCACTGCCCTACGTGCTTCCACTCGCAGTGCGCCGGCTGCTCGACGAGCCTCTGATCGACGCCTACTTCTACGAGGGCGACCTGCTGCTCACTGTCGTCGGCGCCCCCGCCGCCGACTGGGCCCTGTTGCCGGACCTGAGCGCGAGGCTGTGTGCCGTGGTCACCGCGCTGCCCGAGGCAGCCGTCGCAGGCCTGCCGCACGGCGGGGCCGAGGCGCTGGGCCACTTCGTCGCCCGCCCCGAACCGCTTCGCTGACCGCGGGTCCGGCGGATCCGCTCGTCCGGATCGGCTCCGTCAGTACTCCTGGCGGCCCGCGGGGTGTCGGCGCGGCAGGCTCACCGGCTGCCGGATTTGCTGTGGAGCGTGGGTGGGAGTCGTGAGGGTTCGCGCAAGTTTCCCGGGATCCGGTGACGGGGGCGGAAGGCTCGCAGGGATCGTCCGGCGCTCCCGAACAGGTCCGTGGCGCCGGCCTATGCGATGGGAGACCGATCAACGATGCTCACTCCGGTACGCAGCAGAGTACGGACGGCCGCGCTGGCGCTCTCGGCCGTCGCGGCCCTCGTCGTCGGTACGACCGCCACGACCGGCGCGGCGGCGACGCCCCTTCCCGCCCCGGCTGCCACGAAGCAGGGACCGACCTCGGTGGCGTACGTCGAGGTGAACAACAACAGCATGCTCAACGTCGGCAAGTACACCCTCGCCGACGGCGGCAACGTCTTCGACGTCGCCGTGGTCTTCGCGGCGAACATCAACTACGACACGGGCACGAAGGCGGCGTATCTGCACTTCAACGAGAACGTGCAGCGCGTCCTCGACAACGCTGTCACGGAGATACGGCCGTTGCAGGAGAAGGGCATCAAGGTCGTCCTCTCGGTGCTCGGCAACCACGAGGGCGCGGGCTTCGCGAACTTCCCGAACCAGCAGACGGCTTCGGCGTTCGCGACGGAACTCTCGGACACCGTGGCCGAGTACGGCCTCGACGGCATCGATTTCGACGACGAGTACGCCGACTACGGCAACAACGGCACCGGCCAGCCCAACGACAGCTCGTTCGTGCAGCTGGTGACGGCGCTGCGCTCGGACATGCCGGACAAGATCATCAGCCTCTACAACATCGGCCCGGCCGCCTCGCGGCTCTCCTACGACGGCGTGGACGTCTCGTCCGAGTTCGACTACGCCTGGAACCCCTACTACGGCAGCTGGCAGGTCCCCGGCATCGCGCTGCCCAAGTCGAAGCTGTCCCCGGCGGCGGTCGAGATCGGGGGCACCTCGCAGAGCACGGCCGCCGATCTCGCCCGCCGTACCGTCAGTGAGGGGTACGGCGTCTACCTGACGTACAACCTCGACGGCACCGACCGCAGCGCCGACGTCTCCGCGTTCACCAGAGAGCTGTACGGCAGTGACGCCCGCTACACGCCGTAGGGACCGGGTCAGTACTCCGGGCGCATCGCGCTGCGGCCCGCGGCGGACAGCAGGCAGCCGATCGTGATCCCGATGGCGAGGTACAGCGCCGCCGAGCCCGCCATGGCGGCCGGCGGCGCCGACGTGGTGAACGGCAGCAGCACCATGACGGCGGTGGCGAGAGTGACGATCCAGGCGAAGAAGGTGCCCGGCTGGGGCGTGGCCAGGATCAGCAGATGCAGCAGCGCGGTCGCCACCAGAGCGCTCAGGGCGGCCCCGGCGGCCAGTACCCCCGTCGACGCGTCACCCATCGCCCCGTCACCCTCCGGTGCGAAGACCGCGATCCCCAGCACCCCGCGGATCAGCAGCAGCCCCACGACGGCGGTGAGGGCCGCCACGACGGCGGTCATCGCGCCTCCCGCCCACAGCCGCGCGGTGTCGACGCGGGGACGCGCCGGCTCCGGCGGCGCCTGACCGGTCTGCTGTGCCTGCCACTCGTAACCGTTGTGCGGGTCCACGACCGGACATCTCCCCTCGGTTGACCGAACCCCGATCGTGGAACGGCCCGCCCGGCGCGGCGACCGGGCGCGGTCCGGACGGGTGACGTCCGGCCGCGATGCTCACCGGCGGCGCGGCCCCCCGTTCCGCGCCGCCGGTGTTCTCCCGGTCACCGCGCGCGTGCTCAGGGGGTGTTGTTGGCCAGCGCCAGCAGCCTCGCGCTGGTGCCGCTGAAACGGTCGCGGTCCACGGCGCCGGAGATGCCGCCCACCGAGCCGGAGTCGGTGTACTGCCAGAACGTCCAGTACGGGAAGCCCGCCGGGATGGAGGGGCTGGAGGCACTCGTCCAGTGGGCCACGAAGAGCGGGCTCTTGGCGGACATGCCGGTCCAGCTGCCGGTGCAGGTGTTCCACCAGCTCGCGCTGGTGTAGATCACTGCGTCCCGGCCGGTCTTCGCCTTGTAGGTGTTGTAGAAGTCCAGGATCCAGGTACGCATCGACGAGGTGGACTTGCTGTAGCAGCCGCCTTCGAGGTCGAGCATGCCGGGCAGTGTCAGGTTGTCCCTCGACCAGCCCCCGCCGTGGGCCACGAAGTAGTTGGCCTGCGCCGCGCCGGTGGAGAGGTTCGGCCGCGCGAAGTGGTACGCGCCCCGGATCACCTTGGCGTTGTAGGCGTTCGTGTAGTTGGCGTTGAAGGCGGTGTCCCGGTACGTCGTCGACTCGGTGGCCTTGATGTAGGCGAACTGGATCCCGGCGGCCTTCACCGAGGACCAGTTGATCGACCCCTGGTAGTGCGAGACGTCGATCCCCGGCACCGTGGCGGCCAGCTGCGCCGAGGCTCCGTCGGCGTCGATCCGGAGCTCGCGGGCGTCCGGTTTGAAGGACTTGCCGTCCTCGGTGTAGCCGACGCCCATGTAGCCGTCACCGAGGGGGATGGCGCTGCCGGCCGGGGCCGGCTGGGCCGAGGCCGGGACCGCGGACAGCATCGGGGCGAGGGCCACGCCCATGGCGAGCGCAGCGGCCGCCACGAGTCTGCGACGGACGGACCGGGGACTGTGGGTTCGGGATAACAACGGGTGCCTCCTGGCGCGTCGAGTGGGGTGGGACGGTGTCGAGAGGTGCCCGACGGCCGTGCGGGTCTACCCGCGTAGCCGGCGGTTCGTCGTAAGTGCGGTGCGGGTGCTGTGGGGGAGGTGCGGTGGGAGTGCGGTGCACAGAGCGTCCTTGATGTGGACGTGTCATGAGTGACGCATGGGCGGGCTCGCGCTGTAAAGGGGGTACGGGTTCCGGCTATGGTCCAGACCAGTGCGGAAGGGGTGGAGCTGCGGGAATGGTCCCGCGCCGGCCGGGAGTTTCCGGAAATGAAAGTTGCCCCGGGCCTGAGGGGTGGGGTGGGGTGAGCGTGTCGTCCCCTCGTGTCGGGGCCGACGGGGCCGCCCGCCGTGGCACTCATGGGTGGACGGGTGGGCCGCCCGCGGTGAAAGCGCCCTCGGACGCGGGCGGTTCACATCCTCGTTCAGCCGGTTGTCCGATCGGGGGAGGGGTCGCGGTCGATACGACCCGGTTGAGCCGCGAACGCCATAGTCTTGTCGTGCCCAAATCAAGACAGCCTCTTCTTTCTGCGTTCACATCCTTGTACGGCAAGCGTGGCGCCCCTATTCTCGCCATCCAGAAAGCGCTTTCCATCTCTCTTCGACGAATGGGAACGAACATGAGGCGACCAGTCGCACTGCGACTCTCCGCGGTCCTGTCCACCATGGCCCTGGCGGCCGCGACCGGGGCGGTCCTGACCATGCCCGAGGCCTCGGCGGCGACCGGAGGCGCCACCGGCTACGCGAGCCAGAACGGCGGGACCACCGGCGGTGCGGGTGGGCAGACCGTGCGGGCCACCACCGGGACCCAGATCCACCAGGCCCTGTGCGGCCGGGCCAGCAGCAGCACCCCGGTCATCATCGAGGTAGAGGGCACCATCAACCATGCCAACACCGCCAAGGTGTCCGGCGACAGCTGCAACACGGCCGCAGGCGTCATCGAGCTCAAGCAGATCAGCAACGTCACCCTCGTCGGCGTCGGCAGCGGGGCCGTCTTCGATCAACTGGGCATCCACATACGCCAGTCCAGCAACATCATCATCCAGAACGTGACCGTCAAGAACGTCAAGAAGTCCGGCTCGCCCACCTCCAACGGCGGCGACGCCATCGGCATGGAGAGCGACGTCCGCAACGTCTGGGTCGACCACTCCACCCTGGAGGCGTCCGGCGGCGAGGACGACGGGTTCGACGGCCTCTTCGACATGAAGGACAACACCCAGTACGTGACGCTGTCATACAGCACCCTGCGCAACTCCGGCCGAGGCGGTCTCATCGGCTCCAGCGAGACCCAGCTCGACAACGGCTACATCACGTTCCACCACAACCTGTACGAGAACGTCGACTCCCGCACGCCCCTGCTGCGCGGCGGCATCGCCCACATCTACAACAACTACTACGTGAAGCTGAACAAGTCCGGGATCAACTCCCGGGCCGGCGCCCACGCGAAGGTGGACAACAACTACTTCAAGGACTCCAAGGACGTCCTGGGTACCTTCTACACCGACACGACCGGCTACTGGCAGGTCGGCGGCAACACCTTCGACAACGTCACTTGGTCCGAGCCCGGCGGCGAGAACCACCCGGCCGGCCCCGATCCGAAGTCCAACACCACGGTCAGCATCCCCTACGACTACACCCTGGACGCGTCTTCCTGCGTGCCCGACATCGTGACCCGCACGGCGGGCGCCAACAAGGGGCTTGAGGTCTCGGACGGCAACTGCTCCACGACCACCCCGACCCCCGACCCGACCGACCCGACGCCCGACCCCACCGATCCGACCACGCCCGCCGGCACCAACCTCAGCCTCGGTGCGGGTGCCGATGGGTCCAGCAAGGCGAGCGGAACCAGCTACGGCAACGTGCGCGACGGTGACCTGAGCACCTACTGGTCGCCGACCGGTTCGACCGGCTCCGTCTCCGTCAAGTGGGGCTCCGCAACCAGCGTCTCCGCCGTCGCCATCCGCGAGGCCGCGGGCGCCCAGGGTGTGATCGGTTCCTGGCGGCTGCTGAACGCCGACACCGGAGCGGTCCTGAAGACCGGCAGCGGCGCAGGCGCGTTCACCTTCACGGCGACCTCCCTGCGCAAGATCACCTTCGAGGTCACCGGCGCCAGTGACACGCCGAGGGTCGCGGAATTCCAGACGTACGCCGGATAGCGGCGAAGTCGCAGGCGAGCGGCCCGGTCCGGGAGTACCGCCCTCCCCGGACCGGGCACTTGACCGGCCGAGCAGTCTCGGCGGCCGGTCTGGCGCACCGTGCTGCGCTCCACTCAAGATCATCTTGAGAGCTCTCAGATGTCCCGGAAGAGACCAGGGAACGCGGTGACCTGCCGCGATGACTGACTTGTGGTCGATGACCTGCGCGAATGACCTTTCGGCTGTTTCACGCTCGTGCCGCTTGATAGGGCCGAAAGTCCCAGAAAAGTCCCAGGGGACTCCCACTGCTGACGGGTGTCTTTCCGCTCTGTACGGGCGTGTGGGCCGTCGAACGGCCTCGTTTCTAGCGAAGGTGGTGGAGCCTGGATGTCGAGTGACTGGCGCTCGGCCGATGCCTTGCGGGATGGTGGGGTCTGATGATCGACGACGACTCTGCGGTCGCTGGTGGCGGTGAGCCAGCAACGTCCGCCAGCCCTCGGACGCCCTACAGCGAGAGGCCCGTCGCGCGGGACCGGCGGGCGAAAGTTCGTAAGCTGATCGAACGGCTCGTCACCGAGGGCCGCGTTCGGATCACCGGCACTGACGGCGACGAGGTCGCGGAGTGGCGGCGCGTCGTCAACTATGCGAAACGGCACGGCCTGGAACCAGTGGGCAAGCGCATCGAAATGGTTCCGTACGGTGGGCCGGGGCTGGAGCTGTTCCTTGCGGATGGCCCGCATCCCAACGCGCGGAGTCAACGGCCGAAGGAAGGCGGAGATCCAGTTCCCGTTCCCTCACGGCTGGGGAACCTCCGTCCGATTGTGACCGCGCTCAAAGACGACGAGAGCCGACTCGTCATGCCGTCTACTCTGCGCCGTAGGTCGCTCCTGCTGTTGCAGGGACTGGCGGCTGAGGCGGTCCGGCGAGGGCACGAGGTGCGGAAGGCCAGGTCGTCCTTCTACCCGCGCGAGGGCGGAGTGGACGTCGCTGTCGACGGCTTCGCGCATACCGTCACCGTCAGACAGGAGTTCCCGGAGTCCACAGATCCGGAGCGTTCCGTGCAGGAGCCTCCCACGTCCCGCAGGGCTCGTCCCTACTCCTCGATCGCTCGTGGCACGCCGGGGTCGACGTGGGGTGCCGTTAACGAGCGGCGAACCAGGTGACAAGTAACCCGCCAGTAGCTTGATCATGGTCTGTGGACCGCCCAGGTGAACCCAAAAGGGGCCATGGGATGATCTTGAACCGGCGTCAGGTCCGGCCTCGGGGAACAGCTACTGGTGAGCTCGCCTATTCAACTGTCGTCAGTTCTCCCCGGGGTCCAGCCCGCTGGTGACCGTAGGTGGTCCCAGGCCAGCGATATCTGTGCGGCGGCGGAGCATGTCGTCGGTCATGACAGGGGATCTGGCGGAGGCCGGTCCGGGTGGGCTTCCTTTTCTCGGACCGCTTCCTTTGGGCTGCCTGATCGTTTTCCTGATGGGCGGGGATTTCCCTGCCCATCAGGGTTGAGCAGGCCGTGCATACCGCAGTGGCAGGCGCGGCATTCTCGGTGATCACTGGGCTGGCGCACGCGGGATGTGCGCCCTTCGCCCCACTGCGATCGATCAAGAGGAGCAGGCGTGTCGGATTGGACTGCCACCGTTCACGGGGAGCACTCAGAGCAGGAAGTCCTGCGCGTGGAGCGGCTCCTGGAACTCAACCATGTGGAATATGTACACGTCGAGGAGAAGAACCCGGACACGGTCCGTGTGGAGCTCACGCCCTCCGGTGGTGGTCAGCCGGTCATTGTCAACGGGTACAAGCCGGGTGAGCTGATGGCGCATCTGAAGCTGGACACCTACACGGAGAAGGACTCGTACGACCTTGTCGTTGTGGGGAGCGGCCCGGCGGGGATGTCCGCCGCGTTGAATGCGAAGACCTTGTTCGGCTGGACCACGCTCATCGTCGAGGACAGCGCTCCTGGCGGGTCGGCCGGCACCGCGCTCAACCCGATCAACAACTATCTGGGAATCCCGGCGGGGACCAAGGCCCTGGACTTGGCCCACACCTGGATGGGGCAGATCAGCACGGCCGGGGTCGAGTGGCTGTCCGGATACAGGGCCACCGGCATCACACAGATCGAGGATCCCAGGAAGACCGGGACCGAGGACTCATCCCTCTATCCCACATACAAGCTCGCCATCCAGCGGGGCGATGGCAAAGACCCTGTCGACCTCTACGCGGGAATGGTACTGATCGCCGCGGGCCTCAAGCCCAACCGGCTCGGATGTACAGGTGAAGAGGAGTGCTTGGGCCGGGGCGTGTATTACAGCGCGCTGCCCACCGACATCACCAGGGCAAGGAAGGAAGGCGTCATTGGGATTGTGGGTGGGGGGGACACCGCCTCCGTGGCCGCGATCCTGCTCGCCGAGGAGAAGGCGAAAGACCCGGCACAGAGATTGCAGGTGGCCATGTTCGTCCGGGGAAAATTCGGCAAGGACACGATCCCCGGAAATGTGGACAGGGTCAGGGAATACGTGGACCGGCAGCTCATCACCATCTATGAAGGGACCGAGGTTTTCACGTGCGTGGGGAAGGACAGGAAGCTGGCCCGCGTGGAGTACGGGAAGACCCAGCATCCTGAAAAGGTCGAGTCGCTTGACCTGACCGCCCTCTACGTCCTGACGGGGGGCGTCGCCGATACCCAGTGGCTTCAGGGCATTGGGCTGCGGATCGTCTCCGACGAGGATGTGGAACAGCGCCGCTATCGGAAGGCCGGCGCGGTGATCACCGGAGGAGTCGACAGCAAGCTGGGTTCGCTCACGACAACAGGCGTGGACGCCATTTTCGCCGCAGGGGACGTGCGCGAGGGCGCGGTGCGGCGTATCGCGGCTGCCGTGGGGGAAGGAGGAGCGGCCTCTCTCGACATGAACTCCTATCTGGTCACAGACGGGACCTGGCAGAAGGCTGTCAAGGAAGGGACGGCGCTGTACAAGTTCTACGAGGTCACCGCACCCAGGAACTAGCCTCGAAGTTTCATGACGGTGCGCCGACGGAGTCGGTGGACCGTTTTCGTGCCGTGGACTGAGATTGGGCAGGTTGAGGGCCCGAGTGTCGTCTCGGGGAGGCGCCGGGTTCCACTGCTCCGGTGTCGTGCTGCTGTCGTAGGGACGGGAAAGTTGCTGTTCATCCTGGGCTTGGCAGGAGTGCGAGTTGGTCGAGTGCGGCGGTGATGTGGCCGGTCCAGGGCCAGTGTCGGGCCAGGCGGAGGATCCGCCGGCGGCCGGTGGTCACGAGCTGTCCGGCCGCGGTGAACAAGCGGCCGCAGGCGGCGGGGTTCCCAGAGGCGGGCCTTGCCGGTGAGTGCGAGCATCGGCATCCAGGCCAGCAGGTCGAGGGCGATCTGCACGATCTCCAGCCAGATCCGGTTCTGGGCGGTGCGGTGCAGGGGAAGGTTGCGCAGGCCGGCGGCGCGGGCGTTTCGGATGCGGTCCTCGGCCCGTGCCCGCAGTCGGTGACGGAGCTCGAGTTCGGCGATCGGCCGGCCCGAGGTGTTGGTGGCGAAGCACGTCAGCCGCATGCCGTCCGCATCGATGAGCCGCAACTGTGCCCCGGGGTGTGGTCGTTCCTTCCTCACGATCAGCCGCATGCCCTTGGGCCAGCCGTCCTGGACGTCGCCGGTGAGTTCGGCGACCCAGGCGCCGTCGCGGATCTCGCCGCCGGTTTCGACGGCCGGAGTCCAGGCCGATGCCGGAACCTTCAGCACGTGCTGGTGGACCTGCTCGGTGACCGTCATGCCGACCGAGTAGGACAGCCACCGTCCTCGCTGGGCGAGCCAGGCGACGAAGTCGTGGGTGCCGCCCGCGGAATCGGTGCGGATCAGGGTCCGGCGCCCGCGCCGGTACTTCTTCGGCAGCTGGGCCAGGGCCAGTTGGGTGGCGGTGATGTGGTCGGCCGCCGTGTTCGATCCCGCGTTGCCCGGCCTGAGCAGGGCCGCGACCGGTTCACCGGTGCCGCCCGGTCCGTGGTCGACGAACCCCATCAGCGGGTGGTGACCGTAGGTCCGCTTCCACGTGGGTGCGGCATCTTCCTTGTCCGAGTGCGCGATCACCAGCACCCCGTCGAGGTCCACGGTCACCGTCCCGCCCGCATCAGGCGCTTTCCGATCGGCCAACCGCCAGACCTGCTGGCGGACTTCGGCCCGCGCGGCACGGATGGCCCGCAGGGCCTTCTCTCCGGAGGCCGCGAGGGTGTCGATGAGGCGGGAGACCGTCGGGTCGGAGGCCACCGGCCCGAACACAGCCGGCTCGGCCCGCGGCATCCCCACGTCGGCCAGGCAGTCCCCGCCCAGCGTGACCGCCAGGGCCACGTCCAGCAGGATCTTGCCCGGATCGTGCACCGCCCGAGCCTTCCGCCACGGCGTCAGCGTCGCTGATATCGCGGTGTCCAAGCCGGCCTTGCGGACCGTCTCGACCAGCAGCACGCACCCGGCCTGCGAGACCACCGCCCTCGATGCGGACACGCGGGTACGACCCGATACTCTTCTTCACCTGAGAAGTGCCTCCGACTGGAGCAGGAACAAGGACCTCGACAATCCTCATTCTTGCTGGTCAGAGGCACTTCTCGCTTACCTGACCACCCGCCGGACGGCCCGCTTCATGAAAGCGCGAGGCTAACCTCGATCGTTCATGAGTCCTCGTCGGTTCGCTGACGGGGACTCTATAGCGTGACCGACGGTCAGTCGGGAACGATGCACCAGATGTGCCATTTGGCCGCGCCCCAGCCCTGGACGGAAGCGGTTCCCGGAGGGCAGTCCTGGTAGACCCATTCGCCGCCGGGGACGCAGGTGTCGAACCCCGTGCCGTTCTTCTGCTGGGCCCCGGGGAAGGGGCATTCTTCGTCGTCGGCCACGACGCGCTGTGACGCCGTGTGGACGGGGGCGGCGGCCGTGGCCGCGCCTGTCTGGGTGAACGAGGCGCTGGCGAGCAGGGCCACGACGGCGAAGGTGCGGAATTGCACGTGTACTCCTTCGTGTGGACAGAACATGCGCCCACAGCATCCCGGCCCGTGCGCAGCCACAGCGCCAGTCAGCCTTTCGTGGGCGCGGCGCAGCCCGCAGGAACTGCGGGGCGGGCCCGCCGCGGCGCGAACCGGTGCCGCTGCCCCGAGTGCGCCCTGTCCGCAGTCCTTATCCCTCCTCCATCACCAGGGCTGAGGACAAGGAGAGGGGCACAGAGGGGATGTCAGCGCTCCGGAGCGGCAGCGAAGACATCACTACCGCAGGCCAGGGGCGGTTTTCGAGGCACCCTTGACAGAACGGTGTGCACGCGTAGTTGCCGGGTTGGTTGCCTACCTGGTTGCGCAGTTGGTTGCCGGATTGGTTGGCGAACGGCACCGGTCAAAGGTTCCGGAAACTTCGGCGGCGCCGGTCCGCAGGCTGCTGCCCGGATGGACGAACCGACCGTGACGTCCACGTTGGCGGCATGTTGGAACGCCCATGGACTTCGTGGTTGCTTTTCAAGGCGATCACGCTACGTGCGGCGGAGAGGAACTCGGTGGTGATGGAGAGGAGTCCGAGGGGTTCGGTCCAGTTTCCGACATCGTCACCGATCTGTGGCAGGGCCACGGTCCGGGAGAGCGCATAGGCCAGGACCGCTGCTGCGGTCACGGCTGCTGTCAGAGCCCACACGGTGGGGCTGTCGTGGAAGGGGAGGGTCAGCGCCAGAGCGATGCAGACGGCGGTCAGTGCGATGAACAAGGCTCCGATGTAGGGAGCTTCCTTCAGGTGCATCGGTGTGACCGGGATGTGCGCGACGCCGGCGACCACAAGCAGGACAGCGGCGGGATACCGCAAAGGATTGCGCAGAGGTGTCCGCCGCCACGAGGGCGCTATGGGCGCTTCGAACCACGGCAGCCTCCTGGGAGTGGTGTGGTCAGCGGGATGGCGGCCTGGTGTGGGGGGTGGCGTAGACGACGACGTTGTCGTTGTACTCGCGGGTGTCCGCGTTCCAGCCGGTGCAGGTGATCAGGCGCAGGCTCGGTCCTGGGGTGGGTCCGTAGACGGTGCTGCTGGGGAAGTCGTCCTTGGGGTAGACGGCGACGGCGTCGATGGTGAAGTGGGCCGTGCTGCCGTCCTTGCGGGAGACGGTCACTGGCATGCCGGGTTTGACGGCGCTGAGGTTGTAGAAGGCGGCGGGGCCCGCTGTCGAGTCGACATGCCCGGCGAGGATGGCGGTGCCGCGCTCACCCGGAGTGACGGAGGAGTCGGGCCAGCTTGCTTGCTGCGGGTTGTCGGGGAGCGGGATTTCTCCGTCCTCGGCGGTACGGACCGGCTGTATCGATGCACGCAGGGTCACACCGGCAATGGCAACCGAGGCCGGGATGGACCGGGCCATGCCGGACTGCGTGGCGGTAGTGGTGGGGGCTTGTGTCGGGACGGCTCCGGCAGGGAGGGGGCGTGGCGGCGGGGATGGCTGGTCGACTACAGCAACGCCGATGGTCACGGCGCCGGCGAGTGCGCACAGTGCGGCCGCCGCAGTCCATACGCTGCGACGGCCTTCCCCGCGGGCCGAGTGAGGGCCCTTGTTCATGGGTGCTCCCGCTGCCGTCAGTTCTGCTTGAGGGCGTGCTTGCGGCGGCGCAGCACGACCATGCCGGTGGCGCCCAGGAGCAGCGTGCCGGCCGCGCCCAGGAGAGCGGTGTGCTGCGCACTCTGGGTGCCGCCTTCACCCGCGGCTACGCTGCCGGAGGGGCCGTCGGTGGTTCCGGGGAGGGTCTGGAACCACAGGAAGATGTTGGTCGGGATGGGCTTGGTGACACCCGAGTTGGGGTCAGCGGCCAGCTTGTTGACCGTGTCCATGCTCTTGCCCGCCTGGATCTTGGCGAACGAGTCGGGGTTGGTGACACCGATGACGGAGACGGGCCACCACTCGGGCTTGTTGTCGTTCCGGTCGGTGATGATGTGGTCGTGACCAGGCAGCATCGTGTTCTTGAGCGCGGAGGCCGGCATCTTCAGCGTGGCGGCGAGCCGCGAGAGGTCGATGTTCATGGGGTGGTCCACGCACGGCTTCCCCGCGGGGCACTGGAGCGTGGCGGGGGCCGGGGTGAACAGGGGCACCGGGATGTACAGCGGGTCGGTGAACTTGTCCGACGTCGTCCCCGGCGGCACCTGGTTGTACTTGGCGCCGGCCTCGCACTTGCTGGGAGCTCCCGAGGTGACGGAGGTGTCGCAGTAGAAGTTCTGGGTGTAGAGGAACTGGGTGGTCTTGCCCTCGTACCAGCCGTCGGTGACGCCGATGTTTCGGCAGAGGTCCTGCGGCTGCCCGGTGGTGCACATGTTCTTCAGCGGCTGGATGACGCGGTTTCCGGTGGGAGCCGGACCGAACCCGTCGCCGCTGTTGCCCATACCGTCAGCGGCCGCGAGACCGATGGTGCCTGCGGTGGCCAGGGCGAGGGAGGATATTCCGGCAGCCACCCGGGCCAGACGCTGACGAGCTATGTTTGTGCTCATTCCTGATTGGTCCTTTCGATTCGCCGTGACCCTGTCGGCATCGCGTGGCAAGGTCTCCGGACAGCGGGGCCGCTTAGGGGCGGCACTCCACATCCAGGACTACTGCACGTGAGCCGCCATGGCTCTGGGTGATGGACTGTGTGGGTGATCAGGCCCCGGCTCAGTGGCGGTGGAACACCGACACGCTTCGATCCGCTCCGGACTGATCACCGTCGACGGCATTCGGCTTTCTTCTGAGACAGGGGTCTTCCGTGACAGGAAAGCTGGTTACCAGGGATGAGCGTCTGACGCGGCTGCGCGAGCAGCTGCAGGGCGCTGCGACGGTGACCGAGGGACGGGCGGCCTCTTCGAAGGGCGCACGGTTGTTGTACGGGGTGGCCTTGCACGGTGCGGCGCGTCAGGCGGCGGGTCTGGAACTCACCATCCTGGAGGGCGAGCTGGTGCAGGTGCTGGCCGCGGTGCTGCCGGATGAGGAGGAGGTGCGGGACTTCGGGCAGGTCTACACCGAGGAGTCTGTCGGCCGCTCGCATCTGTTCCCCGACTGTCTGGCCACACGCCCGGTCACCGAGGGGTACGCGGAGGAAGACCTGGCGCGGGATCTGCCCGCCCTGGCCCCGGAGATCGCGGCGCAGACGAACGTGCGGGTAGTCGACCTGGACGCCGTCGAAGGGGCGGGTGTCCGGGGGGCCCGTACGGATGAGGAGTTCGCCCGCGCGGCCGCCGAATACGGGTGGGGGGCGACGGTGATGACCGCCTCGGGGCAGGAGCCGGCCCCGGCGAACGCGCCCGCGATTCATGCGCGGATGAGCCTGACGAAGTTCTGGTGCTACAAAGAATCCAACGAGTGGAGCGCCTCCGACGAGCTCTACTGGGCCGTCTGCTCCGCCGCCGACGAAGGATCAGAGCGAGCCGCGGCCACACGTGAGTACGAGGACGTCGACAAGGGCGAGACCCACTTCCTGGACCCGAACACCATCATGTTCGAGGGAATGGTCAAGAACTCGCTGATCGTGCATATCGAGAGCTGGGAAAAGGATCAGGGCAGTCAGGCGGACGTGCAGCGCATGCTCGCCCAGATGACCACCCGCCTGCGCACCACCGCCGAGAAGCTGGCCCTGCTCCCGATGGGCGACTGGGAAGCCTCCGACGCCTACTCGGCCCTGGCAGGCATGCTCGCCGACCTGGTCCTCGCGCTCATCAATATGGCGGCAGACGACTGGGTCGCGGGCCACGTCTTCACCTACGACCGCGCAGCCCTGCAACGTCTGTCCGGGCCCGAGATCAAACTAGGCTACTTCGGGGGGTCCCAGTATGAGGGCGGGACCGAGCTGTACGGCCGGATCGACGTCGCCACCACCGACGTCAACAACATCGCCCTCATCACCGGCAACGGCACCACCTGGAACACCCAAGCCTGCCCTGGCCCGGTTCCAAAACCCCGGACGCGCCCGCCCTGGCCGCGGTGGGCTCCACCCTGTACTGCGCGGTGCGCGGCATGAACAACCAGATCTACATCAGCCGCCAGACCGCCGGAACCTGGAGCGGCTTCGCCCCGGTCCCCGGGATCGGGAGCTACTACGCCCCGGCGCTGACCGCCCACAACGGCCAGCTCTACCTGGCCCACACCCGCACCGACGGCGCGCCCCTCGTCCGGTCCTCCACCAACGGCACCACCTGGACCTCCCCGACCCTGCTCCAAGGCCATGCCGTCTCCGGCCCTGCCCTGGCCGTGCGTAACGCAGTGCTGCACTGCGCATACGCCTCCCATCGCGGGGCGATCTGGTTCAACTACTCCACCAACCCGGCTGCAACCGCGTGGACGCGGGCCGAGGGTGTCACCGACGTCGAGGCCAATTCGGCTGCCCCCGCGCTCGCGTCGATCGCGGGAAACCTCCATCTCGTCTACCGTGCCGGACACGATCACGGCATATACCACCGGATCCACAACGGCTCCGTATGGCAAGCCCACACCAAGCTTCCCGGCACCACGGCGGACTCCCCGGCCCTGGTCGCATTCGGCAACCGCCTGTACTGCGCGGTCCGCGGCGGCGGCAACCACCAGCTCTACATCAGCAGCACCCCGAACGGGTCGGCCAACAGCTGGACTGCCTTCCAGACGGTCGCGGGTCCCCTGACGATGTCCGGCCCCGCCCTGGCCACCCCCAACAGCACCGACCTGTACCTCGCCTACCGGACCGTCTGACACCGGCCCGGCACGCGCGCACGCCGCCGCACCGCTCGGCAACCGACGACCGCGGTCATGCCTCCCGGCGCTCGGCGCTGCGTGTCCGGGGCGTTGGTGCGGGCGTGGGGCGGGGTGATCTGGCGGCTCTGGTGAAGGGGGTGTCGGGCGGGGAAGGCCGGGCGGTTCGCACCGCCCGGCCCACGTCACATGTTGATTGACAAGTCAGACTGCTTCGCGCATCGCCAGCACGGCTTCCCTGAGGTCCTTGGGTGCCTCGGCATAGTGGCCCGTCTCGACCCGATACCTGCCTGCGCCGATGGTCACCGTGCGCAACTCGGCGACAAGGCGGGCGTTTCGGACACTGGGGGATCGCCGGAGATCAGATTGCCCGCCGCCCAGTGGTCCTCGAAGGGCCCGACGAACCCGCGGGCTGCGTTGAATGCCTCGCGGACTTTCTTCAAGGCCGCGACCTCGGCGGCGGCGAATCCGGCCTCCGCCCCGCCTTCGCCGTCCGTCAGTGTGACCCGCAGGTCGGTCGCCGCGAAGCCCCAGGGCCCTGCCTGTGCCGCCTGTTCCCGGCAGTCGGCGTCTACCGCCGAGGCGGCCCCGGCCGGGAGCCTCCCGGCGGGGGACCTGTCCGCGAACACGTAGCCGCCCTCCGCCAGAGGCTCCACCGTCAAGGTCACCTGAGCGCCGTCGGCGGTGCCCTTGACCCAGGTGGCGGCGGCACCTATCCCCTCCAGGTATACCGCCCTGGAGCGGAGGCGGGTCAGACCGACGCCGAACTCCTCCCGCAGGCGGGCCGCCAGAAAGGTCAGCCGTCCCTCGCTCGTGCTGCGGAGGGTGGCGTGCCCGGTCCCCGCGTCGAGCACGTACCGGAGGGACCGGTCGGCCGCGGCGAGCTGCGGCAGGGCGGCAGCCAGTTGCTCCCTGTCCGCCGGTGTGGTGGGCTCGACGACGCACTCGACGACGAGCGGGCCAGTCCCGGCGTCGAACGTTGGGGCGTCCCACTCCACCGCGTCCTTCTCCTCTTCCAACTCCCAGCCCTCGTCCACAATGTCCGAGTCGGCCATGGGTCCCCTGGAATACGTGCGGTCGTGCGGGCGCCCGGTCCCAGCCGCCCGCTTTGTCCCTCCGGCTCTACCGGACGGGAGCCGCACCGCGCAGGAGGACTTCAACGGCGCGCCGGTGTCGGCCCGTTCCCACCGGGCCGGCCGGGCTCACTCGTCCTGACCGTCGTCATCATCGAGACCGACGGCGTCCGGGTCGCGCAGCGGGCGCAGGCCGTCGACTGGCTGGGAGGCGGTGAAGCTGTAGCGCCGAATGCCCCCCCTGGTTCTCCTTCACGGTGACGCGAGCGAATCCGCCAGGAGCGCCCACAAATCCCTGGAGGCAGTACTGCTTGCGGAGCGTGTCCAGGGTGCCGTCCACCCGCAGCGAGTCCAGAGCGGTGTTGAGCCTGTCGAGTGGTCACTACGGTGTACGCGGCAAGCCGAAGGGGCCTGCGACGGGTCCAGGCCCGCAATCCGAATGCCCCGTTGAGACCTGGCAGCCTGGGTGCCTTCCTGTGTTTCGCCCCGGTAGTTCAGGCGCTGGCGAGGAGGTCAACTTTGTCGCCGCGGGAATCGCCTGGCGAGGCAGTGGAGAACCCGACGACGGAACCGCTTCCCGTATGGGTCCAGTGCTCGCTCGCGTCCTTGTTCACGACCGTGCCGTCCGGGTTCTGCTTCCACGCCAGTTTGGCGGGCCTGACGACCCTCCGGCAGATGACGGCTTGCCAGAGACGGCCCGAGGCGTTGATGCAGCTGCCGTCGGTGCCGTACACGATGCCGTATCCGTCCGCGTCCACTGTGCGACGCTCCCACAGCTGGGCGGTGTTGGCAGGGTCACAGGGCCGGTAGCGCAGGATGGCGGGGTCCCTCGTCTCCCGCGTGACGCACTGCTTGGCACCGTCGATGGTGGCCTGGATACGGAAGGAGGTCTTCGCGGGCGGGAACACGCTGGTGGCAGCACTCGCCGAAGTGGCCGAGAGGACCGAGCAAGCGGCAGCGGTGAGGGCCACGAGAGCCAGGGCCGGGGAACGGCGGGAAGACGTATTCATACGGATGGGACTCCTTGGCTGGACGGCACGATGCGGCACCTGGATATCCAGGCGTGAACTGGCAGGAACATGGAGGAACGGACCGGAGTATGCGCACAGGGCCAGCAGAAGCCCCGGATCTCAGCCTCACAGGCTTCCCTGTCGGCACACGGCCACGCCTGACCGTAGGTGCGCTCGATCCCCCCGGACGGAGTAACTCTGCTGTGCTCGGGGGCATGTCAGGCGGTGGCGGTGTGACGCGTGGCTTTGTTCACGGACTGCTCGTACCCGAGGCCACGATGTCAGGTGTGGGTCACACTCCGTTCCAGCGGAGCCCGAACCAGGAGTCCCAGCTCTCCTGCCGGCCGCCGGTGTTGTAGATGCGCCCGGTGGTGTCGTCGCAGGATTCGGCGCGGAACTCGAAGTGGGCTGTGTTGCGGGGGCCCAGGTGGAGCCTCCTGGCCTTGGCGTCGACGCTGTCCTTGTTGTAGGTGACGGTTCGTGTGGTGTTGCCGTTGTTGGAGCCCCTGAAGATTGTTGCGGTGCCCTTGTCGAGGGTGATGGTGAAGGACTGCTTCTCGATGTGCCCGAGGACGTCGTAATCGCGGCTGCCCTTGTAGACCGCGTGGTCGTTGGGTCCGGTCCAGTCCGCCAGGGTTGCTCCGCAGTCCTTGGCCCTGCCGTCGCCCACCGCTGGCCCGGTAACACCGGCGAGGGTGGCCGCCGCCAGTACGGTCGCCAATGCGGCCTTGGTGATGAGTCGTGGGGACACGCGTCCGGTCATGTGGAAGTTCCTTCGCTCTGAGGGCGACGCCGGTCGACGTCCATACGTGATAATCACGCCGCCCGCCCCATGGACGCCGGGCAGCCGGGGCAGCGTCACCCGCCCGGGGGGTGGCGAACCTCCGATCGGGCTACACCGCGCGTGACTTCGGGGCCCGAGGGCCCTCCCTCCGTCGAAGTTCGAGGCCGTCACGCGCCAGCGGCCCGCGAGGGGGATACCAGCGCCCCGTTCGATGACCTCGCGCCGGCCCCGCGTGGGCGCTTCACCCGTTCGGTTCAGTTCGGCACGCCCGCCAGGGGCGTGACCTTCCGTGTGCGTGCCGTGGCGGTCCGTGAACTATGGAGGGAGAGTGTTATGCCAGCAGGAACGGTGAAGTGGTTCAACGCGGAGAAGGGCTTCGGCTTCATTTCCCCGAACGACGGCGGCCCGGACGTACATGTCGAGGCCGCCGTCCTTGGCTCAACGGGCTGGTTCCTGGAAGAGAACCAATCGGTTTATTACGATGTCACCGATGGCCCGCGGGGGCCCCAGGTCACGGGCGTCACCGCGATGTGAGTCGCCCCTCCCTGCCGTGCGCCTCCCGGCCCGCGCACCCGCGGGCCGGGAGGCGGCCCACCGACTTCGTCGGCGGACCGTCACGAAACTTCGCGGCTAGGACCTGAGTTCGCTGCTTGGGGATAGGTCAGTTCTCTGTTCAGGTTCGGGCTTGGAAGCATCGACGCCCCATCCTGTCCGGTGCTGATTGCGTTCCCTGTGCCTCTTGCTCTACCTCCGTAGTCCAGCGAGGGGCGTCTGCTGCGTTCCGGTCGAATCTTTCGGCCGCCTGGAGCCGTAACTCCGCGCAGAAACGCTGCCGTTCGGCGTTCAGGTCGCCTCTTTGTGTCACCCGCCGCTTCGGTGATACCGCACGGGCAACGAGCCGTCAGCCCCTACGGCCCCACGAGTTCAACCTCAGTAACAACGAAGGAGTAAGCGCTTAGAAGGCGCCTGCTCTGTCACAACGTTTTCGCCCGTTCCGGGCCGAGTGCTCGATGGGTCGATCCTGGTGATTCCGGCACCAGCGTGGTGGTTTGGCGTGTGGTTCGCCGACGGCAGACATATTGATCCCGGAAGGGACTGGAATCGTGCGGGAAAGGAAGCGAACCTAGATCAGCTCGCGGAAGGGTGTGTGCGTGAGCGGGGCAACATAGCCGACGATCGCCGGTTAGCCAAACCGGCGGTTCTCCGGACCATTGGAGAAGTCCGGTCGCCCTGCGATTTGCATGCGATGGCCGGACGGCTGTTTCTATCCCCAAACCTCACTTCAAGGAGCTTTCCCGTGGCCGCAGTTGTTAGCGAAGGAACGTTTCATTTTTCCGATCGGCAGTGCTTCGCGATCCTGGACTGGGCTGGCGAACAGCCACAGAGCGGCCTCGTTCTGCGGGCCTTCCTGGCCTCCATCGCTCTCGCGGCGCTGCGCCCGGAGGAAGCCCTGGCGCTGCGTGTTCGAGAGGTGGAACTCGCAGAAGACGGCGCTGGTTGGCTCCTGGTCCACTCTCAGGCTCAAGAGCGCCGCGAGAAGGATTCGGACCGTGCGGGCGCCGTACGGCGTGTTCCCGTCTGCCGTGAGTTGGCGGTGATCCTGAAGGCGGAGACCATCCGGCGCGGTCTCGGCCCTGAGGACGCGATATTCGTTCTCGACGATGGACAGCCGCTTACCGCTGAGGTCTACCGGAAGGTTTGGCGGCAAGCGCGGGCGGCGGTTCTGCAGGCGCATGAACTCGACTCGTCGCTCGGTAGGCATGTATCGGCTCTCCGTGACGCGCGCATCGCGACATGGCTGAAGAACGGCGACCAGACGGCGGGCCACCTCCTTGCGGTGGCCGAATGCGCCGGAATGAGCGCTCCTCGCCTCGCCGAACGCTTCGCGAACTGCCTTCGCAAGCCGACACGGGACGAAATCCCTTGGGATCGACTCGAAGCCGCCTTGGCCCTTCCTGACCCGCCGAGCCAGCCGACTTCGACCGCACGGCGTCCGTAGCGGCACACCGGGTCGCGGCTTGTCCGCGATTCTTCCCTGCCTCACGACAGGCAACGGCTGGGCGGACCAGCGGTTTCCGCCCAGCCGGGCTCGCCTCTCCCGCCTCTCACAGAGGAACCCCAGATGCCTGCACGACCCTTGCTTGCCCCCACTGCTTCCTCCACGGCGGTACGTACGGCCTTCCTGACCGTGAAGGACGCCGCCGATTACCTCGGCCTCTCACCCCACACCCTCTACGTCTGGCGCCACCGCCGTCAGGGACCGCCGAGCTTCCGTATGGGCCCCCGCGGTCGCGTCATGTACCGAGTGGCAGCTCTCGACGCCTGGGTCCGCGAACAGGAGCAGGCCGACTCCCGCTCCAACCCCGCCCTCAACCCACTCAGCGTCCGGCCGCAGGAGCGTTCCGCCCGCTTTACCACCGCCTGACACGGCCTCCTGCGCCATAGAACGCCGCCGTCACCCTCATCACAAAGGAGCTCCACCTGGCCGGCTACATAGAAGACCGATGGCTGAAGAAGCGCCCGAACCCGAAAACCGCCAAACGCGACCGCACCGCCATGTACGGCAAGTGCACCCGCTACCGCGTCAAGGGCATCCCCGGCGTCAAGGACCGCTCCTTCGACGCCCTCCAGGACGCCAAGACCTGGCTCGCCCAGGCCCAGACCGACGCACGCCGAGGCGAGTTCGTCGATCCCCGCGACGGGGCCATCTTCCTCAAGGACTACATCGCCACCCACTGGTGGCCCACCCAGAGCGGTGACCCGTCCACGATCGAGCGGATCGAACAGAGGGTACGCCGCCACATCGTTCCCCACCTGGGTGCTCAGCCCCTCAACGCCATCGGCACGGAAGTCCTGCGCCACTGGAAGAAGCGGCTGGAGAAGGACCTCGGTCCGACCTCCATCCGTCTGGTCTGGGCGACGCTCTCCAGCGTCCTCCAGGCTGCGGTCGAGGACCGTCGCCTCGGACGCAACCCATGCCGGTCCAGCACGGTCCGGCCTCCGCCCGCGGCCCCTGGCAGGGTCGAGGCGTGGCCGCCCGAACGGGTCCTGGCGGTACGGGAGGCCCTGCCGGACCGCTACCGGCTCCTCCTCGTGATCGGAGCAGGTCTCGGGCTCCGCCAAGGGGAAGCGCTCGGGCTCTCCACGGACGACATCGACTTCGAGAAGGAGGTCGTCCATGTTCGGCGGCAGATCAAGATGGTGCGAGCGAAGCTGTGCTTCGCGCTTCCGAAAGGCCGCAAGGTCCGGGACGTGCCGCTGCCGGCCAGCGTGGCCCGGGCTATCCGGCAGCACATGGAGCAGTTCGTGCCGGTGCCGGTCACGCTGCCCTGGGACGATCCGACTCCGGCCGAGACGCCGGTGGAGGCCAAGCACCGACGGCCGAGGACCTACAGCCTCCTGGTGGCGGGACGCGAGCGGAAGGCCATCAACCGGAACTACTTCAACTCCTACGTGTGGAAGCCGGCCCTGGCCGCGGCAGGTGTGATCGCCGCGCTCGACGAGGGCAGCGCAGACGGTGCTCGCGTGTGGGAGCCGTCCCGGGAGCACGGCTTCCACGCCCTGCGCCACTTCTACGCCTCCGAGGAACTGGAGGCTGGCGAATCGGTCGTCTCCCTGGCACGCTGGCTGGGGCACTCCGACCCCGGGTTCACGCTACGGAAGTACTCCCACTTCCTGCCTCGCGCGGGCGCACGAGGCAGCGCCGCCATCGACGCGATTTTCGCGTAGCCGTGGCCGGTCGGCAGAACCTGTGGAGCGTGGCTCGTAGCCCACCGGGGGCCCAAAGTCCCAGAGAAGTCCCAGAGGTGCCGCCGCACCCCTCCCTGACCCGCTAAATGGCAGGTCAGACGGGGTGCGGCGGCATCCGTATATCAAATGTCCCGGAAGATCTCGATCTGTGCGCCCACCGAGTTCAGCCGCTCCGCCAGCTCCTCGTAACCTCGGTTGATCACGTACACGTTGCGCAGTACGGAGGTGCCCTCGGCCGCCATCATCGCGAGCAGCACCACCACCGCGGGCCGCAGTGCGGGCGGGCACATCATCTCGGCCGCGCGCCACCGGGTCGGACCCTCGACGAGCACCCGGTGCGGGTCCAGGAGCTGGAGCCGCCCGCCGAGGCGGTTGAGGTCGGTGAGGTAGATGGCGCGGTTGTCGTAGACCCAGTCGTGGATGAGGGTCTGGCCGTGGGCCGAGGCGGCGATGGCCGCGAAGAACGGCACGTTGTCGATGTTGAGGCCGGGGAACGGCATCGGGTGGATCTTGTCGATCGGCGCCTCCAGCTTGGAGGGCCGGACCGTGAGGTCGACCAGCCGGGTGTGCCCGTTGTCCGCCGCGTACTCCGAGGTGCGGTCGCAGTCGACGCCCATCTCCTCCAGCACCGCGAGCTCGATCTCCAGGAACTCGATCGGCACCCGGCGGATCGTCAGCTCGGACTCCGTGACGACGGCGGCGGCGAGCAGGCTCATCGCCTCGACCGGGTCCTCGGAGGGGGAGTAGTCGACGTCCACGTCGATGGTGGGCACACCGTGCACGGTCAGTGTGGTCGTGCCGACGCCGTCCACCCGTACGCCCAGCGCCTCCAGGAAGAAGCAGAGGTCCTGGACCATGTAGTTGGAGGACGCGTTGCGGATGACGGTGGTGCCGTCGTGCCGGGCGGCGGCCAGCAGCGCGTTCTCGGTCACGGTGTCGCCGCGCTCGGTCAGCACGATGGGGCGGCCGGGCGTGACGGAGTGGTCGACCCTGGCGTGGTAGATGCCCTCGGTCGCGGCGATCTCCAGACCGAACCGGCGCAGCGCGATCATGTGCGGCTCGATGGTCCGGGTGCCGAGGTCGCAGCCGCCCGCGTACGGCAGCTTGAACTGGTCCGTGCGGTGCAGCAGCGGCCCGAGGAACATGATGATCGACCGGGTGCGGCGGGCGGCGTCCGCGTCGATGGCGTCCATGTCGAGCCGGGCCGGCGGGACGATCTCCAGATCGGTGCCGTCATTGATCCACCGGGTGCGCACACCGATGGAGTTCAGCACCTCCAGGAGGCGGTAGACCTCCTCGATGCGGGCCACCCGGCGCAGCACCGTGCGGCCCTTGTTGAGCAGTGAGGCGCAGAGCAGTGCCACGCAGGCGTTCTTGCTGGTCTTGACGTCGATGGCGCCGGACAGCCGGCGTCCGCCGACCACCCGCAGGTGCATGGGGCCCGCGTAGCCGAGCGACACGATCTCACTGTCGAGTGCTTCACCGATGCGGGCGATCATCTCAAGGCTGATGTTTTGATTGCCGCGCTCGATGCGGTTCACGGCGCTCTGGCTGGTGGCGAGCGCCTCGGCGAGCTGGCTCTGTGTCCAGCCCCGGTGCTGGCGGGCGTCACGGATGAGCTTGCCGATACGTACGAGGTAGTCATCTGACATGCCAAAAGGCTATCTCATATATGAGATGAGGCTGTTGGTGGGGTGTGGCGTTCGGGTGACGGGCGGGTGCAGGCCCGCGGTGCGGGCGCACGGCGGAGTGCGGGCGCCGCCGCCCGCCTCCATCGTCCGCCCGCCTGGCCCGGCCGGCATCCGGGGCGCGTCCAGCCGGGTGCCTCCGCCGGTGGCGGGAGCCTGGCCGCCCGCCCCGTCCGCCGGCCCCGTCCGCCGGCCACGGGCGGCAGCCCCGGGCGGCAGCCCCGGGCGGCGGGATAAATGTGTCGCCCCGGCGCGGGCGCGATCGTATGGTCCCCGGCATGAAGCTGCTCTCCGTCAACACCGGCCGGCCCCGCCCCAACCCGTGGAAGGGACTGGGCTCGACCGGCATCGACAAACGGCCCGTCACGGGACCGGTCGCCGTCACCGCCCCCGGCCCCAAGGGCACCGGAGCGGTCGGCCTCGCCGGTGACCGGGTCTACGACGTGAAGCACCACGGCGGCTCCGACCAGGCCGTCTACGCCTACGCCCGCGAGGACCTCGACGGCTGGCAGGCCGAGCTGGGCCGGCCGCTGGCCGACGGCGTCTTCGGGGAGAACCTCACGACCCTGGGGATCGACGTCAACGGCGCCCTGATCGGGGAGCATTGGCGGATCGGGGCGGACGTCCTCCTGGAGGTGTCCTGCCCGCGGATCCCGTGCGGGACGTTCCAGGGCTGGCTGGGGCGTGACGGCTGGATCAAGCGGTTCACGCAGGCCGCACTGCCCGGGGCCTACCTGCGCGTGATCGAGCCGGGCGACATCCGCGCCGACGACCCGGTCGAGGTGGTGCACCGGCCGGATCACGAGGTGACCGTCGCGCTCGCCTTCCGGGCCATGACCCTGGAGGGCGAGCTGCTGCCCCGGCTGCTGGCCGCCGACGCGCTGCCGGACGAGAGCAAGGAGCTGGCCCGCCGGCGTACCTCCGGGCGGCGGTGAGGACGGGGCGAGTCATTGTGCGGCTTCCCAGGCGAAACCGTCCGGGTCCGTGAAGGGGCCGGCGCCGCCGCCGATCACGAGCCGGTGCGAGCCGGTGCCGTCGGGGGAGACCCCGGCGTCCTTGGCCAGGGCGCGACGCCGGTACAGCGCCGGCTTGACCTGACCCGGGCCGGCCTCGAACTCGACGTACATCCGGCTGATGCTCTTCGCCACGGCGAAGCCCCGGCCGACGTAGAAGCGCTTGCTCGCGACGATGTCCTCGACCCCGAGCAGGAGCACGATGTCGTCGACCTCCCGGGTGGCCGGACCGGTGTCCTTCTTCGCGGAGGTCGCGACCTTCCAGATCGTGCCGTCCGGGGTGCGGACGACACCGCCGTACCCCCAGAACGACTTGGCGGCGGGCTTCAGCGACGTGGCACCGGCTTCGAGCGCCGAGCCGATCAGGCTGTCGACGGTGCCCGGCTGCGACACCGTGAGCGAGAGCGTGAATCCTCGGAAGCCGTCCGACGCCGCCCCGGAGGCCCGCAGGCGCAGCTGCGGGCCCAGGCCGAAGGCGGCGGCGTAGAAGTGCTGGGCGGCCGCGAGGTCGTCCACTTCGAGGGTGAGTGAGTCGACTGAGGTGACCGCTTCGGTGATTGCCATGACAGTCACGCTAGTTGTGGCTCCGGGGCGGGCGCTTCTCGATTCCTGACCGGTCGCGTCACTTGTTTCGCCACGCAGGGCGGCGCCCCCGAGACGGCGCCCGAGGCCCGGCGCCGGTAGGCGCTGGGCGACATCCCGACCAGTTCGGTGAAGCGCGTGCTGAAGGAGCCGAGTGATGAGCAGCCGACCGCGAAGCAGATCTCCGTGACGCCCAGGTCGTCACGGAGCAGCATCGCCCTGGCGCGCTCGATACGACGCGACATCAGGTACGCGTACGGCGACTCGCCGTACGCCAGGCGGAATTGGCGGCTGAGGTGGCCTGCGGACATGTTCACGTCGCGGGCGAGCGCCTCGACGTCCAGCGGCCGCGCGTACTCCCGGTCCATCCGGTCGCGCACCCGGCGCAGGAGTGCCAGGTCACGCAGTCGCTGATGTTCGGCGCGGGCCCGTGCCCACGAGGGACGGCACAAGAGCTGATCCCTTCTCAGTGGAGTTCCTGGATGCGGATCAAGTTGCCCGCGGGATCGCGGAAGGCGCAGTCCCGGATCCCGTACGGCTGCTGGGTCGGTTCCTGGACGACCTCGGTGTCGCCGGCCTGCACCTTCTCGAAGGTCGCGTCGAGGTTCCGGGTGGCCAGCAGGATCCACCCGTAGGTTCCCTTGGCCATCATCTCGGCGATGGTGCGGCGCTCGTCCTCGGTGACCCCGGGGTCGGCGGCCGGGGGCGCCAGCAGGATGGAGGTGTCGGGCTGACCCGCCGGGCCGACCGTGATCCAGCGCATCCGTCCCTGGCCGACGTCGCTGCGGACCTCGAAGCCGAGGGTGTCGCGGTAGAAGACCAGGGAGGCGTCCGGGTCGTCGTGCGGAAGGACGCTGGTGTGAATGGTGATGTCCATGGCGGTCAGGCTATGCACGCTCCCACGACCCGCGCTTCTCGAATCCTGACCGATTCGGGACCCGTTTCGGACCGGTCCGGCCGTCCGGGAGGCCGTTACGGGCGCCGGCCCCAGGCGGAGATCATCGGGGCCGTCGCCAGGTCGAGGTCCCCGGTGGCGACGTTCGACAGGTGACGGTCGATGTCCGCGTCGTTCGCGATCCCCGCCGTCACGAGCCTGCCACGGATCTGCCGTACGGTCGCCGCCTCGAGCACGGTGCAGGCGGGCGACGTGATCGGGAAGTAGGAGTCCGCCCGCACGTCGAGCAGGCCCGCCTCGCGCAGCCGCCTGGGCAGGGTCCGCCCGTACGCGAGATCGGCACCCCGCCCCGCCATGAGCTCCCGGAACCCGGACCGCAGACGGTTCGCCAGCCGCTGCTCGGGACCCGACTCGTCCGGACACAGCAGGGGCTGCAGCCCCGGGTCGGCGTCCTCCAGGAGCAGCACACCACCGGGTCGCAGTGCCTGGACCATGCGGCGCAGGGCCTCGGCGCGGTCGACGACGTGCACCAGGACCAGCCGGGCGTGCACCAGGTCGAACCCACCCGGCGGCGGCGGGTCCGCCGCGACGTCGTGGCGCAGTACCTCGACGACGTCGGAGGCGGCCTCCCGGGCCCAGGACACGTCGATGTCGGTGCAGACCACCCGGCCGGTGGCGCCGACCCGTTCGGCGAGACCTGCCGGAACGGAAGGGCCGCCGGCCCCGACCTCCCAGCACCTCATGCCCTCGGTGAGGCCGATCCGGTCGATGTGCCGGAAGGTCACCGGGTCGAACAGCTCGGCCAGCGCGCCGAACCGGATGCCCGCCTCCGACTGCTGGTTGTCCAGCAGATACCCGTGGTCCTCGCCGTGCTCGGTCATGCCCTGCCTCACCGTCGCTGTCCGCGTCCGCGCGGTCCGGCCGGTCCGCCGCACCGGAAGTCCACCATGCCCGGCGCCGCCGGGCACCGCCCGGCCCCCGGGTCGCCGCGCGTGTGCCCGCCTCCCGGTCACGGGGAGACGGGCACACTCCGTCGAGCGGGGCCGCAGGGTGGTCAGACCTGGGCCGCGTCCTTCACGTACGACGGCTCGGCGGCGGGTGCCGGGGCGGGGCCGCCCTCGCTGAGGCCGATCCGGCCGTGGACCCTGCGCAGGAAGCCGGGCGCGTACCAGGCCGCGCGGCCGAGCAGCCGCATCGCGGCGGGCACCAGGATGCCGCGTACCGCGACGGCGTCGATGAGGATGGCGAGGCCGCTGCCCAGGCCGAACAGCTGCATGAAGCTGAGCTCGGCCGTGCCGAAGGCGAAGAAGCTCACCGCCAGCAGACAGGCGGCCGCGCTGACGATGCGCCCCGTGTGCCCGAGGCCGTTGGTCACGGCGCTCTCGTTGTCCTCGCCCAGGTCGTGGAGTTCCTTGATGCGGCTGGTGACGAAGACCTCGTAGTCCATGGAGAGTCCGAAGGCGATGCAGAACATCAGCACGGTCATGGACACCTCCATCGGCTGCGCGGTGAAGCCGAGCAGGGAGGAGAGGTGGCCGTCCTGGAAGATCCAGGTCATGACGCCGAGGGTCGCCCCCAGGCTGATCAGGTTGAGCACCAGTGCACGCAGCGGCTGCACGATGCTGCCGGTGAACAGGAAGAGCAGCAGGAACGTGGTGAGGACGACCAGGGCCACCGCGATCGGCAGGCGGTCGGCGATCGCGCCCTTGGCGTCGACGAGTACGGCGTCGGTGCCGCCCACCAGCGCCTGCGAACCGGCGGGCGGGGCGAGCGCCCGCACCTCGCCGACCAGGGCCTGGGACTCGTCCGACTTCGGTTCCAGGGCGCTCACCACGTTGATGCGCTGTGCGTCGGGGCGGCCGAGCGAGGGATCGCCTGCGGCGGTGGACCGTCCGCCGGTGTACGTTCCCGCGCTGGTCTCGACCCGGGCGACGCCCTTGAGGCCGGACAGTCCGGCCGCGTACGACCCCAGCGGGGTCCTGCCCACCGAGGAGTCGATGACGACGTGGAGGGCGGCGTCGTCGTTGCCGTCGAACTTCTTCTGAAGGACTGCCGAGACCTGGCGGCTCTCGGCGCCCGAGGGCAGCACGCGCTCGTCCGGTGTGCCGAAGGTGATGCCCAGGAGCGGGCTCGCCGCGACCAGCAGGACCGCGAGCACCGGCAGCGCGGTGAGCGCGGGCCGCCGCATGACAGTGCCGGCCAGCCGCCCCCACATCGGGGCCCGGGCACTGGAGCGGCCCGGGTTCGACCACGGCAGCCGCCCGCTGTTGACCCGGTGGCCCAGGACGGTGAACAGGGCGGGCATGACGAACAGGGTGCTGAACGCCGCGATGGCGACGACCCCGACCCCGGCGTAGCCGAACGAGCGCAGGAAGTACTGCGGGAACACCAGGAGGGCTGCGAGCGCGGCCGCCACCGTCGCGGCGGAGAAGGCGACCGTACGGCCCGCGGTGCTCACCGTCCGCCGGACGGCGTCGTCCACGCTCGCCCCCGTCGCGAGCTGTTCCCGGAACCGGCTGATCATCAGCAGGGCGTAGTCGATGCCGAGGCCGAGCCCCAGTGCCGTGGTCAGGTTGACCGCGAAGACGGAGACATCGGTGACGCTGCCGAGGAGGAAGAGCTCCGCGAACGTGCCCGCGATGGCGATGATCCCGATCACCAGCGGCAGCAGAGCTGCCACGGCGCTGCCGAAGACGATCAGGAGCAGCACCAGGGTCAACGGTACGGCGATGCCCTCGGCCAGCAGCAGGTCCTTGCCCGACTGCGTCCCCATCTCGCTGGTCACGGCGGCGGCCCCGCCCGCCCGGACCGTGAGCACGTCCTTGTACGGCCCGGAGTAGGCGTCGATGACGCCCTTGGTGTTCTCGTCCCGCTCGGTGCCGTTCCCCTTCACATGGGCGAGCACCATGGCCTCGCGGCCGTCCTCGGAGCGCAGGGCGGCGCTGCCCGTGTCCCAGAACGAGACCACGTTGTCGAGGCTCTTCTCCTTCTTGAGGCTCGCCAGCAGGGTTTGGCCGCTCTGCCGCGCGGCCGGGGAGTCGACGCGGCCCCCGTCGGCGCGGACCAGCAGGACCAGGTTCGTCTCCCCGCCGAACTTCTCGTCGATGACCTCTCCGGCCCGGGTGGACTGGGAGGCCGGGTCGTCGTAGCCGCCCCCGAGCAACTTGCCGAACGCGCCGGAGCCCAGGACGCCCATGAGGGCAACAGCCACGACGGCGACGACGAGTATCAACCGGGGCCGGCGGATGGCCAGTTCGGCTATGCGTTCAAACACGCACTTTCTCCTTAGGTGTTCATATGGCGAAAACGGCCCGAAGCGACCGGAGTTGTTCAAGGGGGGTGCTGCCGGTGTGCTGCCCGGCGGAGCGCCACGAATGACGTTAGTGGGGAACAAGAAGATTTGGCAGTGTTAGATTTTCTTCACGGGCGGCAACTTTCCCTTGCCCGGGGCGCACTGGCCGCCGTACGGTCGCCACATGCCTGCCGACGAACACGTGACGGCCCCGCCGACCCTGCGCCAGCGCCGCCGGGCCGCCGCGACCCGGGAGATCCTGGACGCCGCCGAGCGCGGCATCGCCGAGAGCGGTCCGGCCGCCCTGTCCCTGCGCGCGGTCGCCCGGGGCCTCGGTATGACCGTGCAGGCGCTCTACCACTACTTCCCGAGCAGGGAAGCCCTCGTCACGGAGCTCATCGCCAAGGCGTACGGCGACCTGGCCGACGCGGTGCAGGCCGCCGTCGACACCGCGCCGGACGACCCCGGCCTGCCGCGCCTGGTGGTCGCGGCCGAGGGCTACCGCCGGTGGGCCGTCGCCCACCCCGAGCGCTTCCAGCTGCTCTACGGCACGCCGCTGCGGGACTACGCGGCGCCGGTCGAGGGGCCGACGACGCAGGCGATGCGCCGGATGAGCTCGATCTTCGAGCGCGAGATGTTCGACGGGTTCACCCGGGAGCAACTCGCCGCCGCCGAGACCCCCGTGCTCTCGCCGGAGCTCCGGGCGTACCTGGAAAACCTGCCGCACTACGGCCCGGGACGCCTGCCGCCCCCCGCGACCGCCCTCCTGCTGAGCGCGTGGGGCCACCTCAACGGCCTTGTCATCCTGGAGGTGTTCGGCCACGCCGCCTTCCTGGGTGACCACCAGGCCGAGCTCTTCCGCCTCGCGATGCGGAACCTGCTGGACGACGTGCACCGGCAGATCCCGGCGGCCGACCGGCCGGACCGGCCTTCGAAGGCTTCGAGCGGCTGACCGCGCCGCAGTCGTGATACCCGGGTCTGACCGGAGTCAGACAGAAGAGGTACGCCCAAGTCGCCCTGTCGTCCCATGTGTTGGTGTCCGGGGCTGCCTAGCGTGGAGCACATGATCACAACCGGACTCCACAGGAGCGGTGTTGCCGCGCTCCTTGCCCTCGCCCTGTCCTTCCCGCTGCTGGGCGCGGCACCGGCCCCCGGCGCCCGGACCCCGTCCTGGTCCACTCGCACGGACGCGCCGCAACTGCCCCGCCCCACCGGCCCGTACGCGGTGGGGCGGCGCACCCTGCACCTGGTCGACCGTCACCGCGCGGACCCATGGGTGCCGGCGGCCGGTCACCGGGAACTGATGGTGTCGGTGACCTACCCGGCGCGCCCGGCGAGTGGCTCGCCCGTGGCGTACATGACGGCCGAGGAGGCGCGGCTCCTCCTGGCGGCGCAGGGACTCGACGGCGTCGTCTCCCCGGAGACGGTTGCCCGGACGGACACCTACGAGCGGGAGAAGGCCTCCCCGGCCCGGGGACGCTTCCCCCTGGTGCTGCTCTCCCCGGGATTCTCGATGCCGCGCACCACCCTCACCTCGCTCGCGGACGAGCTGACGAGTCGCGGCTATGTCGTCGCCTCGGTGGACCACGCCTACGAATCCTCTGGCACCGCGTTCCCCGGCGGCCGCGTGCTGACCTGCGTGGCCTGCGAGCGGGTCGACACCGACGAGGAACAGGCCGAGGCCGTGCGCGGCCGGGCCAGGGACATGTCCTTCGTGATCGACGAGCTGACGAACGGCCGGCAGGCGGGGGCGCTGTCGGGGGCGATCGACCCCCACCGGATCGGCATGGCCGGTCATTCGATCGGGGGCGCGGCCGCCGCGGCGACCATGGCCGGTGACCGGCGCGTCCGGGCGGGAGCCGACCTCGACGGTGACTTCTTCGTGAGCCCCGCCGCGGCGGGGCTCGGGCGGCGCCCCTTCATGATGCTCGGCACCGAGACCCTGCACAGCCCCGGCAGCGCGGGCACCGACTGGCCCGGGGCCTGGGAGCATCTGGCGGGCTGGAAGCGCTGGCTGACCGTGACCGGCGCCGGGCACTTCTCCTTCACGGACCTGCCGTACCTGGCCGATCAGCTCGGCCTGCCGGACCCCTCCGTGCCGCTGTCCGCGGAGCAGGGGTGGCACATCACCCGTGACTACGTCGCGGCCTTCTTCGACCTGCACCTGCGGGGCATCCGGCAGCCGCTCCTCGACGGTCCCTCCGCCAGGTATCCCGAGGTGGTGTTCCGGCAGCCCTGACCCGGACGAAAGCCCCTGTTGCGGCGAGCGGTTCGGCTCATCGGTAGCCTGCTCCACCATGATGCGCGCCTGGATCCTGCCGATGCTCTACCTGCTCTGTGGCTCAGCCGTCGCGACGGGGTCGATCCTGGAGGGGAGCACCGGTACGGCGGTGGCACTCCTGCTCGTGTTCCTGGCACTCGCGGGCCTGCACTCGCCCCTGATCTTCCCGAGGTCGACCGGTGCCCGGGAGGCGCGGCGCCGCAGCGCCGCCGACGGCCGGCCGGTCGTCTACTGGCGGCCGGGCTGCGCGTACTGCATGCGTCTGCGCATCCGGCTGGGCCGCGGCGCCGGCCGGATGCACTGGGTCAACATCTGGCGCGACCCGGAAGGAGCCGCGGCGGTGAGGGCGGTCAACAACGGCAACGAGACCGTGCCGACCGTCTTCGTCGCGGGGCTGCCGCACACCAACCCCGATCCCGCGTGGGTGCGCGAACAGCTCGCCCCTCCTCGGGGATGAGGCAGGGACGACAGGCGAGCCGACCTGTCGCAGTGAAGGCCGAGCGGTCCTGCCGCGCCCTGAGCCGAGCGACGACAGTTGGCACCCGGCCACCCCTGGCCGGCATCGCCCTCGCTCATCCATGCCAAGATTCGAGGGTGGATATGGCCGATGTCACGCGTGCGATCGCGGCTGCGACTTCGGTCGCCGCATCGCTCGACCTGCCGGCCGACGACGCAACCGTTCTTCACAACTCGAACAAGCTGGCACTGCGGCTGACGCCGTGCGACGTCTTCGCCCGGGTCGCCCATGTGGGACAAGAGGTTGCACGGTTCGAAGTCGATCTCGCCCAGCGGCTCACCAGGATCGGATGCCCGGTGTGTCCCTTGGAGCCCCGGGCGGACCCGCGAGTGTACGTACGCGATGGCTTCGCGGTGACGCTGTGGACCTACTGCGAGCCCGTGACACCTCACACCTCGCCGGTCGGCTACGCCAGGGCGCTGGAGCAGCTGCACGCCGGTATGCGCAAGGCCGATGTGCCGAGCCCGAGGTTCACGGACCGGATTACGGAGGCGGAGGAAGTCGTCGCCGACCCGGATCGCTCGCCGGAGCTCACCGGCGCGGACCGCGTGCTCCTCAGCGGCAGGCTGGCAAGCCTGCGACGAGCGATCGACGACCGCGGCGCCGTGGAGCAGCTGCTCCACGGCGAGCCCCATCCGGGCAATGTGCTCAGCACGGAGAACGGCCCGTTGTTCATCGACCTTGAGACGTGCTGCCGTGGTCCCGTCGAGTTCGATCTCGCCCATGTTCCGGAGGCGGTCTGCGCGCACTACCCAGGCGTTGACCAGGGGCTGCTGGACGAGTGTCGGCAGCTCGTTATCGCGATGGTCGCCGCGTGGCGTTGGGAGCTCGGCGACCAGTTCCCGAACGGGAGGTGGTTCGGAGAGGAATGCCTGCGCTTGCTTCGCGAGGGTCCTCCTTGGCCGGCACTCGACACAGTCACCAGGCGGCTGGATGAGCTGTAGTAATCGCCGAAGGTCACGTGAACGCGGCAGGGAGCCAAGCGACGAGGCTGCCGCCGTCCCAACCCCATGCGCGCTGCGAACGGGCGAGCCCCGACATGACCCTTCCCCGGCGATGTACTAGAGTTATCTCGACATCGAGATATATGCCGAAGGCGCACAGCGGGCCGCCGCGCGGTAAGGGCTACCTAACTAAGCCTTACCTTAGCGGATGGTCGGAGTGGCTGTAGGCAGCACCACGCGGCGCCCGCCCCAGTGAGGCGCGGCGCGGAGTTACGCGCACATTGATGAAGGAGACTGTCGTGTCGGCGAACAGCTTCGACGCCCGCAGCACGCTGCGCGTGGGCGACGAGTCGTACGAGATCTTCAAGCTGGACAAGGTCGAGGGCTCCGCGCGCCTCCCCTACAGCCTGAAGGTGCTGCTGGAGAACCTGCTCCGCACGGAGGACGGCGCGAACATCACCGCCGACCACATCCGGGCGCTCGGTGGCTGGGACTCCCAGGCTCAGCCCAGCCAGGAGATCCAGTTCACGCCGGCCCGCGTGATCATGCAGGACTTCACCGGTGTGCCGTGTGTCGTGGACCTCGCCACCATGCGTGAGGCCGTCAAGGAGCTCGGCGGCGACGCCACCAAGATCAACCCCCTCGCGCCGGCCGAGCTGGTCATCGACCACTCCGTCATCGCCGACAAGTTCGGCACCAACGACGCGTTCGCGCAGAACGTCGAGCTGGAGTACGGCCGCAACAAGGAGCGCTACCAGTTCCTGCGCTGGGGCCAGACCGCCTTCGACGAGTTCAAGGTCGTCCCCCCGGGCACCGGCATCGTCCACCAGGTCAACATCGAGCACCTGGCCCGCACGGTCATGGTGCGCGGCGGCCAGGCGTACCCCGACACCCTCGTCGGCACCGACTCGCACACCACCATGGTCAACGGCCTGGGCGTGCTGGGCTGGGGCGTCGGCGGCATCGAGGCCGAGGCCGCGATGCTCGGCCAGCCGGTCTCCATGCTCATCCCGCGCGTCGTCGGCTTCAAGCTGACCGGTGAGCTGCCGGCCGGCACCACCGCCACCGACCTCGTGCTGACCATCACCGAGATGCTCCGCAAGCACGGCGTCGTCGGCAAGTTCGTCGAGTTCTACGGTGAGGGCGTCGCCGCCACCTCGCTCGCCAACCGCGCCACTATCGGCAACATGTCGCCGGAGTTCGGCTCCACCGCCGCGATCTTCCCGATCGACGACGAGACGCTGAAGTACCTGCGCCTGACCGGCCGCGACGCCCAGCAGGTCGCGCTCGTCGAGGCGTACGCCAAGGAGCAGGGCCTCTGGCTCGACCCGGCCGCCGAGCCCGACTTCTCCGAGAAGCTGGAGCTCGACCTCTCCACGGTCGTCCCCTCCATCGCCGGCCCGAAGCGCCCGCAGGACCGCATCGTCCTCGCGAACGCCAAGGCGCAGTTCGCCCAGGACGTGCGCAACTACGTCTCGGACGACGAGGAGGCGGGCAAGGAGTCCTTCCCGGCCTCCGACTCGCCGGCCGCCGCCAACGGCGTCCCGTCGAACCCGGTCACCGTGACCGCCCCCGACGGCACCTCGTACGAGCTCGACCACGGCGCCGTCACCGTCGCCGCGATCACCTCCTGCACCAACACCTCGAACCCGTACGTGATGGTCGCCGCGGCGCTCGTCGCCAAGAAGGCCGTCGAGAAGGGCCTGACCCGCAAGCCGTGGGTCAAGACCACGCTCGCCCCGGGTTCGAAGGTCGTCACCGACTACTTCGACAAGGCGGGCCTGACCCCGTACCTCGACAAGGTCGGCTTCAACCTCGTCGGCTACGGCTGCACCACCTGCATCGGCAACTCCGGCCCGCTGCCGGAAGAGGTCTCCAAGGCGGTCAACGACCACGACCTGGCCGTCACCTCGGTGCTCTCCGGCAACCGTAACTTCGAGGGCCGGATCAACCCCGACGTCAAGATGAACTACCTGGCGTCCCCGCCGCTGGTCGTCGCGTACGCCATCGCCGGTTCGATGAAGGTCGACATCACCAAGGACGCCCTCGGCGTCGACCAGGACGGCAAGCCCGTCTACCTCGCCGACATCTGGCCGACCGAGGCCGAGGTGAACGACGTCGTCGCCAACTCCATCGGCGAGGACATGTTCAACAAGTCCTACCAGGACGTCTTCGCGGGCGACGCCCAGTGGCAGGCGCTCTCGATCCCCACCGGCAACACCTTCGAGTGGGACGCCGAGTCCACCTACGTCCGTAAGCCCCCTTACTTCGAGGGCATGACGATGGAGACCACCCCGGTCTCCGACATCACGGCCGCGCGCGTCCTCGCCAAGCTGGGCGACTCGGTCACCACCGACCACATCTCCCCGGCCGGTGCGATCAAGGCCGACACCCCGGCTGGCCAGTACCTCACGGAGCACGGCATCGAGCGCCGCGACTTCAACTCCTACGGCTCGCGCCGTGGCAACCACGAGGTCATGATCCGCGGCACGTTCGCCAACATCCGCCTGCGCAACCAGATCGCGCCGGGCACCGAGGGCGGCTTCACCCGCGACTTCACCCAGGCCGACGGCCCGGTGTCCTTCATCTACGACGCCTCGCAGAACTACCAGGCCGCCGGCACCCCGCTGGCCATCCTGGCGGGCAAGGAGTACGGCTCCGGCTCGTCCCGCGACTGGGCGGCCAAGGGCACCGCGCTCCTGGGCGTCAAGGCCGTCATCGCCGAGTCCTACGAGCGCATCCACCGCTCGAACCTCATCGGCATGGGCGTCCTCCCGCTCCAGTTCCCGGAGGGCCAGACCGCCGAGACCCTGGGTCTCACCGGCGAGGAGGCCTTCTCCTTCACCGGCGTGACCGAGCTGAACGACGGCACCACCCCGCGCACCGTCAAGGTCACCACCGACACCGGTGTGGAGTTCGACGGCGTCGTCCGCATCGACACTCCCGGTGAGGCGGACTACTACCGCAACGGCGGCATCCTGCAGTACGTGCTGCGCAGCCTGATCCGCAAGTAGGTCCGGCGGGCAGTACGAGGAGAGGGCCGCATCCCCGGCGACGGGGGTGCGGCCCTCCCGCGTGCGCGGGGGAGCGCAGGTGTGCGACGGCCGCCGCAGGGGAGGTGTGCCGCATGCACTCCTGGAACCTGGACGACATGCCCGACCTCTCCGGTACGACGGCCGTGGTCACCGGCGCAAACAGCGGTATCGGAGCGGTGACGGCCCTCGTCCTGGCGCGCGCCGGCGCCCGTACCGTGCTCGCGTGCCGGGACCCCGGGCGCGGCCGGCACGCTCTGGAGGCCGTCCGCCGCGCCTGCCCCGGTTCGGACACCCGGCTCGTCCGCCTCGATCTCGCGGATCTGGCCTCGGTCGCCGAGGCCGCCGAGCAGATCACGCGGGAGACCGACGGGCGGCTCGACCTGCTGGTGAACAACGCGGGAGTGATGGCGCTGCCGCCGCTGCGCACCGCGGACGGCTTCGAGAAGCAGTTCGGCACCAACCACCTCGGCCACTTCGCCCTCACCCAGCGGCTCCTGCCGGTCCTCGGCCTCCAGGGACCGGCACGCGTGGTGACGCTCTCCTCGCTGGCACACCGGATCGGCCGCATCGACCTCGACGACCTCAACGCCGAGCGCGGCTACCACAAGTGGCGTGCCTACGCGCAGTCCAAGCTCGCCAACCTCCTGTTCACGGCGGAGCTCGACCGGCGCGCCAGGGCCGCCGGCCGGGACCTGACCGCGCTGGCGGCGCACCCGGGCCTGTCGGCGACGGAGCTGGGACAGGCGGGCCCGCGGCTGGCCGGGCGCACCTGGGCGGCCCGGCTGGAGCGGCTCTCCCGCCTGTACACACAGCCGGCCTCCGTCGGCGCGCTCCCGGTGCTGTGCGCGGCCACCCTGCCGGCGGCGGTCGGCGGTGCGTACTTCGGCCCCGGCCGCCTGGGCGAGACCAGGGGCGCCCCGGCCCCCGCCGTCAAGTCCGCACGCGCCCAGGACATGGAGACGGCCGCTGCGCTCTGGGAGGCATCGGCCCGCCTGACCGGGCTGCCGGGCGAGGTGTGACGGCAGCCGGCGCCGCGTGCTGACCGGGCGGCCGGGGAGCGCGCACACCTGCGAGGGCCGGGGGCGGTCCGGCCGGGCGATGCGCCCCGCAGGTTCCCACCGAACTCACACCCTGCGCATACGCCGGTCCCACCCCGGCGGCGCACGGTGGGCGCATGGGACGGCCACTGGACACCAGAGCACACGTCATGCGCCTTCTGCAGCGCACCGGCTTCGACGCCGCGCCGGAAGCCGTCGAGGCGGCGGAGAAGGCGGGATTCGCGGCCACACTGGACCGTGTCCTGGCCCCCGGCGACGACGCCGGTGCCGCCGCCACCCCGCAGCCCCGTCTCGATCCGCTGCCGCGCCGGAAGGCCGGCGGGAAGCAGAAGAAGGGGAAGAACGGCGAGGACGGCAAGAGCACCGGCGCGCCGGGAAGCGACAAGGCGGACGAGGACGCCAAGAAGGCCTTCCGGTCCGCCGTGCGCGAGCAGCGGCAGGACATCGCCCTGTGGTGGCTCGACCGCATGGTCGCCGCCGAGCGGCCGTGGGCGGAGAAGCGCACCCTGCTCTGGCACAACCACTGGGCCACCTCCGTACAGAAGGTGAAGTCCGGCTCCGCCATGCTCGTCCAGAACGAGACGCTGCGGCGCCTCGGCGGCGGCGACTTCCGTACGCTGGCCCGCGCCATGGTCCGGGACCCGGCCCTGATGGTCTGGCTGGACGCCCCCGGCAGCACGGCCGACGAGCCCAACGAGAACCTGGGCCGGGAGCTCATGGAACTCTTCGTGCTCGGCGTCGGCCACTACACGGAGCAGGACGTGAGCCAGGCGGCGGCCGCCCTGACCGGGTGGACCGTCGACCGCAAGGACCCGGACGGCTGGCGGGCCCGCTTCCACCCGGACCGGCACGCCTCCGGCCCGCACACGGTCGTCGGGGCGACCAAGGAGTTCACCGCGGCCTCCCTGATCGACCACCTCGTCGACGTTCCCGACTCCGCCGCGTACCTCGCCACCCGGTTCTGGGGCCGGGTCGTCACCGCAGCGCCGCCCTCGAAGGAGAGCCTGGCGCGCATCACCGCCGCGTACGGGAAGGGGCGTGACGCGACCGCGATGATCCGGGCGATGCTGACGGACCCGGTGTTCGCCGACCCCGGCAGCGTCCTGGCCAAACAGCCCGTGGAGTACGTCGTCGGCGCGCACCGGGCGCTCGGCGTCCGGCCCTCGAAACTGCCCGCGCCGGCGCGGACCAAGCTGCTGCGCACCCTGGAAGGCCTTGGCCAGACGCCGTTCGCGCCGCCCAGCGTGGGCGGCTGGCCGGCCGGCGCGGCGTGGCTGACCGGCGCGGCCGCCCAGGTGCGCATCGCCTTCGCGCAGAGCCTCGTGCACCGGGCCGACCTGACGGACGTCGAGCACGCCTCGGTGAAGGACCGGCCCGCACTGCTCGCCCGCAAGCTCGGCGTCCCGGCCTGGGGTGCCTCGACCTCCGGGGTGCTGACCGCCGCGGCGCGCGATCCGCACCGGGTCACGGCCATCGCGCTGACCGCCCCCGAGTACCTCGTCCTGGCCTGAAGGAGACAACCGTGGACACCTTGACCCGACGCAGGTTCCTCGTCACGAGCGGAGTGGCGGGTGCCGCCGCCCTCGTCGCGGGGGGCACCGCCTACGGCGTGCACGAACTCCTCGCCGCGAACGGTGAGGAGGCCGGTTCCTCCGATACCCCGGTGCTCGTCCTGGTGACGCTGTACGGCGGCAACGACGGCCTCAACACCGTCGTGCCGGCGGCCGACCACGCCTACCAGGACGCCCGCGGCGACCTCGCCTACAGCGAGGACGAGGTGCTGCCGCTGGGCGAGGGGCTGGGCCTCAACCCGGGCCTGAAGGGCTTCAAGAAGCTCTGGGACGACAAGAAGCTGGCCGTGGTGCGCGGAGTGTCCTACCCGCGCCCCGACCACAGCCACTTCCGGTCGATGTCCATCTGGCAGACCGGTTCGCCGGGCAGCCCAGTGCCGTCGGGGTGGCTCGGCCGGTGGCTGGACACCTTCGGCACCGCCGATCCGCTGCGGGCCGTCTCCGTCGGGGCGACGCTGCCGCCGCTGCTCGCCGGTGAGAAGACCGCCGGGGCGGCCGTGCGGCTCGGCGCCGCGGGCGTGCCGGACGCCTGGCTCCGGACCTGCACGGAACTGTCCCGCGCACCCGAGGGGAGCCATCCGCTGCTCGCCCGCGCGGCGTCCTCGCTGGGCGATCTCCCCAAGATCGACGCGGCGTTCCCCCACGACGGCGCGTCAGGAGAGGCCGGCGGAAAGAAGGGCAAGCCCACGAAGTCCGGGAGCGCGACTCCCGGCCCCGGCACGACGGCCGAGGACCCCGGAGCACCTGCGGACGGGGACGAGGACGAGAACCAGGGCGCGTCCGCGGGAGGACAGGGCGAACTCGGCGCGCAACTCGACGTCGTGGCCCGTGCGATCACCGCGGGTGCCAGGACCCGGGCCTACAGCGTCAGCCTGGGAGGCTTCGACACCCATGCCGCGGAGAAGAGCACCCAGTCACGGCTGCTGGGCCAACTCGACCACGACCTGACGGCCTTCCTGGAACGAGTGCGGTCCGCCGGGGGCGGCCGGCGGGTGGTCGTCGCGGTGTACTCCGAATTCGGCCGCACGCTGCGGGCGAACGGCAACCAGGGCACCGATCACGGCACGTCCGGCCCGGTGTTCGTGCTCGGCGACCCGGTGCACGGCGGGTTCTACGGCGACCAGCCGAGCCTGACGCACCTCACCGACGGCGACCTGGCCACGACGACGGACTTCCGCGACGTCTACGCCACCCTTCTGCACAAGGTCCTCGACAGCGACCCGGCGCGGATCCTGGCCGGCCACGACCGGACCCTCGGCTTCCTCTGAGCCGCGCTCAGCCCGGCGCCGCGGGGAGGACCACCCGCACGGTGGTGCCCGAACCGCCGGGCGGGCTCGCCACCTCCACCGCGCCGCCGTGCGAGGCGGCGACCGCGGCGACGATCGCGAGGCCGAGCCCGCTCCCGCCCCCGCTGTGGGTCCCGGCGGCACGGTAGAAGCGGTCCAGCACCCGGGGGAGTGCCTCGGCCGGGATTCCGGGGCCGTCGTCGGCGACCGTGAGGACCGCCGTTCCCGGCGCCTCGCTCACCTCGATCCGGACGGCGGTGCCGGCCGGGGTGTGCACCCGGACGTTCGCCAGCAGATTGTCGACAAGTCTGCGGAGCTGGTCCCCGTCGCCGGTCACGACCGGTCCGCCGCCGGGGACGGACAGCTCCGGCGCGTGCCCCGGACCCACCACCCGGGCCGAGGCCGCCGCGGCCCGGACGACCTCCGCGAGGCGGACCGGTTCCCGGCGGGTGCCCGGGGAAGCGTCCCGGGTGCCCGGGGACGCGTCCAGCCTGGCCAGCGTCAGCAGGTCGTCGACCAGCCGTCGCATCCGCAGCGCCTCGTGCGTGATGCCCTCCATCACGTGCTCCCGCCGCCCGGCGTCGTCGAGGACGCCCTGGTGGTGCAGGTCGGCGTAGCCGAGCACCGCGGTGAGCGGTGTCCGCAGTTCGTGGGAGGCGTCCGCGACGAACCGCCGCAGCCGGGCGTGCGCGTCCTCCTGCCCGTCCAGCATCGTGTTCAGGGCGAGGCCGAGCCGTCCGACCTCGCTCTCCTCGTCGGCGGGCCGCACCCGGCGGTCGCCCTGTCCCGCCGCGATCGCGTCGGCGTCGCGGGCCATCGACTCCAGGGGGCGCAGGCCGCGCCGCAGGACCACCAGACCTGCGGCGGCGAGCAGCGCGATGCCCGCACACGTGCCCACGGCCTCCGCGAGCAGCAGCCGGTCCAGCGTGCCCCGCGCCTGCGTCATCGGCACGGCGACGACCAGAGTGCCGCGCCGGTCGGGCAGCGCGTGGGTCAGCAGCCGGTACTCCGGCCCGTCCGGCGTCACGGAGGGCACGGTCACCGGTCCGTCCGCCGCCCGGAGCGGCGGGTCGGGGACCCGGGGCGGTGGGTCGTCGGGGTCGCGGAGGCCGGGCACCAGGTCCCGGTGGACCCCGTCGGGCTGGATGATCTCCAGGTAGTACTCGGACGTACCCAGCATGCGCGCGCTGCCGGCGAGCCCGCGGGTGGGCGGCAGTTCCTTGCGCACCTGCGTCATCACGCGCCGGTGCACCGCCTGGAGCGAGGTGTCGGTCCGGTCGGTGAGGTAGCCCCGCACCGACCCGTACAGCACGGCGTCCAGCGCGAGCAGAACGGCGGTGGCCAGGACGAGCAGCGTGCACAGCAGCCGGCCGCGCAGCGAACGGGGCAGCAGCCGCCGTGCCGTCATCGCGCGTCCGGAGCGGCGCGCAGGATGTAGCCGACACCGCGCCGCGTCTCGATCAGCGGCGGCCCGAGGGCGTCCAGCTTGCGGCGCAGGTAGGAGATGTAGGTCTTCAGGACACCGGCATCCCCGTCCCCGTGCTCCCAGACGTGGGCCAGCAGCTGCTCGCGCGTCAGCACCCGCCCGGTGTTGAGCAGCAGGTGGTGCAGGAGCCGGTACTCGGTGGGTGACAGCTCCACCGGCCGGCCCGCCCGTCGCACCTCGTAGGCCGCGGTGTCCATCTCCAGGTCGCCGCAGTGCAGCAGACCGTCGGTGCCCGGCGCGGCCGCGCTCTCCGCGCCGCGCCGCAGCACGGCCCGCACCCGGGCGGCCACCTCCGCCAGCCGGAACGGCTTGGTGATGTAGTCGTCCGCGCCCAGGTCGAGGCCGCCGACGACGTCCTCCCCGCTCTCGCGCGCGGTGAGGAAGACGACCGGGACCCGTGATCCGCCGGCGCGCAGCCTGCGTACCACCTCGAAACCGTCGAGGTCCGGCAGCATCACGTCGAGCAGGACCAGGTGCGGGGAGTCCTCCCGTACCCGGGCGAGCGCGTCCCGGCCGCACGCGGCCTCCCGCACCTCGTAGCCCAGAAACCGCAGGGACGTCGCCAGCACGTCGAGGATGGCGGGCTCGTCGTCCACCACGAGCACCCGTATCCCTGTTCCCTCAGCCATCCGGCCATGGTGTCAGGGCCGTGGCGCCCGAGGTACCCCGAGGCCCGCGCACCGGCGGACCGCACCTCCGGTGCCCGGGGGTGCGGTTGATCGCCGTGGGCTTGTACCGGGCGGCGGCCCTGCCGGTGCCCTTGTACAGGTAGAGCTCACCCTTGGCGTTGCGGGCGACCAGGTCCGCGATGCCGTCCAGGTCGAGGTCACCGGGGGCGAACACGGTGTTGTACCGCTGACGCGGTTACTTCCGGTGGGCCGCGATCAGCTCCTGGTACCAGTGGTAGCTGTCCTTCGGGGTGCGTTCCTGGGTGTCGTAGTCGACCCGGATGATCCCGAACCGCTTCGCGTACCCGAGCGCCCACTCGAAGTTGTCCAGCAGCGACCAGACGTAGTAGCCCCTGACCTCCACGCCCGCGTCCATCGCCGCCCGCAGCGCCGTCAGATGGGTACGGAGATAGCCGACGCGGTCCGCGTCGTGCACCGAGCCGTCGGCGTCCACGGTGTCGGACTCCGCCGAGCCGTTCTCCGTGATGTGCACCGGCGGCAGCGCGTCGCCGTAGGTCTCCTTCAGCGCGGTCAGCAGCTTGGTGAAGGACTCCGGCACGACCGGCCAGCCCATCGCCGTCCGGCGCACGCCGGGGTAGCTGCCCTCGCTGTAGCGGTTGTCGGTGGCGACCCGCAGCGCCGGGTCGGCCTCGCGGTGCGGGGCGTCCGCGACCACGATGGGGCGGTAGTAGTTGATGCCGAGGAAGTCCAGCGGCCGGGAGATGAGCTCCAGGTCGCCCTCGTGGCGGAAGTCCTGCGCGGTGATCAGCTCGCCCCAGGTCTCCTCCTCGGTGGCCGGGTAGCGGCCCGCGAGGATCGGCTCCGTCCACACCAGGTTGTGCTGGGTGTCGGCGCGGACGACGGCGGCCAGGTCGGCGTCCGAGCCGGTGGCCGGGACGTTGCGGTCGAGGTTGAGCGTGATGCCCGCCTCGCGCACCCCGGCCGCCCGCAGCTCCCTCATCGCCAGGCCGTGGCCGACCAGCAGGTGGTGCGCGGCGGCCATCGCGCCCCGCCCCTCCTTCGCGCCGGGCGCGTGCCGGCCCACCGAGTAGCCCAGGAACGCGCTGCACCACGGCTCGTTGAGGGTGATCCAGCGCGGCACCCGGTCGCCCAGGTGCTCGGCCATGATCCCGGCGTACTCCCCGAAGCGCTCCGCGGTCTCGCGCACCCGCCAGCCGCCCCGGTCCTCCAGCGCCTGGGGCAGGTCCCAGTGGTAGAGGGTGGCGGCCGGTTCGATGCCCGCTTCGAGGAGCGAGTCGACGAGCCGGGAGTAGAAGTCCAGTCCCTTCGGGTTGACCGCGCCGCTGCCGTCCGGCTGGATCCGTGACCAGGCGACGGAGAAGCGGTAGGAGTCCACGCCCAGTTCGCGCAGCAGCGCCACGTCCTCGGGGTAGCGGTGGTAGTGGTCGCAGGCGACGTCACCGGTGTCACCGCCGTCGGTCTTCCCGGGCGTGTGGCTGTAGGTGTCCCAGATGGACGGGCCGCGGCCGTCCTCCCGGACGGCGCCCTCGATCTGGTACGAGGCCGTGGCCGCCCCGAAGACGAAGCCGGGCGGGAACACGGGGAACTCACTCATGGGAACGCAGTCCTTACTTGACCGAGCCGCCGGTGATCCCGGCGGCGATGTACTTCTGCGACAGGACGAGCAGGACCGCCGCCGGGATCGCCGACAGCACGGACGCCGCCATGACGGAGCCCCAGTCGCCCACATGGGCGCCGATGTACTGGTAGATGCCCAGCGTGATCGGCTTGACGTCGTCCGTGGTGTTCAGCGTCAGCGCGAACATGAAGTCGCTCCACGCGTAGAGGAACGAGAACAGCCCGGCCGTGATCAGGGAGTTGCGGCTCATCGGCAGCACGACCCGCACGAAGGTGCGCAGGCGTCCCGCACCGTCCACCTCGGCCGCCTCGATGACCTCGCGCGGGATGGCCACCATGAAGGAGCGCATCAGTACGATCGCGAACGGGATGCCGAGCGAGGCGTCGGCCAGCATCAGTCCGGCGTAGGAGTTGACCAGGCCCATGTCCACGTAGGCGCTGTACAGGGCGTTGGCGACGACGATGCCCGGCACCATCTGGGTGATCAGGGTGCCGAAGACGATCGTCCTGGTGCCGCGCAGCCTGAACTGGGCGAGGCCGTAGGCGGCGGGCGCCGAGACGGCCAGGCAGATGACCACCGCACCGAGCGCGACGGCCAGCGAGGTCAGCAGGTTGCGGCCCTGGTCGGTGACGGCCGAGCGGAAGCCCGACAGGTCCAGGCTGTGCGGGAAGGGGTCGACCTCAAGCAGTCCGGACTCGGGCTGGAGCGCGGTGTTCACCATCCAGTACAGCGGGAACAGCATCACGCACAGCACCACGACGCCGAAGACCGTGGCGCCCCAGCGCCGCTTCGGCCGGCCGGTGGCCCGCGTGGGGGCGGCGGGGGTACGCGCAGTGCTCGCCATGCCGGTCACTTCCCCTCGTTGCGGTTGGCCCGCAGGTAGAACACCGCGAAGACGGCGGAGATCAGGATCAGGATGTTGCCGACCACCGCGCCCGCTCCGAAGTCCAGCTGGACGAAGGAGTTCTGGTACGTGAGCGTGCCGAGCGTCTGGGTGGAGTCGGCGGGGCCGCCGTCGGTGAGGGCGAGGATCAGGTCGAGGACCTTCACCGTCGACATGAAGCCGAGCACCAGGACGACGGTGATGACGGGCCGCAGCATCGGCAGGGTGATCGAGCGGAAGGCCCGCCAGGCCGAGGCGCCGTCGAGGGAGGCGGCCTCGTACAGCTCCCTGGGGACCTCCTGGAGGCCGCCGTAGAGGATCACCATGTTGAACGGGATGCCGATCCAGATGTTCACCAGGACCACCGAGAACAGCGCCATGCCCGTGCTGGTCAGCCACGGGGTGTCGCCGCCGAGGCCGATCGTGCCCAGGAAGGAGTTGAGGACGCCGGTGTCCTGGTCGAGGATGCGCCGCCAGACGACACCGGAGACGACCATCGGGACCAGCCACGGCAGCAGGATCAGCGACCGCAGGATCCCGTTCAGCGGGAAGCGGCGGCTGAAGAACACCGCGAGGCCCAGACCGATGCAGAACTGCCCGATCAGCGAGCCGACGGTGAACAGGATGGTGTGCCACAGGGCCTTGCCGAACAGCTCGTCGTTGAAGACGCCGCTCCAGTTGGCCGTGCCGTTGAACGGGGAGCTGCCCGTGAAGAACGTGGACGGTGAGTAGTCCTGGAAGCTCATCACGATGTTGCGGACGAGCGGATAGCCGAAGAAGAGCGCCATGAAGATCACGGCGGGGGCGATGAAGCCCCACTGGGCCAGGCGCCTGCGAAGGCGGGTGCGCGCCGGGTTCGGCGGCTTCGCTGCCTTCGCGGCCTTCGTGGCGGGGAGCGCCGGACCGGCGGCTGCGGAGGCGGTGGTGGTCGACATTCGTGTACCTCAGTTCCCGCTCGTGGCGCGCTGCTGGGCGCGCTTGAGGGCGGCCTCGCTCGACTCGCCGGTGAGGGCGGACTGGAAGGCGCTCTGCAGCGCGAGGGAGACGGACGACCAGCCCGCGCCGAGCTTCGCGGTGCGCGAGCGGGCGGTGGCGACCTGGTCGGAGAGGGCGGCCAGCTCCGGGACCTTCTCGCGCCACACGGCGGCGGCCTTCTTGTTGGCCGGGACCATCCAGCTGTTGAGCGCGTAGGTGATCTGTTCCTGCTCGCCCGACATACAGCCGATGATCTTCGCCGACATCTTCTGCCGGGCGCTGTCACCGGTGTTGGGCACGGTCAGGATCCCGCCGCCCAGCGGACCGACCGAGTCGTCCCCGGCCTTCGGGACCGGGATCTCGGCCATGCCCCAGTGCAGCGCCTTCTTGGTGTTGAGGGTTTCGACCTGCCACGGGCCGTTGATCATCATGGCGGCGTTGCCGGCCATGAACTGGTCGTTCACATCGGCCTGGGTCCAGTTGACCGTCGACTTGGACAGCGAACGGTCCTTCAGCAGGTCCTTCCAGTAGTCCAGCGCCCCGGCCACCTGCGGGCTGTCGAGCTTCGTCTCGTCGCCGCCGTTGGACCACATGAACGGGGTGAACTGAAAGACGCCGTCCTCCGCGCCGCCCGCACTGAGCGCCAGCCCGTACCGCTTGCCCCGGGTGAGCTTCTTCGCGGTCGAGCGCATCTCGGCCCAGGTGGTGGGCACCTTCAGGCCGGCCTTGTCGAGGGTGTCCTTGTCGTAGAACAGCGCCAGGGTGTTCACCGTGCGCGCCGCGCCGTAGTAAGTCCCTTCGTACGAGCCGAAGTCGACGATTCCCCGGGGGATGTCGGTGGTGGTCAGGCCGAGCTCCTTCAGCGGGATCAGGCCGCCGGCTTCGGCGAACGTCGGCATCTCGGAGGCGTCCAGCTGGAGGACGTCGGGCAGCGACTTCGAGGACGCCATCCGCAGGGCCTTCGTCATCACCTGGGCGGCCGGGACGCTCTGCTGCTCGATGGCCACCCCGAGCCGCTTGCCGCACCGGGCCAGCGTCTGGGCGTCCCAGCGGTGGTAGGACTCGTCGGTCGACGAGTTCATGACGGTGTACACGTCCGGGTCCCGCTGCTGTCCGCAGCCGGACAGGACCGCGCCGCCGGTCAGTGCGCAGACGACGGTCAGCGGAACGATGACCCGCCGGTGGGGACGACGGCGCCGGTGGCGCAGGCCGTCCGGGGGAGCTGCTGTCACGAGGGTGCCCTTGCGTGGGAGGGGTACGAAGGGGTGCCCGGCGGTGGTGGCCGGACACCCCGGGGGCGTCAGCTGACGCCGAGCAGGTGCTCCATGGCGAGCTGGTCCAGGGCCTCGAACGCCATCGAGCGCTCGGCCGCCGCGGTCACGTCGAACTCCTCGTAGGCGGTGCGGTCGGCCAGCAGCCCGGCCACACCGTCCGCGGCGGTGGGCCGCGCGAGCTCGTCCAGCCGGGAGGCGGCCAGCGCCTCCTTGACGGCAGGGTCGGAGCGGAACGCCAGGGCGCGCTCCTTGAGGATCAGGTAGTTGCGCATGCAGTTCTTCGCGGACTCCCAGACCCCGTCGATGCCGTCGGTGCGCACCGGCTTGAAGTCGAAGTGCAGCGGGCCGCTGAACTCCGAGCTCTCCAGCAGGTCGACGAGCCAGAAGGCCTGGCGCAGGTCGCCGGCGCCGAAGCGGAGGTCCTGGTCGTACTTGATGCCGGACTGGCCGTTGAGGTCGATGTGGAAGAGCTTGTCCGCCCACAGCGCCTGCGCGATGCCGTGGGCGAAGTTGAGCCCGGCCATCTGCTCGTGGCCGACCTCGGGGTTCACGCCGTACAGCTCGGGGCGCTCCAGGCGCTCGATGAAGGCCAGCGCGTGCCCGACGGTCGGCAGCAGGATGTCGCCGCGCGGCTCGTTCGGCTTGGGCTCGATGGCAAAGCGGAGACCGTAGCCCTGCTCGGTCACGTACTCGCCGAGCAGGTCGAACGCCTCCTTCATCCGGTCCAGCGCGAGCCGGATGTCCTTCGCACCACCGGACTCCGCACCCTCACGGCCACCCCAGGCCACATACGTCTCGGCGCCCAGCTCGACGGCCAGATCGATGTTGCGGATCACCTTGCGCAGCGCGAACCGGCGCACGTCACGGTCGTTGGACGTGAACCCGCCGTCCTTGAACACCGGATGCGTGAACAGGTTCGTCGTCGCCATCGGCACCTTGAGACCGGTGCGGTCCAGAGCGTCCTTGAAGCGGGTGACGAGTGCGGCCCGCTCGGAGTCCGTCGAGCCGAACGGGATCAGGTCGTCGTCGTGGAACGTCACACCGTGCGCGCCGAGTTCCGCGAGTCGCTCGACGGACTCGACCGGGTCCAGGGCGGGGCGGGTGGCGTCACCGAAGGGGTCGTTGCCGCGCCAGCCGACGGTCCAGAGCCCGAAGGTGAACCTGTCGGCGGGGGTGGGGGTGAAGCGGTTCGACATACTGCTGCCTCTTGTCGACATGCCCGGACAGCTGCGCCGCCGCCCGACCGATTTGTTTGCTGGCAGTACTAATACGCCATACCGGCGTTTGTTTCTAGACCATCCTTGTGACAGGCCCGTCACGCAGAGGTAATTCGGGAGCGTGATGCGCGGCATCGAGCCTCGGCCTGGGCCGGTCCAACTCCGTGACCATGGATTGTCGAAGCGCTTCGAAGAATATTTGTTTTGTGTACGATCAAAACTGGGATCAGCAGCACGGCCCGGTAGCGCCGGCCCGTCCACCCACTCCTGACGACGCAGCCCGAACGCCCCCGTACCGGCTAAGGAAGACCCCCATGAAGTTCACCGACGGCTTCTGGCAGATGCGAGACGGTGTGGACGCCTCGTACGCCACCGAACTCCGCGACCTGCGGCTCGACGCCGACCGGCTCACCGCCCACGCGGCCGTCAAGCGTGTGACGCGGCGCGGTGACACGCTCAACGCACCGCTGATCACGGTGGAGGCGTTCGCCCCCGCCGAGGGCGTCATCGGTGTCCGCGTCACCCACCTCGCGGGCAGACGCCGCCCCGGCCCCGACTTCGTGCTGCCCGGCGCCGCCGGGGACACCGCGGCCACCACCCGCGACGACGGGACGGCCGCCGAGCTCACCAGCGGCCCGCTCACCCTCCGGCTGCCCACCGGGGGCGACTTCGGCCTGGAGTTCCTGGACGCCGACGGCCGCCTGCTGACCGCCGCCGGGCGCAAGGGCACCGCCTTCGCCACGACGGGGGGCGGCGGCCACCACATGCTCGCGCAGCTCGCGCTCGGCGTCGGCGAGACGATCCACGGTCTCGGCGAGCGGTTCACCCCGTACGTCAAGAACGGCCAGGTCGTCGACATGTGGCAGGCGGACGGCGGCACCAACACCGAACAGGCCTACAAGAACGTCCCGTTCTACCTGTCGTCGCGCGGCTACGGCGTCTTCGTCAACCACCCGGGCAAGGTCTCCTTCGAGGTCGGCTCCGAGGCCGTCGGCCAGGTGCAGTTCAGCGTCCAGGACCAGGTCCTGGAGTACTTCGTCGTCGCCGGCCCCACGCCCAAGGACGTCCTCACCCGCTACACCGCGCTCACCGGCCGCCCTGCCCTCCCGCCGGCCTGGTCCTTCGGCCTCTGGCTCACCACCTCGTTCACCACCGACTACGACGAGGAGACCGTCACCTCCTTCGTGGACGGCATGTCCGAGCGCGGCATCCCGCTCTCCGTCTTCCACTTCGACTGCTTCTGGATGCGCGAGTACCAGTGGTGCGACTTCGAATGGGACCCGGACACCTTCCCCGACCCGGTCGGCATGCTCGCCCGGCTCAAGGAGAAGGGCCTGAGGATCTGCGTCTGGATCAACCCGTACATCGCGCAGAAGAGCGCCCTGTACGCCGAGGGCGCGGAGAAGGGCTACTTCGTGCGCACCCCCGAGGGCGACATCTGGCAGTGGGACAAATGGCAGGCCGGCATGGCGCTGGTCGACTTCACCGACCCCGAGGCCACCGCCTGGTTCCAGGGCAAGCTGAAGACCCTCCTCGACCAGGGTGTCGACGGCTTCAAGACGGACTTCGGCGAGCGCATCCCCACCGATGTCGTCTGGCACGACGGCTCCGACCAGGAGCGGATGCACAACTACTACACGCACCTGTACAACAAGGCCGTCTTCGAACTCCTGGAGAAGGAGCGCGGCCAGGGGGAAGCGGTCCTGTTCGCGCGTTCCGCCACCGCCGGCGGCCAGCAGTTCCCCGTCCACTGGGGCGGCGACTGCTGGTCCTCCTTCGGCGCGATGGCAGAGTCGTTGCGCGGCGGACTTTCCCTCTCGCTCTCCGGCTTCGGCTTCTGGAGCCACGACATCGGCGGCTTCGAGGGCACGCCCGACCCGGCGGTCTTCAAGCGCTGGCTCGCCTTCGGCCTGCTCTCCTCGCACAGCCGCCTGCACGGCTCCTCGTCCTACCGGGTGCCGTGGGAGTTCGGCGACGAGGCGGTCGCGGTCGCCAGGCAGTTCACCGAACTGAAGCACCGGCTGATGCCCTACCTGTACGGCGCGGCCGTCGAGGCCCACCGCACCGGCGTCCCGACCATGCGCCCGATGCTGCTGGAGTTCCCCGACGACCCGGCCACCCGCACGGTGGACCGCCAGTACCTGCTGGGCCCCGACCTCCTCGTGGCGCCGGTCTTCAGCGAGGACGGCCAGGTCGAGTACTACGTCCCCGAGGGCACCTGGACCCACTTCCTGACCGGCGGGACCGTCACGGGACCCGCCTGGCACCGCGGCACCCACGGCTTCGACAGCCTCCCGCTCCTGGTCCGCCCCGGCGCGGTCCTGCCGCTCGGCGCGGACGTCTCGCGCCCCGACGGCGACTGGACGCAGGACCTTCAGCTGCGGGTTTTCGCCCCCGAGGGCCTGGGCGACTTCACCCGCACGGTGACGGTCCCCGGCCTCACGGGCGCCCCGGCCGCCACGTACGAACTGGTCCGCGAGAGCGGCACGCTCCGGGTCACGGCGGACACGGACCGGCCGTACGAGGTCGTGGTCGTCGGTGACGCCTTGCTGGACGTTGTCATGGGCTGAGGCGGTACGGCGGCCCGGTCCGTCACGGCGTGGGAGGCGTCGTGACGAAGGGCGCGAAGTCGATGCCGGCCGTTTCACTGCTCGCGTCCCACAACCGCTCCGCGACGCAGGTTTCCGTGAGGCGGTCCCACACCGGTTCGCGCCGTGGCCTGCCGCGCAGCCCGAAGACGCGCGGCCCCCACAGTTCCCCGCCGAGCACGGCAGGGTCGAGCACGGCCCGGACCGCGGGCCACGCGCCGGCGTGCTTGCCCTGCAGGAGGAGGCCGGCCGGCGCTCCACCGAGCCGGGTGCCCGCGGTCCGCACATGGACGGGCGGCCGCGACGGGGTGAGTGAGTCGAGTGCCCCGCCGGGATGGACCACCATGCTCGCCACCGTGCTCCGGGCGGCGCGCAGCCTGCGGTCGAGTTCGAGGGCGAAGTGCATCTGTGCCAGCTTGGAGCGGCCGTAGACGCGCTTGGGCCGGTAGTCCTGAAGGGACTGCAGATCGTCCAGGCAGAGCTGCTCGGACTTCGCAGCGAAGCTGCCCATGGTCACGACGCGTGCCGCCGGTGCGGCCGACAGCAGCGGCATCAGCCACCGGGTCAGCGCGAAGTGGCCCAGATGATTGGTGCCGAACATGAGCTCGTGGCCGGCTCCGGTCTCCTGGCGCGGCGGGTCGTCGAGGGCGACGCCGGCGTTGAGGACCACGGCGTCGAGGCGCTCCACCTCCAGGCAGTCCACCGCCGGTCCGAGCGACGCGAGGTCGGCGAGATCCAGCCGGACGGCCCGCACCTGGGCGCCGGGCACCCGTGAGCGGACCGAGGCGCAGGCGGCTTCCGTCTTCGCGGGACTCCGGCCGGCCAGCACGACGGTGGCGCCCGTCGCGGACAGCTGCTCCGCGATGAAATACCCGATACCGGCATTGCCGCCGGTCACCAGGAAGACGCTGCCGGCGGCGCGCGGTGGCCGGTGGACGTCCCAGGGCGGCGCGGGAAACGTGGACGACGACATGGCGATGCGGCTCCCTTGCGTGGGAGGCGTCCGCGGCTGTTCCGCGAGGCACTCTCGGCATCAAGGTGTCAGCCGCCACCGACACACGGCCGACGGATCACCGACAGCCCGGCCGGCGAACGGCCCGGGCTCGGTCACCGAGCGCCTCTGCCCGCTGTTGACCGGATCGACCGCGACCGGCTGCCGAGGGCCCGTACGGCACCGCCGATCTCGCATCGAACGTGACGGGCAGGCCGCCCAGCGGCGACCGGCCGAGCGCCGCAGGGGGCGACCGCCACCGGCAGGCGTCACGGATGACCCTCCGCCTTCAGCCACGTACTCGGGGTCGTAGCGGTGACCAGGACCGGACAGGCCCTCGCGTTCGCCGCGTCAGAGGTCGCTGTCGATTCCCGTGACGACCGGTGTTCCGATCGGCGCGTCCTGCGCCGCGACCCCGGCGTCCCGCAGCGCCGTGGAGACCAGTCGCGCCGCCTCCAGCTCCGCCTCGTAGCGGTCCGTGGCATCGACCTCCAGACGGATGGAGAAGGTGCCGTCGTCGTTGAGGGTCAGCAGATCGAGTCCCTCGCTTCTGCTCACGTCCGTGTGCCGCTTGGCCAGCTTCTCTTTCAGCGTGGCAAGCGAGGCGTCCGGGAGCTCGGTGACGAACGTTCCGGGAACGGTGATGACGAAGGTGGTCACGACGTTTCCTGCTTCCGTTGCGTAGAGCGTGTCCTGTCCGCTTTCCCTCATTCTCCGCTCCGAACCGGTCGCTGCCTCGGACCGGCGGCCCCGGCGAGGGCGCGGACGGGCGGGCCCGCCTCTACACCCTTGTCGAGGCGCCGGGCTCGTCCCCGGCCCCGCCTACTCTCCGGGCCTCCGGCGACAGCCCCCCGCCGGTGTTTCGGAACGGGATCGACGGGCGGCTCCGCGCGCCGTCGCCCTCGTCACAGCCGGAATGCGATCGTGGACCAGCGGGTTCGCACCATCGACAGCACGCGACGCAGCCCGGCCGGGCGGCTTCCGTGAGCGGTAACGGCACAGAGAGCGGATGACCTTCACATGGGCGAGTTGATCCTGATCCGGCACGGCGAGACCGAGTGGTCCCGCAACGGGCAGCACACGAGCCACACCGACCTGCCCCTGACCCCCCTCGGTGAGCGCCAGGCCCGCGCCCTCGCGCCACTGCTCGCGGACCGTGACATCGCCCTCACTCTGGTCAGCCCCTCGGTACGGGCCCGGCGCACCGCCGAACTCGCCGGGCTGGCCGCCCCCCGGATCACCCCCGAACTGCGTGAGTGGGACTACGGCGGCTACGAGGGCATCACCACGCACGAGATCCATCGGACCCGCCCCGGCTGGAACCTCTGGACGGACGGTGTCACCGCCGGCCCCGAGGCGCACCCCGGCGAGACCCCGGAGGAGGTCGGGGAGCGGGCGGACCGGGTCCTGGCCGAGGTCCGGGAAGCCGCCGAGCGGGCCGGGGACGAGGACATCGTGCTCGTCGCCCACTCGCACTTCCTGCGCGTCCTGACCGCCCGCTACCTCGGACTGACCCCCGCCGAGGGCACGCTCTTCCAGCTCGCCACCGGCGCCGTGTCCCGGCTGGGCACGGAACACGGGCAGCCGGTCATCACCGCGTGGAACGTGTCCCTGCCCGAGAGCCTGTTCCCCACCGCCGTTCCGGACGCCTCCCAGCCCTGACCGGCACGGCGGCGTCAGCCCGCGGCGGCCGGCTCGTCCTCGTGCGGGCACCCGGCGGGCAGGGGAGCACCGGCGACCTCCAGAGCGGTCACGGCCTGCTGCGCGACCCCCTCACCGGGCAGCCAGGTGAGGTAGGGGGCCATGAGGGTCGGCCCGATCGTCCAGATGCAGGCGTATTCGCCGCCCGGGTCGGCGGTCAGTTCGGCGGCGCAGTCGAGCACCGACCGGTCGTAGACTCCGTTTTGGAACGCCTGGTAGTTCTGCCTCATCTCCTCCCAGTCCTCGCTGAGTCCGTCGAGCATCAGGTCGTCGATGTCCATCACGGTCCGCATGACGCACGGCTTGGGCCGGGGAAGTTCCCGCTCCGCCGTTCCCCGGCTCCGGTGCGGCCCAGGATGTTTACAGTCCCACGTGGCCGCGCTAGCCTCCCCCACGTGTGGGAGCGCTCCCAAGCGTTGGCTGGTCCGCCGTCCCCGGACGCGTTTCCACCGGCGTGAACCCGGTCCCGCCACCGGACTCGCCCGCATGGCGGGGTGAGAACGCCGGACGGCCGGCATCTCGTGGGGAGATACCGGCCGTCCGTCGCGCTGTCGTACGGTCAGGAGATCAGCTCCACCTCCGCGAGCGTCGCCTCACTGTCGAGCACCAGCCGGTAGTGCGCGTAGGAGCCGGGGGACTTCACCGTGAAGGCCCTCGTCTGCTTGTCCCAGGCGAACGACTGGCCGGACTGCTTGTCGAGGTCCTTCCAGGTCGTGCCGTCCGAGGAGCCCTGCACCACCCAGCCGCTCGGCGCCTTGTCCGCCGCGCCCGACGTCAGCGTGTACTGGACCGCGTTCGTCGCCGAGGGGACCGGCAGCTCCACCGTGGTGGCGGTGGCCGAGGTGGCCGAGGTGTTGTCGAAGAGGGCGCCCGCGCCCTTCAGGACGTCCTTCTTCGGCGTGGGCACCTTGTCGTCCTTGGTGATGGAGACCGGCGCGGCGTCCTTGCCGGTGCCCCAGGCCGACGGCTTGGGACCCATGTCGAAGTCGAGCACGCCGCCCTTGGCCAGCAGGTCGTGCGGCAGCGAGGTGGAGGTCCACTTCTTGCCGTTGACCTTCAGGCCCTGGACGTAGATGTTCTTCGCGCTGTTCTTCGGCGCCCTGACGACCAGGTCGTGGCCGTTCTCCAGGTGCACGGTGGTCTTGGTGAACAGCGGGGAGCCGATCGCGTACTCGCCGCTGCCCATGACCAGCGGGTAGAAGCCGAGCGAGGAGAAGAGGAACCAGGCCGACTGCTCGCCGTTGTCCTCGTCGCCGTGGTAGCCCTGGCCGATCTCGCTGCCCGTGTACAGGCGGCCGAGGACCTCGCGGACCTTCTCCTGCGTCTTGTACGGCTGCGAGGCCGCGTCGTACATGTACGTGACGTGGTGGGCGACCTGGTTGCTGTGCCCGTACTGGCCCATCCGTACGTCACGGGCCTCCGTCATCTCGTGGATGACGCCGCCGTAGCTGCCGACGAACTCCGGGCCGGCCGTCTCGGGGGTGGCGAAGTACGTGTCCAGCTTCTTGGCCAGACCGTCCCGGCCGCCGTACAGGTTCGCCAGGCCCTTGCTGTCCTGCGGGGCGGTGAACGCGTAGCCCCAGCCGTTGGTCTCCGTGTAGTCGTAGCCCCACACGCGCGGGTCGTACTGGTCGGACGGCAGCCGCCAGTCGCCCTTGGCGTCCTTGCCCTGGAAGAAGCCCGCCTTGTCGTCGAACAGGTCCACGTAGTTCCGGGCCCGGTTCATGAAGTACTCGGACTCGTCCTTGTAGCGCTGCTTGTGCGTCTTCTTGTAGAGGGCCTGGCCCATCTGCGCGATGCCGTAGTCGTTGACGTAACCCTCCATCGACCAGGACATGCCCTCGTGGGTCGTGGTGTCGGCGTACCCGACGAACGGGGACGTCTCCATGCCCTTGCGGCCGACGCCGGAGGACGGCGGGACGACCGTGGCGTTCTTCAGGGCCGCGGCGTACGCCGCCTCCGCGTCGAACTTCACGCCCTTGACGTAGGCGTCGGCGAACGCGACGTCCGAGGAGGTGCCGGTCATCAGGTCCGAGTAGCCGGGCGAGGACCAGCGGGAGATCCAGCCGCCGTCCTTGTACTGCTGGACGAAGCCGTCCACCATCTCGCCGGCCTTCTTCGGGGTGAGGAAGGAGTACGCCGGCCACGTCGTCCGGTAGGTGTCCCAGAAGCCGTTGTTGACGTACACCTTGCCGTCGACGATCTTCGCGCCGGTGTGGGTCGGGGTGTCCGAGCCGACCTGCGGGGAGAACGGCGAGGCGTACTTGTCCTTGCCGCCGACCTTCTCGAAGCCCGAGTTCGGGTAGAGGTAGAGCCGGTACATGCTGGAGTACAGCGTGGTCAGCTGGTCGGTGGTCGCGCCCTCGACCTCGACCTTGCCCAGCAGGTCGTCCCAGGCGTCCTGGGCCTTGTTCTCGACCCGGTCGAAGGAGCGCGAGGCCGGGATCTCCGCGGCCAGGTTCTGCTTCGCCTGGTCGATGCTGATCAGCGAGGTGGCCAGGCGCAGGTTGACGGTACGGTCCTTGCCCGCGTCGAAGCGGAGGTAGCCGGTCACGTCGTCACCGCCGCCGCCGGAGAGCTTGCCGCTGCCGGTGACGGGCGCGTCGAAGACGCCGTAGACGAACAGCCGGGTGGCACCGGTCGAGCCGCCGCTCTTCACGTCCGAGAAGCCGGTGAAGGAGCTCGTCTTCGGGTCGAGGGTGAGCCCGCCGTCGTTGGAGACGTTGTCGAAGACCATGCTCGCGTCCTTGCCCGGATACGTGAACCGCATCCGTGCCGCGTGGTCGGTCGGCGTCATCTCGGCCTTGAGGCCGTTCTCGAACGTGACCCCGTAGTAGTGGGGCCTCGCCGTCTCGTTCTCGTGCTTGAACGGCAGCGCGCGTGCCTTGCGGTCGGCGTCCGGGGCGCCGGACGCGACCGACGGCATCAGCTGGAAGGTCTGCCGGTCGCCCATCCAAGGGCTCGGCTCATGACTCGCGCTGAAGGCCTGCATGGTGGGCAGGTTGTCGTCGTTGTTCCCGCTCGCGTAGTCGTACAGCCAGCTGGTCGATCCGGCGTTGGTGACCGGGGTCCAGAAGTTGAAACCGTTGGGGACGGCCGTCGCGGGGAAGTTGTTGCCCCGGGAGAAGCTGCCGCTGGAGTTCGTGCCCCGGACGGTCGAGGCGTAGTCCGAGAGGTGCGCCTTGCGCTTCTCGGGGGCCTTCGGGGCGATCTTGACGTCGTCGATCCAGCCCTGGAACTTCGACGGGCCCTTGGGGGAGTCGTACGCGACGAGGATCCGGTCGACCGTCTTGCCCGCGGCGACCGTGCCGATGCGGGCGTCGACCTTGTTCCACTGGTTGACGTACAGCCGCTTGGCGTCGGCCTGGCCCTGCGGGGTCAGCAGGCCGCCGTTGGAGTCGGTGGCGCGCAGCTGGCTCAGGTACGTGCCGTCGGTGAACGCCAGGTCCACGGCGACGTGGGTGGCCGGGTAGGACAGGTCCGTCTCGCCCATCTGGGGGTAGACCAGGTAGGAGAGTTCGGTGTCCCGGGTGACGGCGGTGTTGACGTCGAAGACCTTGTTGTACGAGTAGGCCCGCCCGTCCGCCTTGTGCGTTCCGGCGTAGCGCAGCGCCTTCTTCCCGGTGAAGCCGGCGCCGGCCTTGGCGGTGGGGGAGCCGGAGGGGCCCCGGTCGATCTGGCTGCGCATGTCGTCGGGGGCCGGGGCGGAGGTGTCCCCGTCGGAGAACTGGACGTCGGCGAGCTGGGTCGCGTCGTCGGCGCCGTTGTTCTTCGTGATGTCCAGGCGGAAGTGCTGGTAGGCCTTGTCCGCCGTGAAGTCGTAGGACTTGGTCTGGAAGCGCTCGGAGAAGGTCTGGCCGGTTCGGGAGTCCAGGTCCGTCCAGGTCTTGCCGTCCTCGGAGCCCTGCAGCGTCCAGTCCTTCGGGTCCCGTTCGTCGTGGTCGTCGGCCGAAGTCAGGGCATATGTGACGACCTTGACCGGTTCGGAGAGATCGAACTCGGCCCAGGCGGTGGGCTTGAACGACAGCCACTTCGTACCGGATTCACCGTCGACGAGGTTTTCCTTCACCTCACCGCCGCCGGTGTTCTCGTCGCTGGCGCGGACGTCTGTGACCTTGTCGGTGACATTGCCCGGTATTCCGGCGGAGAAGCCGCCATCGATACCCGATGTCCGCTTCTTTCCGTCGCGGCCTTCTTCGACGGTATTGCGCCAGTCCGGCTGCTTCTCGTCCTCTTCGAAGGATGAGCTGAAAGTCCGGTCGCCCGAGGGCCGATGGCCCTTTTCCGCTGACCCGGCCGACTGAGCGGCGGCCGCGGTGGGGGCTGTCACGACCAGGATCAGTGAAGCCGCGATCAGCGCGGCCGTACCGTTTTGTCTCTTGCGAGAACCGTGTCGGGGCTGCATGCCGAGCCATTCCTCCCGAGGAAGTGCACTTGGACAACGTTGTCAGAAGCGTGCGCAAGAACCAGTAGGAAGTGAAGTGCCTGGTGGTGTCAAGGGTGTTGGATGGGAGCCCGCAGTCGAATCGACCGTATTGCGGAAATCGTTACATCCGGAGGAGGCCGTGCGGTGCCGTGGTATCAGCGAGGTCTCAACTCGGGAAAGACTGCCGCTCAAACCTGCATTCGATCTTGCTCAGTTGGGCGCAAGTGGACTATACCTGTCGGCGTCTGCACAGCATTTTTTCATCTGTGCGACAAGGGGGACAACCGGGGCAGGGCAACTCGACGCGCCACAGGTGCGTCGGCTGGCCCCTCCCCCCGTACCCCCCACTGCAATGACTAGCCTGAAATCTGCACCACCCAAGCGCAACTGACCGCGGTGGCGGGGCCCTTCGCCTGAGGCGAATATCGATGGGGCGACCGGTACAACACCGCCTGAGTCCTGGAGAAGGCGAGGACTTGAGCATGGCATCCACCTCCGCCCGCAAGAATGAGGGCCTTGGCCGTCGCGACGTGATCAAGCGGTCTGCCGCACTCGGTCTGATCACGGTCCCGACAATGAGCTTCCTGTCGGCGTGTGCGAGTAGCGACAGCAGCAGCGACGACACGGTCAAGAAGGGCAAGACCAGCGCGAAGAACCCGCTGGGCGTCAACGACACGGCCGGCCTCGACGTGGTCATCTTCAACGGTGGCTTCGGTGAGCAGTACGCGATCGACGCGGAGAAGAAGTACACCGCCTCGTTCCCGAAGGCCAAGGTCAAGCACACCGCGACGCAGAAGATCCAGTCGCAGCTGCAGCCGCGCTTCAACGGTGGCACCCCGCCGGACCTGATCGACAACTCGGGCGCCGAGCAGATGGACATGGGTGTCCTCGTCGGCAAGAAGCAGCTGCTCGACCTGACGCCGCTGATGGACGCCCCGTCCTTCGACGACCCGGGCAAGAAGGTCCGCGACACCCTGCGCCCGGGTGTCCTGGAGATGGGTCAGTTCGACGGTGACCCGGTCTGGATCATGTACTACGCGTACACCGTCTACGGCGTCTGGTACTCGCAGACCGCTCTGGAGGGTCTGGATGCCCAGTACCCCGAGAACTGGGACGACATGCTCGCCCTGTGCGAGAAGGCGAAGAAGAAGGGCATCGCCGGCTGGACCTACGCCGGTAAGTACCCCTACTACCTTCCGTTCTCGCTCTACCCGTTCATCGCCAAGATCGGCGGCCGCGAGGTTCTCGACAAGATCGACAACCTGGAGCCGAACGCCTGGAAGGACCCGGCCGTCAAGGCCGCGTTCGAGGCGTACTACGAGCTGCAGCAGAAGGGGTACATCCTCAAGGGCACCACGGGCCTGACCCACATCCAGTCGCAGACCGAGTGGACCAAGGGCAAGGCGCTCTTCCTCCCGAACGGTTCGTGGGTGGAGAACGAGGCCGCGCCGACCACGCCCAAGGACTTCAAGATGATGGTCGCGGCGCCGTCCGGCCTGGACTCGTCCGACAAGCTGCCCTTCGGCACCATCTGGGCCTCCGGCGGCGAGCCCTTCATCATCCCGGCCAAGGCGAGGAACCCCGAGGGCGGCATGGAGCAGCTGCGCATCATGCTCTCCGAGGAGTCCTCGAAGAACTTCACCAAGCAGGTCAAGTCGCTGAGCGCCTTCAACGGCGGCACCGACGGCCTGACCCTGTCCACCGCCATGCAGTCCGGCGTCGACGCCCTGAAGAAGGCCGGCGACAACGTGGTGAACCCGCGTATGCAGGACTGGTACGTGAAGCTCCAGAAGGAGCAGATCGGCGCCGGTCTCGGCGAGATGATGGCCGGGCGTCTGACGCCCGCCGAAGCCATCAAGAAGATCCAGGGCTACGCGGACGCCGCTGCCAAGGACCAGTCCATCAAGCACTACAAGCACCAGTGAGTAACCGTCACCAGCGGCGGCACCCGCGGAAAGATCGGGGTCGGTAAACGATGCAGCACGGCAAGTACCGCTTCATTGTGGGGTTCTTGGTAGTCCCACTGGTTTTGTACGCGGTCTTCGTCATCTGGCCGTTCATCCAGGCCATCTACTATTCGTTCACGGACTGGACCGGTCTGAGTCCCGACTTCAAGATGGTCGGCTTCGACAACTACACCAGGATGCTCAAGGACGACATCTTCTGGAAGTCCTTGCAGCACAGCCTGGTGCTGGTGCTGGTGCTACCGCTGGTGACGCTGGGCCTGGCGCTCTTCTTCGCCTTCATGCTCAATGTCGGGGGCCGGCGGCGCAAGAACGCCACGATCTCCGGCGTGCGGGGTTCGGGTTTCTACAAGATCGCCTACTTCTTCCCGCAGGTGCTCTCGATCGTCATCGTCGCCCTGCTGTTCCAGTTCGCGTTCAACCCGCGCAGTGGAATGCTGAATTCGGCGCTCAAGGGAGTCGGTCTCGGGTCCATTCAGCCTGACTGGCTGGGCGATCCGAGTCTCGCGCTCATCTGCGTCATGTCGGTGCTGGTCTGGTCGACGGTCGGATTCTTCGTCGTCCTCTTCTCGGCCGGAATGGCGTCCATTCCGAAGGACTTCTACGAGGCGGCGCTCCTGGACGGGGCCAACCGCATCACGACGTTCTTCAGGATCACCCTGCCGCTGCTCTGGGACACCGTGCAGTCGGGCTGGGTCTACATGGGCATCCTGGCGCTCGGGGTCGAGGCCTTCACAGCGGTGCAGGTCATGACCGTGGGCCCCGGCGGCCCCGACTACTCGAGCACCGTCCTGCCGCTGTACGTCTACCAGACGGCGTTCCGTGACGGCCAGGCCGGATACGCGACGACGATCGGTGTCGGACTGCTCATCATCACCATGGCGTTCGCCGCCATCGTGATGCGACTGGGCCGGCGCGAGCGGCTGGAGTTCTGATGCCGCGCTCCCCGGGGCGCGGTGCCCGGACTCCCAGCAGGCAAGACAGCCCGGCCGAGACGGCCGGCTCGACAGTAGTACGAGGTGAGCGCACGTGAAGGCCACTGACATCCCTCCCGTGGATACGGTGAAGGAACCGGCCCCCGCGGTGTCCAAGGCTCCCGCACCGGGCGGCAAGGAGAAGAGCAGCGAGGGCAAGGTCCTCAACGTCTTCTCGCACGGCGTGCTGGTCATCTGGGCGATCCTGGTGGTCATGCCGCTGCTCTGGGCGATCATGGCCTCGTTCAAGACGGACGACTCGATCCTGTCGACGCCGTGGGCGCTGCCGGACAAGCTTCACTTCGAGAACTGGTCGCGTGCCTGGGGTCAGGCGCACATGAGCGACTACTTCCTGAACACCATTCTGGTGGTCGGCGGTTCGCTCATCGGTACCCTGCTGCTCGGTTCGATGGCGGCGTACGTACTGGCGCGGTTCGACTTCCCGGGCAACCGCTTCATCTACTACCTGTTCATCGGCGGGATGAGCTTCCCGATCATCCTGGCGCTGGTCCCGCTGTTCTTCGTCATGAACAACATGGGCCTGCTGAACACGCGGCACGGACTGATCATGGTCTACATCGCGTACTCGCTGCCGTTCACCGTCTTCTTCCTCACCTCGTTCTTCCGCTCGTTGCCGAGCTCGGTGGCCGAGGCGGCGATGCTCGACGGGGCCTCGCACACCCGGACGTTCTTCCAGGTCATGCTGCCGATGGCGAAGCCCGGCCTGATCAGCGTCGGTATCTTCAACTTCCTCGGGCAGTGGAACCAGTACCTGCTGCCAACGGTCCTGAACACCGATCCGAAGTACCGGGTGCTCTCCCAGGGCCTGGTCGAACTGGCCAACGGCCAGGGCTACAAGGGCGACTGGTCGGGTCTGTTCGCCGGTCTGGTGATGGCGATGCTGCCGGTCCTCGCGGCCTACATCATCTTCCAGCGCCAGGTGGTGGCGGGCCTCACCGCGGGAGCGGTGAAGTAACTCCTCGAACGCTCGCACCGAACGACCGAACCGCCCTCCGGCATCCTCGCCGGGGGGCGGTTCGTCTGTTTACGGGGGAGTTCGCGGGGGTCGTCGTGCGAGGGTCCGGTGCTCATCCGAGGCTTCGACTGCTCAAGGTCTTGACGGGGAGTACCCCAAAACGCTCAGCTTAGGGTTCACATGTTGGAGAATATGGCAGGAGTGAGAGAGTCGATGGAGACTCCGGGGTCGCAGACATCTCTGCATCGCGCCAACCTTGAGCGGGTAGTGCGCGCCGTACGTATGGCGGGTTCGCTCACCCAGGCGGAGATCGCCAGGAGCACGGGCCTCTCCGCGGCCACCGTCTCCAATATCGTTCGCGAACTGAAAGAGGGCGGCACGGTCGAGGTGACCCCCACCTCGGCGGGCGGCCGCCGCGCGCGCAGCGTCTCGCTCAGTGGTGACGCGGGCATCGTCATCGGCGTCGATTTCGGGCACACGCACCTTCGGGTGGCGGTCGGCAACCTGGCCCACCAGGTGCTCGCCGAGGAGTCCGAGCCGCTGGACGTGGACGCCTCGTCGGCCGAGGGCTTCGGACGGGCGGAACAGCTGGTCAACCGGCTGATCGAGACGACCGGGATCAGCCCCGGCAAGGTGATCGGGGTCGGCCTCGGTGTACCCGGCCCGATCGACGTCGAGTCCGGCACGCTGGGCTCCACGTCGATCCTGCCGGGGTGGACGGGCATCAACCCCAGGGAAGAGCTGGCCGGACGCCTCGGAGTGCCGGTCTACGTGGACAACGACGCCAACCTCGGGGCCCTGGGGGAGCTGGTCTGGGGGAGCGGCCGGGGGGTCACCGACCTCGCGTACATCAAGGTCGCGAGCGGTGTCGGCGCCGGTCTGGTGATCGACGGGCACATCTACCGGGGCCCCGGCGGCACGGCCGGCGAGATCGGCCACATCACCCTCGACGAATCGGGCCCGGTCTGCCGCTGCGGCAACCGGGGGTGCCTGGAGACGTTCACGGCCGCGCGGTACGTGCTGCCGCTGCTCCAGCCCAGCCACGGCCCCGATCTCACCATGGAGCGGGTGGTCCAGCTGGCCCGTGAGGGCGATCCGGGATGCCGCCGGGTGATCGGTGACGTCGGGCGGCACATCGGCAGCGGGGTGGCGAACCTCTGCAATCTGCTCAACCCCAGCCGGGTGGTCCTCGGCGGCTCGCTCGCGGAGGCCGGCGAACTGGTCCTCGGGCCGATCCGCGACTCGGTCTCGCGCTACTCCATCCCCAGCGCCGCCCGGCAGCTCTCGGTGCTCCCGGGGGCCCTCGGCGGCCGGGCGGAAGTGCTCGGCGCGCTCGCCCTCGTCCTGAGCGAGATGGGGGATTCGACCCTTTTGGAGAGCACCCTCCCCGCAGCGACCCCTGCCTTCACTTAGATAACGAATGGCACCGTTGTCATCTCGTTAAGGATTTACTCCTTGACGCTGGCCTTGCGGCCGAGTTGACTTCCAGCCACCTCGGCCGCAACGCTGCGGCCTCGTCAGGGAGGCACACCCGTAATGAACGCAATGACGCGACGCATCGTCATAGGCACGGCCGCGGTTTCCATGGCCGTCTCCCTCGCAGCCTGCGGCAAGGCGGGCGACGACAAGGACAGCGGCAGCGGTGGTGACAGCAAGACCATCGGCCTGCTGCTGCCGGAGAACAAGACCACGCGCTACGAGACCTTCGACCGCCCGATGATCGAGGCGAAGATCAAGGCGCTCTGCGCCGACTGCGACGTCAAGTACAACAACGCCGGCGGCGACGCGGAGACCCAGAAGAAGCAGTTCGACTCGCTGGTCACCCAGGGCGTCAAGGTCATCATCCTGGACACGGTCGACTACAAGGCCGTGAAGTCCTGGGTCCAGCAGGCCGACAAGAAGGGCGTGAAGGTCGTCGCGTACGACCGTCTCGCCGAGGGCCCGATCTCCGCGTACATCAGTTACGACAACGAGAAGATCGGCCGCCTCCAGGGCGAGGCGCTCGTCAAGGCGCTGGGCGCCAAGGCGAAGAGCAGCAACGTCGTCATGATCAACGGCTCGCCGCTCGACCCGAACGCCCCCTTCTTCAAGAAGGGCGCGCACAGCGTCCTGGACACCCAGGTCAAGAAGGTCGTCTACGAGCAGGACATCCCGGACTGGTCGCCGGACGAGGCGAACAAGAAGATGGGTGCCGCCATCGACTCGCTGGGCAAGAACGGCTTCCAGGGCGTCTACTCCGCGAACGACGGCATGGCCGGTGGCATCATCACCGCCCTCAAGAAGCAGGGCGTGAAGGTCCCGGTCGGCGGCCAGGACTCGGAGCTCGCCGGTCTGCAGCGCATCCTCGCGGGTGAGCAGTCCTTCTCGATCTACAAGCAGATCAAGCCGCAGGCGGACACCACCGCGGGCATCGCGGTGAAGCTCCTCAAGGGCGAGAAGTTCGACGACCTGGTCAACACCAAGGTCGACAGCCTCTCGGGCGAGTTCAAGGGCACCCCGTCGCGGCTGTACGACGCCACGGTCGTGACCAAGGAGAACATCGGCTCCACGATCGTCGCGGACAAGGTCTACAAGGCCTCCGAGATCTGCACCGCCCAGTACAAGGCGGCCTGCGCCGCCGCCGGCATCAAGTAGCACCGGCGGGCATGCCCTCAGGGGCGCCCCCTTGCCAGTCCGGCCCCCGCCCCGTCAACGCCCCGCAAAGCGGGGGCGGGGCCGGACTCTCTCTCACCGGATCCGGTCGTCGGACTGCCGCCGCCCCAAGGCCTCACGGCCGCCAGGCGACGACGGTGGTCCGACGGCCCGAACCGGCACCCCCCTGTGCATTTGCAGCACCATCCCCGCCGGTCAGGCGGCGAAGGAGATGATTCACGTGTCCGCTACGCCCGTGCTGGCGTTGCGCGGAATCTCCAAGCGGTTCGGCGCCGTTCAGGCGCTCACCGATGTGAACCTGGAGATTCACCCCGGCGAAGTGGTTGCCCTGGTCGGCGACAACGGAGCCGGCAAGTCAACCCTTGTCAAGACCATCTCGGGTGTCCACCCGATCGACGAAGGCGCCATCGAGTGGGAGGGCGGGACGGTCCGGATCAACCGGCCGAACGACGCCCAGGACCTCGGAATCGCCACCGTCTACCAGGACTTGGCCCTCTGCGACAACCTCGATGTCGTCGCCAACCTCTTCCTCGGCAACGAGCTTCGCAGCGTCTCCGTCCTCGACGAGATCGCGATGGAGAAGCGCGCCAAGGAACTGCTGGACACCCTGTCCATCCGGATACCCAGCGTCCGCATCCCGGTCGCCTCGCTCTCCGGTGGCCAGCGTCAGGTCGTGGCCATCGCCCGCGCCCTGATCGGTGACCCCAAGGTCGTCATCCTCGACGAGCCGACCGCCGCGCTCGGCGTCGAGCAGACCGCCCAGGTGCTCGACCTCGTGGAGCGGCTGCGCGAGCGAGGCCACGGCGTCATCCTCATCAGCCACAACATGGCCGACGTGAACGCCGTCGCGGACCGGGTCGCGGTGCTCCGTCTGGGCCGCAACAACGGCGTCTTCGACGTCAAGAGCACCTCCCACGAAGAGGTCATCGCCGCGATCACCGGCGCCACGGACAATGCCGTCACGCGCCGCCAGGCACGCACAGTCACGAAGGAGGACGCAAAGTGAGCGACCTCGCCAAGACCCCCGGGCCTTCCACCAAGAAGTCCGAGAAGGCCGAGCAGAGCGCCACGGTGCCGGCCCAGGCGGCCGAGCCGTCGGCGGCGACCATCCCCGCGGTGGACCCGCGCCTGCTCATCCGCGAGGAGGGCTTCAAGGGCTACTGGTCGGAGTTCACCCGCAAGGTGCGCGGCGGTGAGCTCGGCTCGCTGCCGGTCTTCGTCGGGCTGATCGTCATCGCGATCGTCTTCCAGCTCCAGAACAGCAACTTCCTCTCCGCCAGCTCCGTCGCCAACATCGCTGTCTACAGCTCCGGCCTCGGCATCATGGCGGTCGGCATCGTGTTCGTGCTGCTGCTCGGCGAGATCGACCTCTCGGTCGGCTCGGTCGCCGGTGTCGGTGCGGCCACCTGGGCCGTGCTCAACGTCAACCACGGCTGGCCCGAGTGGCTGGCGATCCTCACCGCCGTCCTCGCCGGGACCGCGCTGGGCGCCCTGCACGGCTTCTTCTTCGCCAAGATCGGGGTGCCGGCCTTCGTCGTCACCCTGGCCGGCTTCCTCGGCTGGAGCGGTCTGCAGGACTGGATGATGGGCGGCGAGGGCTCGATCAACACGCCGTCCGGCAGTGTCGTCGAGGACCTCACCAACTACTTCTTCGAGGACAAGGGCGTCGGCTACGGCCTCGCCGTCGTCGCCGTGGTCGCGTACGCCGCGTCCCTCCTGGTGGACAGCAAGCGCCGCAGGGCCGCGAACCTGCCCGCCCGCCCGGTCACCGAGATCGTGCTGCGCACCGGCGTCGTCGCCGTCCTGTGCTTCGTCGTCGCGTACGTCCTGAACGAGCCCGAGGGCGCCCGCGGCCTGCCGCTGGCCCTGGTGCTCTTCCTGGCCGTCCTGGTGATCGCGGACTTCGTGGCCCGCCGCACCACCTTCGGCCGTCAGGTCTTCGCGGTCGGAGGCAACGCCGAGGCCGCGCGCCGCGCCGGTATCAGCGTGGACCGCATCCGCATCATCGTCTTCGCGCTCTCCGGCACCCTGGGCGCCTTCGGCGGACTCTTCATCGCCAGCCTCTCCGGCGGCGCCACCAAGAGCGTCGGCGGCGGCAACACCCTGATGCTGGTGATCGCGGCCGCGGTCATCGGCGGCACCAGCCTCTTCGGTGGCCGGGGCAAGGTCTGGTCCGCGCTCCTCGGCATGGTCGTCATCCAGTCGATCCAGCAGGGCCTGAACATGATCGGCATGGCCAACGCCGTGCAGTACATGATCACCGGCGCTGTTCTCCTCGCCGCCGTGGTCATCGACTCGGTCTCCCGCCGCACGCAGAAGACCGCGGGCCGCGCCTAGTACCGAGGTCCGCGCCCGGTAACCCGGGCCCGACCGCAGCGCAACGCCGACAGTGCCCGGCGCCCCTTCGAGGGGGCGCCGGGCACTGTCGTGTCGCGGGGCGCGGGGCGGGCGCCGTCGCGGGTGACATTAGTGTGTGGCGCACAGTATCGTGTCATGTGTGGGTACCGATGAACTGATCCTCAGCCAGGCCCAGGAGCTACGCAGAGGCACGGCTGTCCTGGCCTGCCTGGCGCTCCTGGAGCAACCGCAGTACGGCTACGCGCTCCTGGAGACGCTCGGTGACGCCGGGATCGCCGTCGAAGGCAACACCCTCTACCCGCTGCTGCGCCGCCTGGAGAAGCAGGGGCTGCTCGTCAGCGAGTGGAACACCGAGCAGTCCCGGCCGCGGAAGTTCTACCGGATCAGCGCCGAGGGAGCCCGGGTCCGCACCGCACTGCTGCACGAGTGGCAGGCCTTGGACGCATCGGTATCACGCCTGACCAAGGGGGAACGATGAGAACGCTGAGTGCGTCCGGCACCGGCACGCTGACCGATCGCTACGTGGCGGAGGTCGTCCGACGCATCCCGGCCGGGCGGCGCGGTGACGTGGCAGAGGAGCTGTCCGCCACGATCGCCGACACCGTCGAGGCCAGAGATCCGGACGACCCGGCGACCGCTGAACGCGAGGTACTCACCGAGATGGGCGACCCCATCCGGCTCGCGGCCGGCTACGCGGACCGGCCGCTCACCTTGATCGGGCCCGAGCTCTACCCGGCCTACGTCCGGCTCCTCACGGTCCTGCTGATCACCGTGCTGCCGGTCCTCACCGCGGTGAGCGCGGTCCTGGACGTTCTGGACGGGCGGGGGGTGGCGTCGGTGATCGGCGGGGCCGCCGGGACCGTGCTCTCCGCCGGCGCCCAGATGATCGCCTGGCTCACCGTGGCCTTCGCCCTGGTCGAGCGGTCGGGCAGGCGCCCCGGCGCGCCCGGTGGAGCCTGGACGCCGGACGACCTGCCCGAGCCCCGTGCGCCGAGGAGGCGCGGCGCGGCGGCGTACGCCGGTACCGCGTGGCACGCGCTGCTGATTTCCCTGATCGTGTGGCAGCACACCGCGCAGCCGTACCGGACCGACGAGGGCGTACGCCTCGACGTGCTCGACCCGGGCCTGTGGTCGGGCTGGATCTGGCCGGTCCTGGCCGGGCTCGCCGGCCTCGTGGCCCTCGACGTGGTCCGGGCGGTGCGGGCTCCGACCCGGTCGCTCGCGCTGTGGAACATCGCCGCCGAGGCGGCGTTCACACTGCCGCTGGCGTGGATCCTGTACCGGCGGGAGTTCTTCGGCCCGGCCTTCCTGGCCGACTTCAACGGCGGCTGGCACACCCCGGATTCCTTCTACACCGTGGTGGTCCTGGTGGTCCTGGTGGCGGGTGCGCGCGGTGTGATGCGGCGGCTCGCGCAGGTGCGGGCCTGAATCCGCGGCGTTCTTCCTGTCACAGTGCCCGCCGGGAACCATTCGCGAGGCGCCCCGAACGCACAGGTGGGACCGGTCCGCCCGGACCCGCCGGCCCCGGCCGGCGGGTCGGCACAGGCCTGCCCGATGTCCGTGGCGGCGAACGGAACATTAGACTCATCGGATCGGCATGCTCGACCAGCACAATCGCAAGGAGGCACGGTGACACAGCCGCGCGAAGCGCGTCATGCACGGGCGGTGGTGGGCGACGGATGGGATCTGCTGGCCGGCATCGGCGGACCGCGTGACCTGGACCGGCTCACCCCCGAGCAGCTGGAGCAGCTCGCCGAAGAGATCCGGACCTTCCTCGTCGACGCCGTCTCCAAGACCGGCGGACACCTCGGACCCAACCTGGGCGTGGTCGAGCTGACCATCGCCCTGCACCGGGTCTTCGACTCGCCGAAGGACAAGGTCCTCTTCGACACCGGCCACCAGAGCTACGTACACAAGCTCCTCACCGGCCGCCAGGACTTCACGAAGCTCAAGAGCAAGGGCGGCCTCTCCGGCTACCCCTCGCGTGCCGAGTCCGAGCACGACGTCATCGAGAACTCGCACGCCTCCACGGTGCTCGGCTGGGCCGACGGCCTCGCCAAGGCCAACGAGGTGCTGGCGCGCCCCGACCACGTCGTCGCGGTCATCGGTGACGGAGCCCTCACCGGCGGCATGGCCTGGGAGGCGCTGAACAACATCGCCGCCGCCAAGGACCGCCCGCTCGTCATCGTCGTCAACGACAACGAGCGCTCCTACGCGCCGACCATCGGCGGCCTCGCCAACCACCTGGCCACCCTGCGCACCACCGACGGCTACGAGCGCTTCCTGGCCCGCGGCAAGGACCTCCTGGAGCGCACCCCCGTCGTCGGGAAGCCGCTCTACGAGACGCTGCACGGCGCCAAGAAGGGCCTCAAGGACTTCATCGCCCCGCAGGGCATGTTCGAGGACCTCGGCCTCAAGTACGTCGGCCCGATCGACGGACACGACCTGGAGGCACTGGAGTCGGCGCTCCAGCGCGCCAAGCGCTTCGGCGGCCCGGTCATCGTGCACTGCCTCACCGAGAAGGGCCGCGGCTACACCCCGGCGCTGCTGGACGAGGCCGACCGCTTCCACGCCGTCGGCAAGATCCACCCCGACACCGGCCTGCCCGTCGCCACCTCGGGCCTCGACTGGACCTCCGTGTTCGGCGAGGAGATGGTCAAGCTCGGCAAGGAGCGCGAGGACATCGTCGCGATCACCGCGGCCATGCTCCAGCCGGTCGGCCTGACCAAGTTCGAGAAGGCCTTCCCGGACCGGATCTACGACGTCGGCATCGCGGAGCAGCACGGCGCGGTCTCCGCGGCGGGCCTCGCCACCGGCGGCCTGCACCCCGTCTTCGCGGTCTACGCCACCTTCCTCAACCGCGCCTTCGACCAGGTCCTGATGGACGTCGCCCTGCACAAGTGCGGCGTGACCTTCGTCCTGGACCGGGCCGGGGTCACCGGCACGGACGGCGCCTCGCACAACGGCATGTGGGACATGTCGATCCTGCAGTGCGTGCCGACCCTCCGGATCGCCGCCCCGCGCGACGCCGACCAGGTCCGCGCCCAGCTGCGCGAGGCCGTCGCGGTCGACGACGCGCCGACGGTGGTCCGCTTCTCCAAGGGCGCGGTCGGTCCGTCGGTCAAGGCCGTCTCCACGGTCGGCGGCATGGACGTGCTGCGCGAACCGGCCGCCGCCCGGCCGGACGTCCTGCTCGTCTCCATCGGGGCGCTCGCCCCGATGTGCCTGGAGATCGCGGATCTGCTCGACGCCCAGGGCATCTCGACGACGGTCGTCGACCCGCGCTGGGTCAAGCCCGTGGACGAGGCCATGGCGCCGCTCGCCGCGAAGCACCGCGTCGTCGTCACCGTCGAGGACAACAGCCGGGCCGGCGGCGTCGGCTCGGCCGTCGCCCAGGCGCTGCGCGACGCCGACGTCGACGTACCACTGCGCGACTTCGGCATCCCGCCGGTCTTCCTCGACCACGCCTCCCGCAAGGAGGTCATGGCCGAGATCGGGCTGACCGCACCGGACATCGCCCGTCAGGTCACCGGTCTGGTCGCCAAGCTCGACGGCCGCTACGAGACGGACGCGGAGAGCCGCTCCGTGGTGGAGCCCGTCCGGGACTGATCCGCCGCACCGCACCACGATTGGGCCGGTCGCCCACCCTGTACGGGTGGTCCGACCGGCCCATTCGCGTGAAAACCCGCCCTGCGGGGCGTGCTGATGGCGGCCCGGTCCGAATCATGGCACCCACGACGAGTGCGTGGAGGTACGCCGGTGAGCACGCAGCAGGACCTGCCCCCCAGCCGGGACGGGCTGTTCCGCACCAAGACGATCGAACAGTCGATCCGCGACACCGAGGAGCCGGAGCACGCCCTCAAGAAGTCACTCTCCGCCCTGGACCTGACGGTCTTCGGAGTGGGTGTCATCATCGGCACCGGAATCTTCGTCCTCACCGGCAAGGTGGCCAAGGAGACGGCGGGACCCGCCACCGCGATCGCCTTCGTGGTCGCGGGCGTCGTCTGCGCCCTGGCCGCGCTCTGCTACGCGGAGTTCGCCTCGACCGTCCCGGTCGCCGGGTCCGCGTACACCTTCTCGTACGCCTCACTCGGTGAGCTGGTCGCCTGGATCATCGGCTGGGACCTGGTGCTGGAGTTCGCGCTGGGCACGGCGGTGGTGGCGGTCGGCTGGTCCGGCTACGTGCGCTCACTGCTGGACAACATCGGCTGGTCGCTGCCCGGCGCGCTCTCCGGGACCGACGCGACGAGCGGGTTCGGCTTCGACATCCTCGCCTTCGCCCTGGTCCTGGTGCTGACCGTGATCCTGGTGCTCGGGATGAAGCTCTCCGCCCGGGTCACGACGGTGGTCGTGGTCATCAAGGTCGCCGTGGTGCTGATCGTGATCATCGCGGGCCTCTTCTTCATCGACACCGCGAACTACTCGCCGTTCATCCCCGAGGCCCAGCCGCAGCCCGCCGGATCGGGTCTGCAGACCCCGCTCGTCCAGCTGATCTTCGGCTACGCGCCCACCAACTTCGGCGTCATGGGCATCTTCACCGCGGCCTCCGTGGTCTTCTTCGCCTTCATCGGCTTCGACGTGGTGGCGACGGCCGCGGAGGAGACCAAGCTCCCGCAGCGCGACATGCCGCGCGGCATCATGGCCTCGCTCGTCATCTGCACCACGCTCTACGTAGCCGTATCGATCGTGGTCACCGGAATGGAGCACTACACCGAACTCTCCGTGGACGCCCCGCTGGCCGACGCCTTCAAGGCCGTCGGCCACCCCGTCTACGCCGGGATCATCAGCTTCGGCGCCGCCGTCGGCCTCACCGTGGTCTGCATGATCCTGCTGCTCGGCCAGACCCGGGTGTTCTTCGCGATGAGCCGTGACGGCCTGCTCCCGAGGTTCTTCTCGAAGACCCACCCGCGCTTCCACACCCCGTACCGCCCGACCATCCTGCTCGGCGTGATCATCGCGATCGTCGCCGGATTCACCAGCATCGACGAACTCGCGACGCTGGTGAACATCGGCACGCTCTTCGCCTTCGTGGTCGTCGCCCTGGGCGTCATCGTCCTGCGCCGCACCCGCCCCGGCCTGCACCGCGCCTTCCGCACCCCGTGGGTCCCGCTGATCCCGATCCTCTCGGTGGCCGCATCGGTCTGGCTGATGCTCAACCTGCCGGCCGAGACCTGGCTGCGGTTCGGCATCTGGATGGTCATCGGCGTGGTCATCTACTTCGCCTACGGCCGCAACCACAGCCGGGTGCACCGCAACACCGGCTGACACACCGTCCGCCGCCGCGCCGCTGTCACCCGGCCGGCGGGGGCGGCAGCGGCCGTACCGTGCGGGGGCCCACGCACAGGGCCCCGTGCGCCTCGGCCCGCTGTCGCAGCTCCCGGTCGGCCGTGACGACGACGCAGGGACGCGGGGATGGGCCGTCCGCGGCCTCGGCGGCGAGTTCGGCGATCCGGTCGTCACCGCTGCGGGGGGCGGCCTCCACCCGTACCCCGGGAACCGGTGCGACGTCCCGGGCCCGGCCCTCCACGACGAGGACCAGATCGACGGGACCGGGATGGCCGGGCAGCCCCTCGGTGGCGTACGGGACCAGTGAGTCGCGCAGCCGCTCGGCCGCTCCGCGGCGGTCCCGCCACCAGCCGTCGGGCACGGACCCGACCACGTTGGCGGCGTCGACGATCACCAGGGGCAGGTCGCTGCGCATGCGGCGAGCGTCTCACGCCGGGGTGTACCGAGCGGCTGGGGGAGCGCCGCATAGGCTGCGGCCCGGCAGGCCGGATCTATGGGGTGGGGATGCTGTGACGAGGTTCAGCGTGTGGAAGAGCTGTGTGGGCGCGTTGAGCGCGCTCCTTCTGGGAGCGGTCTGCGCCGCGCCGTCGGCGGGGGCTGCTGAGGCGAAGAACCTGCAGGTCATGTCATGGAACATGTGCGGCGTCGAGCGCTCGACGTATCACTGCGGGAACTACGGGACCCCTGAGCAGAAGATCGGCGTGGTGAAGTACCACGTGCTGAACAGCTATGTTCAGGCCGCTCTGCTCCAAGAGGTGTGCCAGGAGGATCTGGCGCTGCTGATGGACGAGCTGGGCGCGGGCTGGAGCGCGAACTTCGCCCCGTACCAGTGGTCGCAGGACGGGGTGAAGTGGAACAGCCGGTGCGGTGAGGACGATGGCCGGGCGGCCGTGCCCGGAACGGCGATCGTGGTCAAGGGAGGGATGACGGGCGCCCGGACGTATCCGACGACGCAGCCGTGGACCGGGCAGCAGTCGCCCTTCCAGTGCGCCACGGCGACGTACTGGGGCGTGACGTTGTGCAACGTTCACGCCGCGCGCCTGGGCAGCAATCCCGACCACCCGGAATGGGACTACCGCGACGACCAGTTCGCGGAGATCAAGGCGATCGTGAACACGTTCCCCAGGGTCGTCTTCGGCGGGGACTTCAATTCGCTGTCCCCCGACGCGCCGGGCAACACGGCGGCCTGGGTGTGGCCGGAGGGTCTGTACTCCACCGGCGACGGGACACCGGGGTACCAGGAATGCGACCGGACGGGCGCGTCACGAACGGGACGGCCCACGTACGACAACAGCACCGCGAAGCTGGACTACCTCTTCAGCAGCGAGCCCCGGCGCTGGTGCGTCGTGGCCGACTCCGCCTTCTCGGACCATCACGTCGTGATCGAGAGCGTGAGCGTCGTCTGACAGCCGGTCGGCGGGCAGCGGTTCGGCTCCGGGCCGTCTTCGGGCCGGAGCCGAACCGTCCCGGCGACCGGGCCCGTCCGGTGCGCGATTCCGCCGGGGTGGCGAACGCGCCGTACGCACGTGCGCGCCACGTCCCCATGAGGCTTTATATGCCATATTTCGGACAGTCTCTCGATGAAAGGCATGTCATGAAGTTCGCAGTCATCGGCGGCACCGGGCTGATCGGGTCGCAGGTCGTCAGGAATCTGAACGCCGCCGGATACGAGGCACTCCCGCACTCGAAGTCCACCGGGGTCGACGTCATCAGCGGTGAGGGGCTGGACGGCGCGGTCGCGGGCGCCGACGTCGTCGTCAACCTGACGAACTCACCGACGTTCGACGAAGCCTCCCCGGACTTCTTCCGCACCTCGATGGACAACCTGCTGGCCGCCGCGCGGCAGGCCGGCGCCGGACACTTCGTCGTCCTGTCGATCGTCGGCGTGGACAAGGTGCCGGAGCTCGACTACTACCGGGCCAAGGTGCTCCAGGAGGACATCCTGGCTGCCGGGCCGGTCCCGTACTCGATCGTCCGGGCGACGCAGTTCATGGAGTTCATGGACGCGGTCCTGTCCTGGACGGCCGACGGCGACACCGTCCGGCTGCCCGCCACGCCGATCCAGCCGATCGCGGCCGCCGACGTGGCCGAGGCGGTGACGCAGGTGGCCGTGGGCGCACCGCTGAACGGCATCCGCAATGTCGCGGGGCCCGAGGTCTTCACGCTGGACGAGCTGGGCCGCATGACGCTGTCCGCCAGGGGCGACGGCCGTACGGTCGTGACCGACCCCACCGCGGGGATGTTCGCCGCCGTCCAGGGAGACGCCCTGACCGACAGGGGCGCCCACCTCGCCTCGACCCGCTACGCCGACTGGCTGTCCTGAGCCGCCACGGCCGCCCGGGGTGCGCAGGACGTACGCCGCCCCCGCCGGAGGAATCCGACGGGGGCGGCGCGCTGTCCGGGACCGGTGCCGTGGTGCGATCAGCCGCCGGTGGCGGGGGACTTCTTGGCGGACTCGGGGATGGTGGCGTCCTCGCGGAGCGCCTTCCAGAGGGTCTTGGCCTGCGGCTGCGCCGACACCACGCGGTTGGGGTCGGTCTTGTCGTAGGCCACCGGCAGCATGATGGTCTCCATCGAGCCCGGGTCCACGCCGTTCATCGAACGGCCGAACTCGGTCAGCGACTTGAGCGAGGCGAGACCCTCGTCGGTGGTGAGGGACTTGGTCGCGGAGTTGGCGATCCGGTAGGTGTTGGTCGGACTGCCCAGCAGGTTCTGCGACTTGACCTCGCTGAGCAGGGCCAGCAGGAACTGCTGCTGGAGTCCGATGCGGCCGAGGTCGCTGCCGTCACCGATGCCGTGGCGGGTGCGGACGTAGGAGAGGGACTCGGTGCCGTTGAGCTTGTGGGACCCGGCGGTGAGGTCGAGTCCGGAGGACTTGTCGTGGATGTCCTGGGGGACGTCGACGGTGACGCCGCCGATGGCGTCGACGAGGTCCTTGAACCCGGCGAAGTTGATCTCCAGGTAGTGGTCGATACGGACCCCGGACATCTTCTCCACGGTCTTGACCACGCAGGCCGGACCGACCTGGGAGTAGACGGAGTTGAACATCACGCGGTTCGCGGATTCCATGGTCGAGCCGTCGGACTTGGTGCACTCGGGCCGGGTCACCAGGGTGTCGCGCGGGATGGACACGGCGACGGCCTTCTTGCGGCCCTCCGGGATGTGTACCACCATCGCGGTGTCGGAGCGGGCGCCGCTGACGCCGCCCCCGCCGCCCAGCGCCTTGTTCTCCGCGCCGGCGCGCGAGTCGGAGCCGAGTACCAGCAGATTCTGCCCACTGGTGGGGAGCTTCTCGGGCCGGTCGTCCCCGAGCGCCTTGTCGATGTCGACGCCCTTGATGTTCCCGTTGAGACTGCTGTAGAGCCAGTACGCCGTTCCGCCCGCGGCAACGACGAGTACCAGGACCGACACCAGAACGACCCTGCGTATTCGCTGGCCACGTGTCCGCACCCGCTTGCGTCCGCGGCGGGGGTTCTCCGGCGAGCTGCGGTGGTCAGGGGTGATGGCGTCTTGGCTCATCCTGAGTGAGTCCTCACAACTAATGGCCTGGTCAGGGCACAGGTGATGGGCTGGGACTCGGGTGGGGGGTGGAGCCGGTCCGCGTTTTCCTGGGACTGAGCACTATAGACAGTCGCTCTGGTGTACGTACGACGGCTGTGGCGTGACTGTGACGGTCCCGCGCGCCGGCCAGGAGCCTGCGGCGCGCGCGAATCGTACGCTGGTGAGCCCGGAATGCACGCCCATGCGGGGGCTTAGGATGTAACGGATTCGAAAATGCCGGGCGGGTTGTCGGATGTCAGTTCTGGAAAGGTAATCGCAGACTCATGCACGGACAGGATGCCCGCGCGACCTCGAAGGTTGCCCGTGGGGCCACAGCGCTGCGCGGCATCTGGCTCACCCGGGGCAAGGACGGCCGGCTCACGGCGTACGTTGCCTGCGAAGGCGGCCTCCGCCGCTGGACGGAGACCCGTCCGGGCGGTCCGGAGTGGGACGCTCCGAGTCCTGTGCGGGTGCCGGAACTGACGCACCTGTCTGTGACCCAGAACACCGAGGCCTACGTGCACTTCGCCGGCCGCCGGGAACGGCCCTCGGCCGACGGCGGCGTGAGCGTCGACATCGTGCACGCCATCCAGTATCAGACGGGACGGCCGCTGTCGGCCTGGAACTCGCTGGGGAACCCGCACAAGGAAGCCGACGTGGGCAGCAGGTTCGGCGCCCCCGTCGTGCTGGTGAGTGACTCGGGTGAGGCGCACGTCTTCGTCCGCAACGGGCGCGGCGGCATGATGGTGCGGCGCGAGCGGGCGGACGGCAAATGGCGTGCCTGGGAGGACCTGCGCTGCACGCGCATCAGTGAGGTTCCCGCCGTCGTCGCGCTCAGCACCGGACGCATCGAGATCTTCGCGGCGACGAACAAGGAGACCCTGCACTGGGAGCAGGAGAAGCCGGGCGGCGGCTGGGGCGAGGTGCGGCGCTCGCCGGTCGTGGTCAGGCCGGGCTCCCTGGCGGTGCTGGAGACCTCGGAAGGCCGGGCCACCTACTACTGGACCGATCCCGAGGGCGGGGTCGTCGCCTACCGGGCGGGCGGCTGGACCATGCCCCTCGGGGGCGCTCCGGGCGACGGCGCGCACGCCGCGGTCCGCGCGGTTGTGGAGGGCCTGGACTGCACGGTGCTGGCCCACCGAGGGGCCGACGGCACGGCGGTCGTCGGCGTGGGAGTCACCGAGGACGAGGCCAACGGCCTGTGGTGGTCGGACACCGGTGTGCCGTGCCGGGACACCCCTGCCCTGACGCACGACTTCCACGGCCGGGTGGTGATGGCCGTCGTCGGCGAGGACGGGGCGCTGCGCGTGGCGCGCCAGACGGACGGACCCGGGCTCAGTTTCGAGGAGTGGCGCACGCTCTGACGGTCCGGCCGTGCCGTGGTCCTCTCGGTGTGCTGTGAGGGCGGGGCCGATGCCTCATGGGGCGGGACCACCCAAGGCTTCCGAATTTGATCGCACCTATCCTGATTGATCAGATGCCGGAGCTCTATGGGTCGATTTCCCGACCGGGATCGGACAAGTGCATGTCGTTCGGGAAGGCTGGGTGTCCGTGAGGACCCGCCTTCCACTGCAGAGGGGATCGTCGGGGGCATGGCACGCAGAGGGGAGCGCCGGGCGGAGCGCGGCAGGCCGGCGCCGGCCCGTACGGAAGCGGCTCCGGCCGTCGGCTCGGGTGTGGCGATCGTGGTGGCGACGCCGGGGGACGCCGTGGCGTTGCTGGCTTCGCGGCAGAGCGGCCCGGTCGTCGGCATCGTCTGCGCCGGGCCGGGCGGAGCCGAGGAGCGTGCGGCCCTCGACCGCGCAGTCGAGGACTGCGGCCGGCGGGGCGTGCGGGTGGCGGGCGAACCCCGGGTCCTCGACGCCGAGAAGGGCAGGATCACGGCAGGCGTGCTCGACGCGCTGCGTGAACTGCGTCCGCTGCGCGTGCACACCCTCGACCCCGATCCCGCGCACGTCTCGTTCGACGCGGAGGCCAAACGGCCGGTGATCGCGGAGCCGCCGCTGCGCGGCAGCGTGGCGCGCGCGACGATCGCGGCGGCGCGTACGTACCAGCGGGAGCGCCGCTCCCCGGTCTTCGTGCACTGCCACCGGGCGGGTGCGGATCCCCGGCTCGGTACGCAGGCGTGCGCGCGTCACCCGCTGCCGGCCCGATGGCTCGTCACCGGGGTGGACGGCCGCCTCTCCGCCTATCTCCCGTCCGCGGCCGGAGTGCTGCGCTGGACCGAGCGGCTGCGCGGCAGCGGTGAGTGGGACGGGCCGGAACTGCTGGAGGGCCCCGATCTGCTGCCCGGTCTCACCGTCGTCCAGGACGCCCACGGCTACGTACACCTCTTCGGTCTGCGCCGGACCAGGCGCGCGGACGGCAAGGACCACGTCGACGTCGTGCAGACGACGCAGTACCAGAGCGGGCGCCCCGTCGGTCCCTGGCACTCGGTGGGGAACCCGAACGGCAACGACCGTTCCAAGGGGCGCGAGGTCGGCTTTCCCTCGGCCGTGTTCGACGCCGGGGGGAACCTGCACGTCTTCGTCAGGAACTTCGGGCACGGGGTCAGCACGCGCCGGCAGACGCCGAACGGCACGTGGAGCGGCTGGCAGCACCTGCGCGCCGTGCCGGTCGCCGACGAGCTGATCGCGCTTCCCGCCGAGCCCGGCGGCGCCGAGGTCTGGGCCCGCGCCAGGGAGTCGGCCTCGGTGGTCCGCTGGTACCGGGAGGGCCCCAAGGGTGACTGGCTGGCGGACACCACCAGTGCGGTGAGCCCTGCCCCGGGCACGCTGTCGGCCGCCCCCGAGGCGGGGACGCTGCGCTATCGGTACTCCGGCAGCAACGAGGTCTGCGTGGAGGTCCGGGGCGCCGGCCCCGTGAGCCTGGCCGGTGCGGACGGCGCCGGTCCGGTGGCCGGGGCCGCCGGCGTGGACATCCAGGGCTGGAGCTGCACGGTGCTGGCGCGGTCCGGCGAGGCGGGGGCGTGTTCCGTGGGGGCGCACGCGGACGGCCAGCCGGAGAGCGGCGTGTGGTGGTTCGACGCGGGAGAGGTCTCGCTGGTGCCGCCGGCCGTGGCCGTGGACGGCCACGGCCACGCGGTGGTCGCGGTGCTGGGGGCCGACGGCCGGCTGCGGATCGCTCGTCAGGAGCCGGTGGCGAGTGGTCTGGCGCTCACCCGGTGGACCACCGTCGGGGCGCATATGGACATATAGATCCAAAGGTGAGCCTCATGCGCCGCATGACAGTTTTTGGCGGTTCTGGATTCACCTTGATCTTGCTATGGTTTCATTCTGTCTTTATGTGGACCACAGGTGAATCAACTGTGTCCAAAATGTGAACGCCCCTTGATTGCGACTTCTTGCAGGCCGATGGGGACGCGTTGCTCACGCTGAGTCGGGTCTGAGGGGTTATGGGGAAGCTTTCGCTGCGGGCTGTTCAGAAGCTGACGTGCAAGAAGCGTGACGCCTGGTGGACCGTACTGCTGGTGGACCCCGTGGCCACCCGCATGCTGATCGGGATGGCCAAGTTCAAGTTCATCACCCCGAACAGGGTGACCTGGTCGGCCCTGTTCGTCGGTCTCGGCTCGGCGTACTACTTCCTCAAGGGTGACACCTGGTCCCTGGTCATCGGGGCCGCGCTGTACCACCTGAGCTTCATCCTCGACTGCATCGACGGCAAGCTCGCCCGCCTCAAGGGCAACGGCACGGTCTTCGGCGGCTGGCTCGACTACGTCTTCGACCGCATCAGGGTGCTCTTCTGCGCCCTCGCCCTCATGGGCGGCCAGTACCTGCGTACGCACAACGAGCTCTACCTGCTCGCCGCACTGGCGGTCGTCTTCCTCGACATGCTCCGGTACGTCGACGCCCTCCAGATCTACAAGATGCGCATGTCCATGCGGCTCAAGATCGAGAAGGTCACGCAGGAACGCAAGGCCCTGGAGGACGAGCTCGCCGAACAGCGGGCGGTGACCGACGCGTGGAACACGCCGGTCGCACCCGAGCCGCCCAAGGTCGTCTTCATCGAGGACCTGCTCCGCGAGAACCCCGGTGTCGAGGCCGAGGTCCTCAAGCAGCAGAGCGGTGACGTCGTCGACCTGCACGCCCAGTTCCGCCATCGCTTCCCCTGGTACACCCGGTTCCGCCAGGCCCTGTTGCGCAGCCGGATCAGGCCGCACCTCATCAGCGGCATCGAGTTCCAGATGTTCATCTTCATCGTCGCGCCGCTCATCGGCGAGATCCTCTGGACGACGGCCGTCTCGGCCGCCGCGCTCGGCCTCTTCGAGCTCGTGATCATGTACAAGTTCTGGCTGTCGACGCGTGACTTCACCCGGCTCATGGACAAGCTCGCCACCGCGCCGTCCAACGCCGGCGTCATCGCCGAGCATCTGCACCGAGGACGCCACCGCCGCGCCGGCGAGGCGGACGGCGCGGACGATGCCGCCGAGGAGCAGCGGGCAGTCCTGGTCCAGCAGTTCCCCCTCCCCGAGCGGGACGACGACCTGGGGTTCCAGCCGTACCCCCAGCCGTACGTGCCGCACGCCCAGGACATCGAGACGCAGCAGCTGCGGACGCTGCCCTACTGGGCCGAGAGCGAGGGGTCCGTACGATGAGCCCGGCCGCCGACCCGGCCCTGTTCACCGTCACGGTGGTGGTGCCGGCCTACAACGCGAGCGCCACTCTCGGCCGGGCCCTGCGGTCCGCGCTGGCCCAGACGCACCGCGCCATCGAAGTGATCGTCGTGGACGACGCCTCGACCGACGGCACGCTCCAGGTCGCCCGGGAATTCGCGGCCGGCGATCGGCGCGTACAGATCATCGAACGCCCGCACAACAGCGGCGGCGTGGGCGCCCCGCGCAACAACGGCATCATGGCCGCCACCGGCCAGTACGTGATGTTCCTCGACGCGGACGACGAACTGCCGCACAAGGCCTGCGAGACCCTGCTGGCCCCGGCGACCGGAACGGGCGCCGACATCACCGCGGGCCGCGCCCTGCGCGTCAACCTGTCCAAGGACGAGATCACCGTCTGGCAGCCGCAGCTGTACGGCACCGACCGCACCGTCGAGGGCGGGCTGCGCGCGATGCCGGAGCTCTTCGAGGACCCGATCGCCGCCGCCAAGCTCTACCGCCTGGACTTCCTGCTCGACCACGGCATCCGCTTCCCCGAAGAGCTCTTCTTCGAGGACACGTACTTCTCGACCGTCGCCTGGTACTCCGCGCGCTCCGTCACCCTCCTCGCCGCCCCGGTCTACCGGTGGATCTGGGAGCGCGAGACCGACACCCCCTCCATCACCAACCGGCGCGGCGAGCTGCGCAGCATCCGGGACCGGGTCCTGGTGCACCAGTACGCGGACGCCTTCCTGGTCCACAACGGGGCCCAGGACCTCCTGGCCCACAAGGCCGCCAAGTTCCTCTCCCACGACCTGCGCCTGTACACCCCTGAACTGCGCGCGGGCGACGAGGAGTTCCGCGCGGGCTTCGCCGGCTGCGTCGCCCCGTACCTGCGCGCCCTGCCGCCCGACGTCTACGACCTGTGCGGTCCGCTGGAGCGCGTACGCGCCTTCAGCCTGCTGCACGGGCGCGTCGACATCGCGCTCACGGTCTCCGACTACACGCAGCGGCGCAGTGTGCTCAGCTCCGACCTGGTACGCCGGGACGACAAGGTCTACTGGTCCGCGGCGCTGCTGGGCCGGCCGCACGCCGAACAGTTCCTGGACGTGACCGACCTCGACCTGACCGGCAACAGCCTCTCCGACTCCAGGCTGTTCAACCAGGCCACCCTGGTCGAGATCCGTGACGGCATCCTCCACGTCACCGGCTCCATCCGGAACCAGTTCGGGCGCGTGGGGCCGAAGGACAGGATCGAACTCACCGCCGTGCTCCGCCGCCGCAGCACCAAGGCGGACCACACCTTCGACGTCACCGGCGTGGACGTCGACGAGGAGTTCATCCGCTACCACACCACGGTGGATCTGGACGCCACCCTCGGCGCCGCCGGCCGCGCGGGCAACTGGAACCTCTTCGTGCAGATACGGCACGGCGGGGAGCGGGCGACCACCACCGTCGGCGTGAGCGGACTCGACGTCGCACGGGAGCGCTACCGGAGCGCGGACGACACGTACGAGATCTACGAGACGGTCAGTGGCAACCTCGCGCTCCGCCCGGAGACCACCGAGCAGCGCACCGCCGACAACCCGCGCGGCACGCCCTGGCTGTGGTGGGAGGGCAGAGCGGCCGAGGAGGCCCCGGCCCAGTCGCAGGAGTACGCGGCCGCACTCGTCGTGCACTGCCACAACGACGAGTACAACCTGTACGAGTTCCTCAGTTCGCTCCTGGCCCAGCGCGAGTTCGCCACGACACAGGTGGTCCTCGTCGACGACGGCTCCACCGATGCCACGTCCGCGCAGCTCGCCCAGTTCGCCTCGTTCCATGCCAACGTCGAGGTCGTCCAGCAGATCCGGCTCGGCGCCCGCTCCAGCTTCGACAACGGGCTCGGCCACGTGCGGGCGCCCTACGTGGCGTTCGCCCGCGCGCAGGACATCCTGGGCGAGAACTGCGTGGGCCGCCTCGTCGCGGCCGCCCGCCGGAGCAACGCCGACGTCGTCGTCGGCGACCAGGACAACTTCCCCGGGCCCCGTACCGGCGGCGTCGAGCCCTACCGGCGCTACTTCGAGACCGGGGCGCCCCGCGTCGGCCGGCTCGACGACGCCCCGTACCTGATCTTCGCCAGCGGCCTCGGCGGCAAGCTGTTCACGACGTCGCTGCTGCGCCGGCACGGCCTGCGCAGCGGGCACGGACCCGGGTTCGAGGACGCCTGGCTCGTGGTCCCGGCCCTGCTGCACGCGCGCCGCGTGACGACGGCGCCCACGGCCACGACCTTCGTACGCGATCCGGAACGCCGTGACTCGCTGTTCGACCTGACGTGGAACGACCCGGTCAAGACCCAGGAACTGATCCGGCTCTGCCGCCACCTCGTCCGGCTGACGGAGCGGCTGGACGAACGCGCCGCCCGGCTGGCGCTGCGGTTCGTCGTCCGGTCCATGCAGCCCCACCTGCGCAACATCCACCGCATCATGAGCCGCGCGGAGATCGCCGGGATCTTCCCCTCGCTGCACGAGATCTACCAGCGGATACCCGACGACCTGATCCTCCAGTACGCGAGCGTGCCCATGTCGCGCCTCCAGCACCACGCCGTGCGGACCGGCAACTACGAACTGTTCTGCGACCCGTACACCAAACCCGGCTACCTGCCGCAGCTCCTCATCGACGAGACCGGCATGCACCGGCGTCTGGAGGCGGACCGCACCGGTACCCAGCTCCTGCGGGTCGACAAGCAGAAGGCCGTTCTGGAGACCTTCGTCGCCGACGGCGAGCACCTCCGGTTCGAGGGACTGCTCGTCCTGAGTGGCGTTGACATCTCCCAGCTGTTCCGCAACCGTCTCGAACTGGTCCTGAGCGGCGGCGGCCGGGAGGCCGCGCTCCAGATCGAGCAGGTCTACCGGCGCGACCGTTGGCGCTCGCGCAAGGAGCAGGACTGGTACGCGGGCTGGCGCGCCACCGCCGGCCCCGGCGACCTCGACGGGATCTCGAACCGGGACCTGAAGCTGTCGGTACGGGTCCACGACGGCGAACGCAGCCACGACATCCCCGTCGAGGCCCGGCAGATGCTGCACCGCTTCAAGGGCGTGAACCGCTCGGGCCGCGCCCGGGTGCGCCTGACGATCGCCGGGAACGAGACCGTCACCCTGCGCCGGATCAGCGGACGGCTGTGCAGGGCCCGGTACGCGGTCAGGCGGCTGCGCGAAGAGGTGCGGAGCTCGACTCCGGGCAGCGCCGGCTGGCGGACCCGGCTGCTGTACTGGCTGATGTATCCGAAGCTGCACGGCAAGGACATCTGGATCATCGGCGAGCGCGAGGACACCGCGCAGGACAACTCGTACCACCTGTTCAAGTGGATCAGGGAGAACGAGCCGAAGCGCAAGGTGTACTACGCCATCAACGGCGACTCCGAGGACCGCCGGAAGATCGACCACCTGGGCCGGGTCGTCGACCGGCTCTCCTGGAAGTACCGCGCCTACCTGCTGCACGCGACCCGGCTCATCAACGCCTACGACCTGGAGGCGTACCTCGGCTTCCCCGGCCTGTCCAAGCGGGCGTTCCTGCGCGGGTACGGCGACCTGCTGCGCTACAAGCGGGTGTTCCTGCAGCACGGTGTCGTCTACAACGACGTCGTGGGCTCCATCCACGCACAGGTCACCAACGTCGACATGGTGCTCACGACGGGCCGCAGCGAGCGGGCCTACTACGCCGAGCACTGCGGCTACGGGTACGACCGTGTGGCGGCCACGGGACTGCCGCGCTACGACGCGCTCGAGCCCGTCGCCGGACCGCGCAAGATCCTGGTCATGCCGACCTGGCGGCGCGACATCGTGGCGCCCTCGTACAACAAGGCGGCCAAGCCCGAGATCCCGTTCGCGGCCTCGGAGTACTACCGGTTCTTCTCCGCGCTGCTGCGGGACGAGCGGCTGCTGAAGGCGCTCCAGTACCACGGCGTGCAGCTGGAGTTCATGCCGCACTACGAGATCAGGCCGTACCTGAAGCACTTCCGGATCGACCACCCGTCGATCACGGTCTCCTCGACCGGCCGGGACGTGCAGCTGGCCATGCGGGAGTGCTCGATGCTGGTCACCGACTACTCGTCGGTCTTCTTCGACGTCGCGTACATGGGCAAGCCGATCGTCTACACGAACTTCGACGACGAGGCGTTCTACAGCAAGCACTACAAGCGCGGCTACTTCGACCTCGCGCGCGACGGCTTCGGCCCGGCCTGCGGCCGGGTCGACCAGGCGGTGGACGAGATCATCGCCTCCATCACCCGTGGCTTCGAGGTCGAGCCCGAATACCGGCGCCGCGCCGCGGAGTTCTTCGTCCTGCGCGACACGAACAACTGCGAGCGGGCCTTCGACGTGATCGATTCGATGGACGCGACGGCGGGCGGGGACCCCGGCCGGATGTCGGGGCCGCTGATCATGGGGCGGCCCGAGGAGCAGTCCCGTGAGCGGGTGTGAAGGTGCCCGGCAACCGGCAGGGTCCCGGGCGCGGGCCCCGGAGCGTGTCCGAGATGAGTGAGGTGTCGCTGTGACCGACTGGTATCCCCTGGTCCGGGCCGGGGTGACACATCCGCGTGTGCCGCAGGTCGGCGGCACGCTGGACCTCTTCGCCGCCGTCGACCCGGCCGTGGCGGTCGTTCCCGGCCAGGAGATCGAACTCGGGCTGTCGCTGACACCGGTCGGCGGCGCCTACCGCACCTACGGCTACCTGCTCGACGACCTGCTCGGCGACATCGCGACGATGCCGCGCCACCCGGGCCTGAGCCACCTGGCCAACGGGCGCTTCGCCACCTACGCGAGCGGCGTCGAACCCCGGGTGGTGAGCTGCCACGTGCGGGTGAACGACGAGGCTCCGGAGGGTGCGGTCCTGCTGCCCCGGGTGACTGTCGGTCTGATGCTGGACCAGGGGGACAAGCTGGTCTCGTCGGCCATCGTCTCCGATGCCGGATTCCGGGTCCGCCGGCAGCCGGTCGCCGCGCAGAGCATGGTGATGCGGCAGGGCGGCCGCGCCGTCCTGCCGGCCGGTCACAGCCCGGCCGAGGGCACGCGGTTCGTGGGCGTGGGCATCGCCGGGCACGGCGTCCTGACGTGCCGGCCCGACGGAAGCGTGGTCTACGAGGCCGACCCCGGGTACTGGGGGTACGACCGGTTCGAGCTGTGTTACGAGGACGCCCGGGGGCAACGCGCCTGGTCCGAGGTGACGGTAAGCATCGGCGACTTCTGATTTGCGCCGGGGCTCACTCCCCTCGGGGGCGGGTACGGCCGAAGAATGCGGTGCGCATTCCGTGGCCGTCACCCGTCCAGGGTGACGCTTCCGGCAGCCGCCGAGAAAAGCGATCCACCGGTGCTCAGCGAGACATAGACCTCGTAGACGCCCGGCGCCGCACGCTGGAGATCAACTCCGTTGTAACCGGAAGTGGCGAAGTACGCGAAATCGTAATTCCCGTAGTCGCCCTTCCGTATCTGCTTACGGATGGCCCCGGTCTTCTTCGACATCCCGAGCCGGAAGGAATGGGTGGACGCGGAACCCTGGAGTACCAGGTAGTACTGCCCGTGTCCCCGGTCGCCGGCTTCGACGCCGTGGACGAAGAAGACCCCTTCCACATGCAGAGTCCGCTCCTTCAGCCAGGTCGACTCCAGAGAAAATGCGGTTTCTGCGGAGAAGTGACCGACAATGGGGCGGCGGATGAGCCGCACGCTCTTTCCGTCCCCGATGAGCGCCGCCTCGTTGCCGCCTACAGGGCGGCGGATTTCGAAGGGCCTGCGGGCCACCAGCGGAGTGCGCCGGTCTATTCCCTCCGCCGGGCTCGTGATGCGGACCGAGAGATCGTACGAGCCGACCGGTATCCCCTTCATCGAGATACCCGAAGGGTTTTCTGGCTCGAATCCACCGTCGGGATAGTCGCAGGAGTACCGGTCGAAGTACTGGCTGTAGAGATACTTCGCGTCGGTGGTGGCAAGAGGGAATTCGAACTTCCGGCTCCCGCTCTCCATGACGAGACTCTTCGTCGTCGTCGCGGGGGCGTAAGGAGAATGTCCGGGGATGAACGCGTCACCGGACAGCAGGATGTTCGCCCCTCGGATGTCCTGCTTCCTCACGACCGCCGTCAAGGTGTCGGTGGCCCGCAGCCCCTGCAGAAAGGCTTGCCGATCAACCTCGTTGACCTGCTGCTTTCCGTTCTCCACGAACCCCAGGCGCGGATCGGCGCCCTCCGTGAGCGCCGACAGGACACCGGCGATGAGCGGCATGTTGTAGCCGGACACCTCGCCGTGCTGACGGACCATGGGCGAGTCGGTGCGAATGAAGTTGAAATTCTCGCAGGCCCAGAAGAGCTGCAGGTGCGGACTGATCTCGGTCTCGTACTGCTCGTCGGCTTCGGACGAGAAGAGATAGATGTTGTTCCCCTGCCCGCCACGGGCCTTCAGCATGCCGGGAATCGCGTCGTCAAGCATGGCGACGTCCTGCGAAGCCATCGCATCCCCCAGCATGTACTGGCCGGTCGCCGGGCGGTCGTGCACATAACTGCCGATCAGGAACTGCGGCACCACCGTGACGATATTGCGGTACCCGTAACGCAGCCCGTAATAGAGAGCCGCACTGCCGCCCTTCGAGACGCCGAGGAGGCTCACCTGATGACGGCCGAGCCCGAGCCCCGCGAGTGTGCGTTCGATGAGCCCGGCCACCGAGGTCTCGATACTGAAGTCCATCGACCGGCACATGTAGTAGCTGTAGTGGCTGTCGAAATCGTCACGTATCCACAGAATATTGGCGCGCAGATCCATCAACGACTTGCCGGTGAAGTGGTAGCCATTGGGTGCGCCGAGACCGGAGAACACCACGATCAGATGCCGGGCGTCCCCCGCTGCCGCGCGAAAGCGGTACTCGACGGGGAAAGGGCCCGTGGTGTCCGTCTCGGTGACCACGCTCCGCCGGTCGGTGGCCGCACGGTTCGGAACGAGAGGAGGAAGCGCTGTGGTCATCGGGTGCTCTGCCTGATCCTGTGTGATTCCGAACACGCCCCCCGGCGGAAGACATTCGAGTGTATCCGGCCACGAGTCCGCAGGTCGACCCCGAATTCATGAAGGCGTTTCTCCACGCAGCGGCTGTGGTTGATAGCATCCGCGCCGTCATATGACGAATATCCGGGGTGAATCCCCGAGCGGTACCGGACGTGTCCCGTCCGGTGTCCGGGGGCAGGGAGCGATGGCGTGAACAGATGGTGGCCGGTCCGCGGCCTTGCGGTGTCCCTCGCTCTGCTGGTCACTTCGTGCACCACGCAGGCGGGCGGCGGCCCCGACGGTGCGGGTGCCCGCCCGCAGAGCCCGCTGCCCGGTTCCTCACGCCCTGCGGACCGGCTGCCCGTGGGTGTCTCCTTCGACCAGTCGGTGCGCAGGCTCGCGGACGGGAGCCCGGTACGCGTGGGCGTGCTGACCGTGGCTCAGGGAGCCGATGCCGACGTCGAAGCAGGACACGGGGGCGCCGTCGCGACGACCGCGACCGTCCGTGAACTCGCCCGGCGGGCCGGCGCCGCGGCAGCGGTCAACGGGACCTACTTCGACACCGACTCCCCCCTCTACAAGGGCGATCCGCTCGGGCTCTACGTGTCCCGGGGCGCGCTGCTGAGCGAGTCCGTGGGCGAGCGCACCACACTCGTCCTGCCGGGCCAGGGGCTGCGCCCGTACATCACCGAGCTGCGTTCCTCGACCTCCGTCACCTCCTCCGACGGCGCGTCCGCGGTCGTGGACGGCACCGACCGGACCCCGGGCCGGATCCTGGGCTGCGGGGGAGTGGGCGGCGACCGGCTCGCGAGCACCGGTGCGAAGACCGTCGCCCCGCTTCCCGGCCAGGTCTGCGTCGACCCCGACGAGATCGTCGACTTCCCCGCGCAGTGGGGCGTGGCGACCCCCGCAGCGGGCCCCGGCAGCGTCGAGGTGCGGCTCGACGCGCGCTCCGTGGTCACCGGCGTGCAGAGCCCCTCGGGGGGCCGCGTGCCGCCTGCGGGGCGGACCCTCGTGGGGACCGGCACCGGTGCGGCATGGCTGCGCCGGCACGCGACACCCGGCCGGACCCTCACCGTGGCCTCGCGGCTGACGGACGCCGAGGGGCGGCAGGTGGACCTCGCCCACGCCTCGCTCCTCGGGGCCGGCCCCGCACTGGTGCGCTCCGGCCGCGCGTGGATCAACACCACGGCGAACGGGGTGTCGGCGGCGGCCGCACGGACCCGCTCACCCCGCACCGTGGCCGGGATCCGCCCGGACGGCACCCTGCTCCTCGTCGTCCTCGACGGCCGCCGCCCCGGTGTCAGCGAGGGGGCGAGCCTCGCCGAGGCGGCCGCCATCCTGCTCTCGCTGGGGGCCGAGGACGCGATGAACCTCGACGGCGGCGGTTCGAGCACGATGGTGGTCCTGGACCGGGTCCGCAACAGCCCGACGGACCACGGAAGGACGGCCGACGCCCGCCAGCGCAAGGTCTCGAACGCCATCGTCGTCGTCCCGCGCCGGGATCGCTGAACACCCGGCCGCACGCGGAAGCGTCAGGCGGAAGCGTCAGTACGGGGAACGCGGAACGGGCCGCACCGGAATCACCCGGTGCGGCCCGTTCGCGTGTGCGGCTGAGGCGGTTACGCCGGAACGCTCGCCACGCCCCGCGCCAGGAACTTCTTCCCGTTGACCCGCTCGGAGACGCCCTCGCGGTCCAGGTACGGCGTGATGCCGCCCAGGTGGAAGGGCCAGCCCGCGCCGGTGATCAGGCAGAGGTCGATGTCCTGGGCCTCGGCGACGACGCCCTCGTCCAGCATCAGGCCGATCTCCTGCGCCACCGCGTCCAGGACGCGGTCGCGGACCTGCTCCTCGGACAGGACGGTGTCGCCCTGCTTGAGGAGGGCGGCGACCTCCGGGTCCAGCTCCGGCTTCCCGGAGTCGTAGACGTAGAAGCCGCGCTTGCCGGCCTTGACCACGGCGGCCAGGTTCTGCGAGACGGTGAAGCGCTCCGGGAAGGCCCGGTTCAGGGTCTCGGAGACGTGCAGGCCGATCGCCGGGCCGACCAGCTCCAGGAGCACCAGCGGGGACATCGGCAGGCCGAGCGGCTCGATGGCCTTCTCCGCGACCTCGACCGGGGTGCCCTCGTCGATGACGTTCTGGATCTCGCCCATGAAGCGGGTGAGGATGCGGTTGACGACGAACGCCGGGGCGTCCTTCACCAGGACCGCGGTCTTCTTCAGCTTGCGGGCCACCCCGAACGCCGTGGCCAGCGAGGCGTCGTCGGTCTGCTCGCCGCGGACGATCTCCAGCAGCGGGAGGATCGCGACCGGGTTGAAGAAGTGGAAGCCGACGACCCGCTCGGGGTTCTTCAGCTTCGACGCCATCTCGGTGACCGAGAGGGAGGAGGTGTTGGTGGCGAGGATCGCGTGCGCCGGGGCGACCGCCTCGACCTCCGCGAACACCTGCTGCTTGACGCCGATCTCCTCGAAGACGGCCTCGATGATGAAGTCGGCGTCGGAGAAGCCCTCCGCCTTGTCCAGCACGCCGGAGACCAGGGCCTTCAGGCGGTTGGCCTTGTCCTGGTTGATGCGGCCCTTGCCGAGGAGCTTCTCGATCTCGGCGTGGACGTAGCCCACACCCTTGTCGACGCGCGCCTGGTCGATGTCGGTCAGCACGACCGGCACCTCGAGGCGGCGCAGGAACAGCAGGGCGAGCTGCGAGGCCATCAGGCCCGCGCCCACCACGCCGACCTTGGTGACCGGACGGGCCAGGGCCTTGTCCGGGGCACCGGCCGGGCGCTTGGCGCGCTTCTGGACCAGGTTGAACGAGTAGATCCCGGAGCGCAGCTCGCCGCCCATGATCAGGTCCGCCAGGGCCTGGTCCTCACGGTCGAAGCCGGCGGACAGATCGCCGTCCTTGGCCGCGGCGATGATCTCCAGCGCGCGGTACGCGGCCGGGGCGGCGCCGTGCACCTTGGAGTCGGCGATGGCCTTGCCGCGGGCGACGGCCTGGTCCCAGGCGTCACCCCGGTCGACCTCGGGGCGCTCCACCGTGACCGTGCCGTTGAGCACGTTCGCGGTCCAGATCAGCGACTGCTCCAGGAAGTCCGCGCCCTCGAAGAGCGCGTCGGCGATGCCGAGCTCGTAGACCTGCTTGCCCTTGAGCTGACGGTTCTGGTTGAGCGAGTTCTCGATGATCACCGAGACCGCGCGGTCCGCGCCGATCAGGTTCGGGAGCAGCGCGCAGCCGCCCCAGCCGGGGACCAGGCCGAGGAAGACCTCGGGCAGCGAGAACGCGGGCAGCGCCTTGGAGACGGTGCGGTACGAGCAGTGCAGACCGACCTCGACACCGCCGCCCATCGCCGCGCCGTTGTAGTACGCGAACGTCGGGACCGCGAGGCCGGAGAGGCGGCGGAAGACGTCGTGGCCGCCCTTGCCGATGGCCAGTGCGTCGCTGTGCTCCTTGAGCAGTTCGACGCCCTTGAGGTCGGCGCCGACCGCGAAGATGAACGGCTTGCCGGTGATCCCGATGCCGGTGACCGTGCCCTCGGCGGCCTCCTTCTCGACCTGGTCGATCGCGGCGTTCAGGTTCGCCAGCGACTGCGGTCCGAAGGTGGTCGGCTTGGTGTGGTCCAGGCCGTTGTCCAGGGTGATGAGGGCGAAGTTGCCCGCACCTCCCGGCAGGTCCAGGTGGCGTACGTGCGCCTGGGTGACGACCTCGCCCGGGAACAGCTCGGCCGCACCCTTCAGAAGCTCAGTGGTGGTCGTGCTCACTTGTTGCCTCCGTCGAAGTGCGGGTTCTCCCAGACGACCGTCGCGCCCATGCCGAAGCCGACGCACATGGTGGTCAGGCCGTAGCGGACCTCGGGCTGCTCCTCGAACTGGCGGGCCAGCTGAGTCATCAGCCGGACGCCGGAGGAGGCCAGCGGGTGGCCGTAGGCGATCGCGCCGCCGAACTGGTTGACGCGCGCGTCGTCGTCCGCGATGCCGTAGTGCTCCAGGAAGGCGAGCACCTGCACGGCGAACGCCTCGTTGATCTCGAAGAGACCGATGTCCGAGATGGACAGGCCCGCCTTGGCGAGTGCCTTCTCCGTGGCCGGGATCGGGCCGTAGCCCATGACCTCCGGCTCGACGCCCGCGAAGGCGTAGGAGACCAGGCGCATCCGGACCGGCAGGCCCAGCTCGCGGGCGACGTCCTCGGCGGCGAGCAGCGAGGCGGTGGCGCCGTCGTTGAGCCCTGCGGCGTTACCGGCCGTCACGCGGCCGTGCGGGCGGAATGGGGTCTTCAGACCGGCCAGGGACTCCATCGTGGTGCCCGGACGCATCGGCTCGTCGGCGGTGACCAGGCCCCAGCCCGTCTCACCGGCCTCGCCGTTGGTGCGGCGCACGGAGACCGGCACCAGGTCCTGCTGGATCTTGCCGTTGGCGTAGGCCTTGGCGGCCTTCTCCTGCGAGCGCACCGCGTACTCGTCGGCGCGCTGCTTGGTGATCGTGGGGTAGCGGTCGTGCAGGTTCTCCGCGGTCATGCCCATGAACAGGGCGGACTCGTCGACCAGTTTCTCCGACACGAAGCGCGGGTTCGGGTCCACGCCCTCGCCCATGGGGTGGCGGCCCATGTGCTCGACGCCACCGGCGACGACGACGTCGTACGCGCCGAAGGCGATGGAGCCGGCCGTCGAGGTGACGGCGGTCAGGGCGCCCGCACACATGCGGTCGATGGAGTAACCGGGGACGGACTGCGGCAGCCCGGCCAGGATTCCGGCGGTGCGGCCGAGCGTGAGGCCCTGGTCGCCGATCTGCGTGGTCGCGGCGATGGCGACCTCGTCGATCTTGGCCGGGTCCAGGTCCGGGTTGCGGCGCAGCAGCTCCCGGATGGCCTTCACGACGAGATCGTCGGCGCGGGTCTCGTGGTAGATGCCCTTCGGGCCCGCTTTGCCGAACGGGGTGCGGACGCCGTCGACGAAGACGACGTCCCGGATGGTACGAGGCACGATGGCTCTCCTCCAGGGTGCGGGATGGCACTGCTGCGGGGCACGCCCGGAAGCGCGCCGCCACCGCTCATGCTACTTGCGGGTAACCAGACTGCCCAGTCCTGGTGCCGGGAGCGGCGAAGGTCACATACGCGAAATGGCCCGGACGGCCCCCAAATCGGGTCGTCCGGGCCATGCGGCACGCGGCGGGCGGCCGAAGGCCGCGCAACCTGGCGTGAATACGCCCCTGTCCGATGCCCTCTCAGGCCTCCGGAGTCAGCGCGTCGAACAGCAGCGGGGCCACCTGCTCGATCTGCCAGTGCCGTGCGCCGTATCCGGCGAGTGCGCTCTCCACCGCGTCCCGGGTCGGATTCTTCGGCGGTTCCCAGCACACCCGGCGCACCGTGTCCGGCGTGATCAGGTTCTCCTGGGGCATGTGCAGCCGCTCCGCCAGCTCGGACACCGCGGCGCGCGCGGCGTGCAGGCGGGCCGCCGCGACCGGGTCCTTGTCCGCCCAGGCGCGCGGCGGCGGCGGGCCCGTCAGCGGCTGGCCGGGCTGGGGGAGCTCCGTGTCGGGCAGCTCCTTCGCGCGCTCGACGGCCGCCTGCCACTGCTCCAGCTGCCGCCGCCCCATCCGGTGGCCGAAGCCGGGCAGCGCGGTCAGCGCCTGGACGTTGGCCGGGAGCGCCAGTGCGGCCTCGACGATCGCGCCGTCCCCGAGCACCTTGCCGGGGGAGATGTCGCGGCGCCGGGCGACCTGGTCGCGGGTGTTCCACAGCTCGCGGACCACGGCCATCTGACGGCGCCGACGGACCTTGTGCATCCCGGAGGTGCGGCGCCACGGGTCCTGGCGCGGGGGGGCGGGGGGCGCCGCGGCGATGGCGGCGAACTCCTCCTGCGCCCACTCCAGCTTGCCCTGCCGGTCGAGCTCCTCCTCCAGGGCGTTGCGCAGATCGATCAGCAGCTCGACATCGAGCGCCGCGTAGCGCAGCCAGGGGTCGGGCAGCGGGCGGGTGGACCAGTCGACGGCGGAGTGGCCCTTCTCCAGTGAGTAGCCGAGCACGTTCTCGACCATGGCGCCGAGGCCGACCCGGGGGAAGCCCGCGAGCCGTCCGGCCAGCTCCGTGTCGAAGAGGCCGGTCGGGGTCATCCCTATCTCGCGCAGACAGGGCAGGTCCTGGGTCGCCGCGTGCAGGATCCACTCCGCCTCGTGCAGCGCCTCGCCAAGACCGGACAGGTCGGGGCAGCCGACCGGGTCGATCAGCGCGCTGCCCGCGCCGTCACGCCGCAGCTGCACGAGGTAGGCGCGCTGCCCGTAGCGGTAGCCGGAGGCGCGCTCGGCGTCGACGGCCACCGGGCCGGAGCCCGCGGCGAAGGCCGCGACCACCCGGGCCAGGGCGTCGTCGGAGGCCACCACCGGTGGAATGCCCTCGCGAGGTTCGAGCAAGGGGATCGGCGCCGGGGCGACGTCGTCCGGGGGGGCGCCCCCGGTGGTTCGCAGTGAAGTGTCTGCTGCGGTCTCTTGGGCGTCGGTCACGTATCAAGGGTATCTGTGTATGCGCGGCGCCCGTCGACGGAACGTTCCGTCGACGGGGCCCCCAGAAAGGTAAAAAACCCGCGATGGCTATTATTAAAACCGGGGGGGGGGGGGGTTTTGGTGGTGTGAGCGCTGGCG